>JBJXFD010000610.1:0-21803 GCA_046153985.1 Saprospiraceae bacterium
CAAAAGGCAATGATTTAAATCCACGATCCATGAATGTATTGTTACAAAACCGATTCTATTTAATCCTCCTGCTCGCCTGGGCGCCTTTGGCCCTTGGAGCACAGATCGTCAACCTGACGACCTACCAAAATGTCCCGATACAGTATGGGTTTGTCTCTTCGCCCAACGCCCCGCACGTCGTAACCGAGCCGATACACGGTACCCGGCAATTAGTGCAATCACCGGCTTTCAATTACACGTTGACGTATACCCCCCAGGAAGACTACATCGGAACAGATTTTATCCGGATATCTTACTGGACACCCAATCCGCCAGCTTCTGCTACTTACGGCTTCCTGGATTTTGCCATTACCGTTTTGCCGGCCAATGTAACCGCTAATCCTGATTTTGCAACAACGATGGTCGGCGTGCCGGTTAACATTGACGTGCTGGCGAACGACTTCAGCAGCAATGGCACCCTGATTCTTACCGGTATTCCTTTGGCGAACAGCGGCCTTGCCAATTTAGCAGGCGGCACCTCGATCAATTTTATCCCGGCTGCAGATTTTGTGGGCTTGGCGCACCTCAATTACATCGTATGCGACGGTGCAGGAACTTGTGACAACGGCGTAGTCAGCATCAGCGTCATTGGCCCTGGCCTTCCCGATACCCTTCACGTGTTCACGAAAAAGAATCAATCGCAGTCCATCCTGGTGCCTGCTACCTACACTTTGACGAATGGCCCGCAACATGGCACCTATAACTTGGTAGACGGCATTCCGAAGTATACGCCATCCCAGAACTATATTGGTTCTGACTTTTTGACTTACGACTATGCCGGGTTGCCTAAAACGGTTCACATCAGTGTATTGAACCTGTCAGAAAACACGTTCGCATTTGACGATGTAATCAATACGACATCTTATACTACTGTAGAGTTCAACATCTTAGAAAATGACCTTTATGGTGCAAACGCCGGTTGTGTTTATGTTGGAACGCCACAATATGGTACCCTTGAAGAACTCAGCAATGGCGATGTGAGCTACACTCCTCCGCCCGGATTTACCGGCGTAGACATCTTTACATATTCGAGCAGGCCGATTGGATGTAACGGTGCAGCAGAAATTGCCACCGTGCGTGTTTTTGTCAGCAACTTTGAACCGGCGCGTTCGAGGTTTGAAATGTCAACACCCAAACGTACGCCGCTCATCATTGGCTATAGCGTTCCGATTTCCGAGTTTTTGTTCCAGATCACCGATCAGGGAGATCTTGGTGAAGCCGTTTTTCTGGAAGGCCAGGTAGACACCGTAATTTACGGCCAGGAAATCAGTGGTTACAACCTGATCCTCTATATTCCTTATGAAGATGTGGAAGAGGGTGTGGATGAATTCGAAGTGCGCTACTGTGTGACCAATGCAGATGGTGATTGTACTTACCAAAAGTCGGTAAAAGTAGAAATGGACATCCTGAACATCGGCGCCGGAGATGCGCCCATGTGTTTCGGCGATTGCGTCTGGCCGGGTGATACCAACTTTGACGGCGTGGTGAATATGGAAGATATACTTCCGTTGGGCCTTAGCATGGGCGAAGTTGGGAAACCGCGCCCCAATGCCACACTCGCAACCTGGTATGGCCAATACGCTGATAATTGGGTGAACATTTTTGACCCAACTGCCATAGATTTAAAACACTTAGATACCGATGGCGACAGCTTAGTTACAGCATTAGACACCACCGCCATCAGCATGTATTACAGCCGGACGCATTCATTAACCCCCGCCCGTGTTCCTTACTATGAAAACGAGATTATTTTGCAGGGCGATATTTTTGCTTCCCCCGGCGACCTGATCGAATTGGATATGGTGTTGGGCAACTCAGGCAACCCGGCGTATAATGTATATGGCTTCACGTTTCCGTTTGTTTATAACCCGCTCATTTTTGTACCGGAAAGCGTCGGCATCGAGTTTAAATCAAACAGTTGGTTGACCTACAATTCTCCGGTATTGCACATGACGCGCAATAATCAAACTGGGCTGCTCGAAGCAGGCTTTACCCGTACCAGCGGACTTTCTGCATCCGGACATGGTGAAATCGGAAAATTAAGGCTTATAGTTGTAGATGACATTAGTGGCTTCCGCGAAGAAGGGGACAATGGTTTCACGGTAAATCTTACCGGTGGTCTTGCAACCGGCATGAACGGCTCCGGCCAAACCTACGGCATTCCAGTGCGAGATTTCACCCTACACATTGTGCCGAGACCGAAAGACGAAACGCCGGTTGCGATTACAGTAGATCAAGTAAAGGTGTATCCAAACCCGGCATCCAACTCCCTGAACGTGTACCTGAACGGCGGGTTTGAAATGGAAGCACTGACCTTGTCCAACATCACCGGGCAGCAGGTTTTCCAGGCCAACGTCGCAGGCAAACGCACCATGATTGATGTAAACACTTTGGAAAACGGCCTTTATTTCCTGACGGTTCGCAGCAACAACGGCATTGTGACGAAAAAAATTGAAATCCTTAGATAATGGTTATTTGTTATTGGTTATTAGTTGCTGGGCGAGACCAATAACTAATAACCAGTAACCAATAACCAACATACATACTATACCCAAAAATGAAATCGTTAACCCTTTGAAAAACTAAAAGAAGACCCTTACAAGTTTATATTCGTGGAATTATAATCATTGCTAGTAGCCGTACATTTTTAATGTGCGGCCTTTTTTTTGCACCGATGTCTGTCTTTATAGCCCGATAGCTGCGTTACGCTCAGCCCCAAAATCGGTCATTTACACTAGTAAACTCCCGTTTTTGGGGCTGAGCGTGCCTTGCTCTCGAACTCTAAAGAACAGACATTAACAAAATGGACAGGCAGTAAATAGGTGGACAATATCAATTGACATGAGCAAAAAAAACAACCGAAAGGATGGGTTGATTTTTTCAACCGATCCTGATTTCGACTGGAATGCCGGAGAAGAAACGGAGGCGCCTTCGGACATTGAACCGGGGAAACAAAACCTCCGGGTAGCCATAGACCGCAAGCAGCGGGGCGGAAAAGAAGTTACCGTCATTTCGGGCTTCATCGGCAGCGATGAGAAGCTCGAAACCCTGGGAAAAATGCTAAAAACCAAGTGCGGAACCGGCGGTTCGGTAAAAGACGGCCTCATCCTGATCCAGGGAAACATGCGTGATAAGGTCATGGCCCTGTTGCTGAAAGAAGGCTATTCAAAAACGAAAAAATCTGGTGGATAATCAAAGGGCAAGAAGGCAAGGTGCAAATTGCCTACTTCCCCCTACCCTCCCGCCATGCCTTCACCAGCATCACAACCCGGTCGTAGTTCTGAATCCCCTCGCTGATGCCCTGCGATTTGAGGTAGGCTTCATACGCGGCTTCTCTGAACCGCGGCATGATGTCGGGGTACTCCATAATATTATGATTGATCGCCCGGATATCAGCTAAGATCCCAGCCGGGAGCGTTTCCCGCAAACGCTTGTATTCGTCCGGTTTGTAGCTGCGAAAATGTACCGCCAGGGTGCGCCAGTGCGAAAGGTGTCCACAATAGGCCAACACCGGTGTAGGAATGCTTTCACAGGCTAAATAAGCCCAAAAATTACAAGTCCCTTCATCTCCAAAACCATAGCCATGCGCCATCTCATGCGCAAGCACGGCGGGCAATTGGAGGGGATGCAGACCAGCGTCGGCGTGGCCTTCACCCGTAAACGGGAAATACAAGCCAGCTGAGCTGAAGCGGAGAAAAATGCCTTTCGGATACAGAAGGCGTCCCCGCACCCGGCCAAGGGTTGGGTACTGGTAAAAAGCTAACTGGCGTTCAACCGCCTCACGGAGTTGTTCCTCCATATCCGAAGGGAAGTTTTGACCAGTTAATGCGCTGGTATCCGGCGCTCCGGGAATGGCCTCGCGCAGCGCAATGATGATTTTCGTTTCTTCCTGAAGTTCTTTTTCCAGCTCCAAGACATCAAGCGGATGAGGGTCTAACCGCATCAGATCTTCTACCGGCATCCGCCCGTAGTTAAAGCCCCAAAGCACCATAAAGAAAAAGACGATGCCCCCGCCAAACGCCAGCAAAGAAAGGCTACCAGCCATCAATTTTTCTTTCAGCGGCGCCTGCGTCAGAAAGAACCGGCGCATCCGTAGCCCTACCCAAAGCAGCATGATTGGAACAAATAAATATAGGAGAGGGAAAGGCAACCAGGCCAATCCGTAATCAATCAGACAACGCACCCCCAGGAAAATACTGCGGCTGTAATACTGCTCAATCCACTCCGGGTGCGTGCCGGCCAACTGGCGCAATGCGATGGCGAGGCCTCCAAGGGCGATCCAGATTATCTTTTTTTTGTGACGTTTGAACATGTAGCGCGTCTGTTGTGATCAGTCTGTTTGCAATATGTCCGGCAGCGGATATAAGTTGAATGAACTTGTGCTTATCTTTGTTCCGTTGCTGCCGGTAAAGATTTGGAAAAGTAAAACCAAAACGACTCTGGTGCTGTTACAGTATTCAAATTCTTTTACTTGTAAAAATAACAAACAATGGCATTTCAGTTCACCGATGTAAACTTTCAAGAAACTGCCCTCGACACCGAGGGCGTCACAGTGATAGATTTCTGGGCTGAATGGTGCGGCCCCTGCCGTGTTATCGGCCCCATCATCGAAGAATTATCCACCGAATACAATGGCAAAGCCTTGATTGGAAAGGTGAATGTAGACGAAAATCCTGAGATTTCCATGAAATACGGCATCCGGAGCATTCCTACGGTCCTGATCCTGAAAAATGGAATAGTTGTGGATAAGCAGGTTGGCCTCGCCAGCAAACAAGTGCTTACATCTAAAATTGAAGCGCACCTATAAGTTATAGCGAAATTGTCTGGGTGCATGCACCGGATTGTCAAAAAATCTGGTTATTGCCTCATAGCAAAACCCTTGATGCTTTTTTATGCGTCAGGGGTTTTGTGTTTACCAGCACCAGTAACTCAACCCTTTGCCCTTTGCCCTTTGCCCTTTGCCCCTTTGCCTTTTGCCCCTTGCCCTTTGCCCCTTCCTGCCCTTTGCCCCTTGAGACATCCATCATTTTGTCATTTTTCCGCCCCAGGTTTCCTTCCAACCTGCTTTTTTATCTATCTTCGGGCAACTAAACCGCTATTGTTTGCCTATGCAGGTAGTCCGGGAAATTGTGGTCTTGCTGAAAAAGGAGCTTCTGCTCGAATGGCGGATGAAATATGCCATCAGCGGCATCCTTTTGTACGTCTTGTCTGCTGTTTTCATCATTTATGCTGCATTTGCAGAAGTAGAACCCACAACGTGGAATGCCCTGTTCTGGAGCATCGTGCTGTTTGCCTCCATCAATGCCATCGTCAAAAGTTTTGTCCAGGAAAATGGCAGCCGTCAATTGTACTATTACCAACTTGCCAGTCCCATTGCTTTACTGGTGGCGAAAATCGTCTACAATTCCGGCTTGTTGTTTGCCCTCAACCTCTTAACCTGGGGTGCATTGGCTTTTATGGCCGGGAGTCCGGTTCAGAACAACGGCTTGTTTTTTCTGGCGCTTCTGCTGGGCAGCACAGGGTTGTCCATCACGTTTACGTTTATTTCTGCCATTTCGGCGAAAGCCGACAACAACGCTACGTTAACGGCTATCCTGGGTTTCCCAGTTGCCATTCCAATTTTATTGACTTTAGTCCGGCTTTCCGCAAATGCGCTGGAAAACACCGGGGGTATGGGAATCCAAAGAGACATCAACATTCTGATTGCGATAGATTTGGTACTGGCTGGGATGGCGATTTTGCTGTACCCAAGTTTGTGGCGCGATTAATGAGTGCCTGTCTTTATAGTCCGATAGCTGCGTTATGCTCGGCCCAAAAAGTGTCATCCCGTCCGGCGGGCGGGACTCCGATTTTTGGGCCTTCGCATGCCTTGCTCTCGAACTCTAAAGAACAGACACCGACAAAATGGACAGACACTAATTACTATGGTTCAAAATAACTGTTCTGGAATATGAAAAAGCACTGGTGGAAAGCGCTTGGCGTTCTTATTTTGTTGTACGTCTTAACTGTAGGGATGTTGACGCCCCTGCATCCCGGAATCATAGCCGTGCATCCGCGCAAAGCCCAAAGCGGCTCTAAGTTAGAGGTACGCATCAATGGCTACAACACGCATTTTGAGGCAGCTTCCGGGGAACTCAGCGTCTGGCTGAAACCGGACAGCACAGGGAGCTACGGAAAAACCGATTCCAGTTTGTGGATAGCCGGCCTTATCACCAAGGTACATAGCGATACGGCATTCAGCGCAACCTTTGATATCCCGCAGTTTTTGCCCACGAATGAGCGCATTTCCGCATTTACGATGATTGCCGACAGTCCGATAGATGGAGCTGCCTTGCAACCCGGCGCCATTCGCATTACCCAGGACTCTGTCAATATCCAGGCGGGCCTGAAATCCTGGCTTCAGGATGATTTAAAAAAATACTTGCACGCCGACTATCGGTTCGATTTCCCGTTTCGGAGTCTGTTGTACGAGACCATCCGAAACACATACTTCCATGTCTCGCTGTGGTTTGCCATGGCTTTTTTGTTCATTTATTCCGTGGTGTACAGTGCGCGCTACCTGATCCGGCCGCAGGCGCACCTCGACCGAAAAGCCAATGCTTTTACGAGTGTCGGCATGCTCTATGGAATGCTTGGACTGGCTACCGGCGCCATCTGGGCGAAATACACCTGGGGCACTTATTGGAGTTGGGACATCAAACAAACCATGACTGCAATTGCCCTGCTCATCTACGGCGCCTATTTTGTACTCCGGGCTTCCTTTGAAGAACCTGAAAAAAAGGCGCGCCTTGCCGCAGTTTACAACCTGTTTGCCTTTGCAGCGCTGATTCCTTTGATTTATGTGATCCCGCGGATGGCGCAAGTAAGCCTGCACCCCGGCGCATCGGGCAACCCGGCTTTAGGTGGCGAAGATTTAGACAACACGATGCGTTTGGTTTTTTACCCGGCCATCATCGGCTGGACGATCATCGGAATATGGATCTCAAAAATCGCTTACCGGATAGAAACATTGCAGGCACGTCTGGATGACGACGAATAATCCTGAAAAGGGGCAATATTGATAAAATTTACCAAATAATATTTCGTTAAATGAAAAATATAAACGACTTTTGGCACGTCAATAATCGGCCGATGAATCGGGTTGTACTCACTGTATTAACGATGTTTATTTTTGCATTTCCCCTCTTCGCCCAATCAGCGGGAGGCACTGATTTTATGCGCAGTATTGGCAAAATTTACGTCGTTGTTGCAGTAATCGCAATGGTGTTCATCGGGATTATTTTTTTTCTAATCTACCTTGACAGGAAACTAACCAGGTTAGAGGACCAAATTAAAGATCATGACACAAGTAGTTCCTAGTTTTTATCAAAGTGTCTCTGACTATTTTGATAAAGCTGCCCGGCACTTAGATCTGCCAGCCGGTTTACTTCAGCAGATCAAAGTTTGTAATGCGGTTTACCAAATTAATTTTCCGGTAAAAATCAAAGGTGAAGTGCGCGTAATTGAGGCCTACAGGGTCCAGCACAGCCACCACCGCACGCCCACTAAAGGCGGAATCCGCTACAGCAACCACGTTAATCAGGACGAAGTAATGGCGCTCGCTACGCTGATGAGCTACAAATGCGCCATTGTGGATGTTCCTTTCGGCGGTGCAAAAGGCGGTGTAAAAATCAACCCCTGGGAATTCGAAGAAGAAGAATTGGAGCGCATCACCCGCCGTTATACGACGGAATTGATCCGCCGCAATTTCATCGGCCCTTCTATTGACGTACCCGCTCCTGACTACGGAACAGGCGCCCGTGAAATGGCCTGGATTTATGACACTTACCGCACCTTCAAAGGCGACGAGATCGACTCCGCAGGCTGCGTAACCGGTAAGCCGGTTAACCAGAACGGGATTCGCGGGCGGGATGAAGCAACCGGACGCGGCGTATTTTACGGTCTTCGGGAAGCTTGCGATATTGCTGAAGACATGAAAAAGCTGGGGTTGACACGCGGAATTGCCGGAAAAACCATGGTGGTTCAGGGACTTGGCAACGTAGGCGCCCACTCTGCACGCATTGCCCAGGATGAAGGCGGCGCGATTCTGGTGGGGGTTTCCGAAGTGGAAGGCGCAATCTACAAAGCAGACGGTATTGACGTACACGATTTGCTCAATTACCGCAAAGAAACTGGCTCGATCCAGGGATTCCCCGGCGCCCAGTTTTATGACAAAAAAGACCGCCGCAGCGTATTGGAATTCGAATGCGATATTCTGATCCCGGCTGCTCTGGAAAGCCAGATCACCGGCGAAAATGCCGGACGGATCAAGGCTAAAATTATTGCAGAAGCGGCTAATGGCCCTACGACTTTTGAAGCGGAAGCCATCCTCAATAAAGCTGGAAAATTGGTTATTCCCGATGTTTATTTAAACGCCGGTGGGGTAACGGTTTCCTACTTCGAGTGGTTGAAAAACCTTTCTCACATGCGTTTCGGGCGCATGGACAAGCGTTTTAACCAGCAGAATTACAACAACTTAGTTGATCTTGTTGCCCAATATACGGGCCGGGAAATTTCGGAGGAACAACGCCGCCTGATTGCCAGAGGCGCTGAAGAAGTAGACCTCGTGCGTTCCGGGTTGGAAGAAACAATGGTGAGTTCTTATCTACAAATCCGGGAGGTCAAAATGCAGAAAAAGGAAATTGAAGACCTCCGGACCGCTGCATTTGTGAGCGCAATCAGCAAAATCAGCAACGACTATCAGAATATGGGCATCTTCCCATAACGTCAACAGAATAACATTTTACAAAGCGACACCGAAGTAACCTTGTTGCGACGGTGTCGCCTTCGATTTTCTTCTGAATGATTCAAAAAAGGCAGTCTGATATCGCAGAGAAGAATTTTATATCACTTTTATACCTTGATTCTTGATTTTTATTTTTCAATGTAATATCTTTCCAGCGTTTTTTATTTCCTCAAAGTGTAAATGACAAACTTATGTCAGATAAATTGGATAAAATTGACCTTAAAATACTGAGAATCCTTCAGGACAACAGTAAGATCACGAACCTCGACTTGTCGAAGAAGATCGGACTTTCCCCAGCTCCTACTTTGGAACGCGTCAAGAAGTTAGAGCAATCAGGTGTAGTGGAGAGTTACCACGCAAAGGTAAACCCCCAGACGATGGGATTGAATGTCAAGACCTTTGTATTGGTGTCGCTTGCCTGGCAAAAGGAAAATGCGCTCAACAACTTTCTGGATAAAATCAAGGAAATTGAAGAGATCACGGAATGCTACATCATAACCGGTGAGGCCGATTTTTTGATCAAGATTGTATGTAAGGACATTCCAACTTATGAACAATTGCTTTTCAAAACCCTGTCTCAAATTGAAGAGATTGAGCGGCTTAAGACCCTGATGACACTTTCAACCGTTAAAGACAGCAAAGTGCTGCCTTACCGGTATGAGTAATTTCAAGGTTTTTCCTGCCGGACAGCCGCTTTCTGATTTTTTTGGAAAGCGGCTGTTTGTTTTTTTCTTCCCTGCTGCCAAGAAGCTATGAGCAAAAAACCGTCCCTGCTTTGGAGTCTCCACCCGGAAGATTCACCCGGTATATCCTACCTGTTTGGGACAATGCACGTCCACGACAGCAAAGCGTTTGGATTGATCGGGCAAGTAGAATCCGTGCTCCGCAATTGCGATGCGCTCGCCACAGAATATGATTTGGATGACTCTGAAACGTTCGATGTTTCGTGGTTTAATGACCTTTCTAAAGGCAAATCGGTGCGGGAAGTTTTACCCGAAAAGACCTGGATGAAACTCCGGCGCGTTCTGTATAAAACCCTTGGCATTCATTTAGAAGCTTTTCAAAACGCCCATCCATTCATCCTGATCAATACTGTTTCTTCATTAATTTTGTCTAAAGACATGCCTTTGTCCTTGGATGAATACTTGTGGGAAACAGCAAAAGTCTGGGAAAAACAAACGATCGGCATTGAAACCCTGCAAGAGCAATTGGCCATCGTTGGAAAAATACCAATCGAATCCCACATAAAAAATCTTGCCCAAATCGCAGTTAATTTTCCCCGTTACCGGCAGCAAACCTTAAAAATGGCAGCCTGGTATGCCTCCGGGAATCTTGCACAGTTGCATCGTGCTTCGGTTAAAGGGCAAGGTAGCCTCAAACGGCTGTTGTTGTACGATCGGAATGCGATTATGGCAGACAGAATAACAGCCATAGCCGCCTCCCAACCCACCCTGTTTGCAGTTGGCGCCGGGCACCTGACCGGGAAGTATGGGTTATTAAGACTTATTAAATCTAAAGGGTTGAAAATAAATTCAATGGGTTATTAATCTCTATTTTTTTTCCTAAACAACCCAATCTTAGTACCTTAGCGCTTAAATTTATCCCAGAATGTTGTTCCTGACCAAAACTATTTTATTGACTTTATTTTGCATGTTACTCCTGCAGGGTTGCCAAAGTAATGTAAACGTCGAATTCGAGGAAGAAGCGATACAATTAGAACAACGCATCAGAAAAGCACTCTGCGACAAAGCCGTTATGCAACAACAAATTGACTCTGTTTGGAATATTGCGGTAACGGCTATGGAACAGGAATTGCCTTCTGACCTTGAACCCGGTACCAAAGCCAATTTTTTGGAGCTTAAAGCGGAACACCTGATAAAAATGCTTCCGGAATACAAACCGTTAACCCCGGAAACTAAGCAACTTATCGCTCAGGCAGCCACGCTGGATTCTGTCATTACGCTTCAATTTGGCGGCTTACTGAAAGAATTCAATACCTGGGAAACGGAGATGAAAAATTTTCTCCTGCGGGTTGAAACGAAAGCGCCTGCGTTGCGCAGAAAATACCTGATCCGGTTACAGAACGTTCAAAAAGAAGGCTGCAAAACCGGTTAATTTTTTTTGTCCGCATGTGCGCCGTTCCACTTTTTCTTTGAAATCTATAATCTGTTTTCACGACATTACACATAATTTTTTAACGACCTTAAATTCTTAATCCTATGTCCATTAATTTACGCAGCTTATGGAAATTTGGTGTCTTCGCCCTGATGGCGATGAGCATCACCATGTGTACCGACGATGAAGTGGATGCCTATTTCCAATCCACTACTTCCTACAGCAATGAAGTAGCGCTGAGTTGGAACAAGGTTATGCTTGATCTGGAGCGCTACACTCCCGGATATCGCCCACCGGTTTCTGCCAGGAATATTGGCTATATTGGCATTGCTGCCTACGAATCGGTAGTCAACGGTATGACCGATGAATACCGCTCGATCGCAGAGATTTACCCTGGATTGATCGTGCCCAGAACAGAAAGAGGCACCGAATACCACTGGCCAACGGTGCTGAATGCCACTTATGCGCGCATTCTGTCCCAATTTTTTCCCACAGCGCCGTTTGAGTATGCTTCGAAGATCCAGGTAACGGAAACGCAGTTCAACAATGAATTCATTGGCCAGGTTACCCAGGAGGTCTTCAACCGCTCGGAGGAATATGGCCGCAATGTGGCTGATGCCGTTTTTGCCTGGTCGGCAACCGATATTGAGGGGCATGAGGCTTACCAGCGCCCCCACCCTACGGATTATGTTCCGCCAACTGGCCCGGGTCTTTGGCAGCCAACTTACCCGGATTATACGCGGGCGCTTTTTCCCTACTGGGGTAACGTGCGCCGTTTTGCTATTTCTCCGGATGAGATGCGGATAAAAGATCCGCTGCCTTACAGCACCGACCCGAATTCAGACATTTATATCCAGGCACGAGAAACGCAAATTACCATCAACCAGATCAAAGCTGGCCAGAAATACGAAGAACGGTGGATTGCCGACTTCTGGAGCGATGACTGTGCTGCTAAAACCTTCAGCCCGGCCGGTCGCTGGATCGCAGTAGCCAATCAGGTTGTGGATCGCGAAAATGTTGACTTGGGCACCGCTGTGTTGACTTATGCAAAAGTAGGGATGGCCATTGGCGACGCCGGCATTGCTGCATGGCATGAAAAATACCGCTTCAATTACCAGCGTCCGATTGATTATATCCGTCAGGTAATGGGCGACGGCAACTGGAATAGCATTATGTGCCCGAATGGTTCAGAGTTTTATACCCCTCCATTTCCAGCCTATCCTTCCGGCCACGCCACTTTTGGCGGTGCTGCTGCGGAGGCATTGAGCAGTATTTATGGTTATTCTTACAGCATGACCGATAATTGCCACTTAGGCCGGACGGATTTCATCAGCACCCCGCGTACTTTCAATACTTTTAATGAAATGGCCGAAGAAAATGCTTTTTCCCGTATTCCAATTGGCGTTCATTTCCGGATGGATTCTGAGCAAGGATTGCTCTTGGGCTATCGCGCCGGGCGGGCGGTCAATCGTTTGCCCTGGAAACGTTAATGCCGTTATTTAGCATAACTTTTCTATATTAACAATAGCCAGGGTGCCTGTGTACTCTGGCTATTGCCATTTCTAACTTTTTTTATTTTTTGTACTAATTTTGTAACTTCCTGATGCGAATGCCGTAAACGAATGCAACAATAACTATTTACTCCAGGGTTAGCCATACCTTTAGGAAGATAGGCTACTGTTGAAAATTATATTCACGATTATTTAAAACCATTTATTACACCGACAAAACTTGATCCTATGGCTTTCAAGAAGTTATCCTTACTCCCTATTTTGGGCCTGTTTGCAATCATGTTGATTGCTGTTTCCTGCGAACAAGACCAGCTTTCAGACGACATAGATTCGACCAATCTTGTATCGGATCATGATGCAGAAGCTGCTTTTGAGTGGAATGAAGTTTACCTCGAAATTGAGCGCTACGCCGCGGGCTACCGCCCTGGCCCTGCGCCCCGCTCTTTAGCTTACCTCGGTTTGGCTACATATGAAGCTTGCATTGGCGGCATGCCGGATTACAATTCGCTGGAAAGCCGCTTTCCGGGCCTTGTTATTCCTAAAAAAGAGGCGAACAAGAAGTACCACTGGCCAACTGTTGTTCACGCGGTCTACACCAGAATGATGCCGCGCTTTTTCCCGAATCCTCAGGCAGCCGCTAACGCACGTATGCTGTCTTTAATTAGCCAACTGAACGCTAAGTACGAACAAGAAGCCGGACAGGAAGTGTACGCTCGCTCGAAAGAACACGGCGAACGCGTTGCAGATGCGGTATGGAACTGGTCAGCTACTGATCCTGTTGGACACGACGCTTACCTCGATCCGTTTGGCAACTACGACTGGCAGGCCAACTACGATGAACCAGGAGACTGGGTTGCTACCGTTCCAGGCCCGGGCAAAGGAATGTTCCCATACTGGGGTCAGGCAAGAAGATTTGCCATCAGCGAAAGCGACCGCCTCGCCTTACCTCCGATTCCATACAGCGAATCGCCGAATTCTGAATACTACTCACAGGCCCTTGAGGTTTATGCCCAAAACACACCTACGCTTTCCTATATTGACGAGTGGGTAGGAGAATTCTGGAGCGACGACCTTATCAACCTGACGTTCAGCCCTGGCCCGCGCTGGGTTGCCATTGCAAGCCAGGTAATTAAGAACGAATCCAGCAACTTAGAAACGGCCATTGAAGCATATACCAAGGTTGGTATGGCGCTCAACGATGCAGCCGTTGCTTGCTGGCATTCCAAATACTACTACAATGTAGAGCGCCCAGTGAGCTATATTGTAAACGTAATTGACCCAACGTGGAAAACAAATCTATACGATCCTTTGACTGGAGCTGAAAGCATTTCACCTTCTTTCCCTGCCTACCCATCCGGTCACTCCACAATGGGCGCTGCCGGCGCAAAGGCATTGGAAAGCGTTTTTGGAACAGACTACTCGATGACGGACAACTGCCACAGAAACCGCACGGAGTTTGAAGGCGTGCCGCGCACATTCAGCAGCTTCGAAGAAATGGCTGAAGAAAATGCCTGGTCGCGCGTTCCACTTGGCGTACACTGGCGCATGGACTGCGATGAAGGCGTTCGTTTAGGAAAAGCAGTTGGCGTAAAAGTCAATGCCCTGCCCTGGAAAAATTAATCGCGGATATAAGTTAACGACTCAATAAAAAAGCCTTCTGGTAAGAGACCCGGAAGGCTTTTTTATTATTGTCAAAGTTTAGTGTCTGTTTTTCACCCTGCGTCTGGCGGGTAAAAGGGAGCTTCGGCGCGAGCGGGTAAATGTCTGAATCAGAATTCTCAGGATTAAAGAATTCTCAGAATCCGGCGTCCGAGGAGCCGAATTCTGGAAATTTTAAAATTCTGAAAATTCTGATTCAGACAATAAGTAAGGCGAACAGTCGAAGCCGAGTCGAAATGAACGCAACCGAGGTGGCTGAGCTACTTGTACTGCGCGAAGTCGAAGTAAGTCGGAGCCACGGACTATAAAGACAGACACACTAATTAGCTCCTTTTCTGTTGAATTCAGCGCCCACAACCCCAGAATCCTTGCGCACCAATTCAATCATATCTTTTGGTGGCTTCAACGATGTATCGTAAGAAATGAGCCAATGATAGCCATCGTTGGACAGACTTTTCAGGACTTTCATCCCTTGCTTCGCGTATTTTTCCGTCCAGGCATAGGCATTGACCCCATTGTTCAACTGAACAACCAGTTCGTTGGGAATGGCGTCTTCAGGTAAATCAGCTGGCGGCGGGCCTTCCTTGAGGATCCAATCGGCGCCGGCAGCAATGCGGTCGAGTGTTTGCTCCAACTTCAATACAGCCTGCGGGCGGCCTTCTTTACCGGTAATCGCCTTGATATCGCCTTCTTCGTAATAGGTCAGCGTGACGCTCGCAAGGTCGGCAATACGGCTTTTGTAAACATTCTGGTATTGCCAAAGATTGGCTTCCCTGAACTCTTTTTCAAGATTGGCAAAGACTTCTTTATCCAATCTTTTGACGTAGAGGCCCATGCGGTCTGTGTTGCGTTCACCCTGGTAACTGGCAATGCCATCCTGGTAAATGGTAAGCGTGAAAACCGGGCAACGGCCATAACAGGGGCCTTTGCTGATTTCAACCACCTTATTCAGTTCCTCTAATCTGATTTTTCTCACATCAGTTACGCAAGAAGCGAAAGAACATGTAATACAGACCATCATAAACAGCCTCAACCCCCGGGGGTAGTGCATACTTCTGAACATGACAACGGTTTTGAATGTAGAATGAGTTGCAGAATTGGGCTAAGAGCTTATTCGGAAATTCATCAATGAAATCCCGAATAAGCTCTAAAGTCGGGCAATAATAAGCATTTTAGTAATCATATTTATTTCATTTTTAATTTGGAGCAGATAAGCGCCGGGGGGCAAATGCCCCACGTGGATTTTGTTTTCAAGTTCTTGATAAACAGGCCATAATGCGCCATTTACTCCATAGCATTGAACGTTACATCCTGCGCTTAAGCCCTCAATGACAACGAATTGGTTTGCCGGATTAGGGCGTAATACGACAGGCATATCCGGCGTCGGCTCGAACTGATTCGACACCGGCAGGCAGGCGCCACTTTGAGACACCAACCCGGAACGGGGGCCATCAAGCGCTGCCCGCATCCGCAATTTTTGCCCCTGGGTAAACATCACCATACAGGCGTCATCCGTGTAATTCATGTAGTTGCAAAACATATCAGGTGTATTTGCGATGCAGGAAGCTTGTAACAAAGATGGACATTGATTGAGGTAATTTCCGGCCTGTTTCGGCGTGTCCGCTACCTCATCGTCAAAAATACAATCCGGGTTGCTATTCCCTGAGTTTCCCCAAACGTGGTACAGGTTAAAATAGTGGCCAATTTCGTGCGTAGCCGTGCGGCCTAAATGGTAGGGCGCGCTGATCGCTGTTCCTGTAACGCCGAACCGGTGGGGTGCAATACGCACGCCGTCTTCTTCCGGGATATCCTGCCCGGGAAAACTGGCTTCTCCGGCAATTCCGGATGGGAAAGCGCCAATCCAGATGTTCAGGTAATGGTTGGAGCACCAAACATCGTGTCCGCTGAATTCTTCATAGCAAATGGCCCGTTTTCCGCCAATCTGCAAAATGCCAATTTCTGGTAGACTCGTTTGCGTTCGGGTAATTCCGTTCGTGGCATTCCCGAAAGGGTCAACCTCAGCGAGCTGGAATTCAATTTCCGCATCTGCGATGGCATTTTGGAACGGTGGATAGGTAACGTTCCCTAAATCGGCATTCATACTTCGGAAATCGCTGTTCAATACCTGAATTTGGGACATGATCTGCTCGTCCGAAATATTTTCATCGGCAGTCCGCCAAACCACATGCACCACAACCGGGATAATCACCAGTTCTCTCGGCGCACCAGGGTTTTGTTGCTGGTTTTCAATCCAGTTCCGGGTAAAGGCTTCAATGCGCGCCCGGTCTCCGGCCACAACGGCATTTTGATGCACATGCGCATTCAGCAAGTCCTGCGAAAGACAAGTCTGTGCCCCGATGTATTCAGGCATTGCAACGATCATGACCAGAAAAAAAATGAAGCGCGTATCCCTCATTACCCGAATTTGGTGAACCGAAAATATTGGTCATTTCCCTAAGAGCAATGCATTGAGTGCCTCGTTGTTTGGCGAGATGATGATTTCTGTTCTGCGATTTGCAGCGCGCCCTTGCGGGGTAGTATTGGAAGCCACCGGCATATAATCGGCCCGCCCGGTTGCAGTAATGCGCTCGGGGGGAATGCCGTAGGCAGTGAGGACTTTGGCAACAGAAACTGCCCGAAGCGTACTGACATCCCAGTTGCGCTCCGCAATGGCTTCTGAATTAACGTGCCCTTCGATGCGGATGTCCAACTCAGCGATGCGTGGGCTGATCACGTCGGTCAGTTGCACTAAGGAACGTCGGCCATTGATGTCCACCTGCTCATTGCCCGAAGGGAAAAGCAGGCTTTCGCTGAAAACGACCGCAATCCCGCCGTCTTTTCGGTCAATCACTGAGATATTATCGCTGTTGTATCCCAAAAAGGAGCTTTGAAGCTTTTGTTTCAATTCAGCAATCATCACCCGTTTATCGTAGAGAAATCCGGTAACTTTTGCCTGTTCGTTTTGTTGATTGTCGTACCCTTTCGGCGTTCCGTCAAAGTTGTATTCCAACTGGCTGATGCGGGCGTTGCGCTCGGAAAGTTCGTATTCCATCGTCGCAGCTGTTTTGCGGTGGCCATCCAAATCGCTCTGCTGTGCCGATAATTGATTCTGAAGGTTGGTTTTTTCGTACGCGCTGACCGCAAGTACTTCGTCGCCTTTGGCTACCAAGCCATTGTATTTGCCCAGCACTTCCAGGTAACTTTTATTCAGGTTGATGTTCGTAGCAGTCAATTGCTCTACTTCGTAGGTCTTTTCTTTGATCATGTCTTCCAGTTCCTGGTTGACGCGGTCGAGCTCCTGGTTATTGTTGTTCAGAGAATCTACGGCTTGTGATTCTTTTTTGTAGTACGTGAGCGACTCCTCCAACTCACTGTATTTTTGTTGAGTTACACACCCTGTTGTGAAAAGGGCTACACTCAAAATTGACAAGAAGGCCATAGTTGGTTTCATAGAATTTGCGTTTGTTATAACACCAAAGATAATGCATCTTAAACAAAAAGATACAGGGACATCAATGCAACGCCCTGCCAGAAAAGATTATTGCCTGTCGGAAATAACCGGCATTTCCTAACTTTGTCCCTGTTTCATCATTTTACCTTATCGTTATGAACAACAAACTCTTTTTTGCAGCGCTTTGCATGTGTTTTACTTTTTGTAGCAACGAACCGGCAAAACAACCAGACGGGCAGGCTGCAACGGAGGCCGTACCGGTCCAGAATGCGCAAACGGGCGCCCCTTCCACAGTAGGTAACCTGACCCTGATTGCACCAAGACTTGTTGCCTCATCCGGGGAAACGGTCTGTTTGGACATTACGGTGGCAGGCTTTCAGCAATTGGTTTCGATGCAATATTCTGTGCGTTGGGACAAAAACGTGCTGGAGTTTAAAGAATTAAAAAACTTTCAGCTGCCTTCCATGGACGGCAATAATTTCGGAACCAACAATGCCCAGGATGGCGTGCTGACTGCTTTGTGGATCGAAAACTCGCTCAAAGGCATCGCGATAGCCGATGGCACTTCAATTTACCAGATCTGTTACAAAGTCAAAGGCAAATCCGGCCAGTTCTCTTCCATCAATTTTGTAGATAAACCAACGCCTTTCGAGGCCGTGAACACCCGGGATGAGATCGTCGGAATTAAAGGAATGGATGGAAAGGTTACGGTGAAGTAGGTAGAAGGTAGAGAGTAGAAGGTAGAAAGTAGAGGGAGGAAGGTAGAAGGTAGAAAGTAAATGGTAGAAGGTAGAAAGGCTAAGGTTGGGATGAAAAAACATCATCCAATACGTACCCTATCTTTCTACTTTCTACCCTCTACTTTCTACCTAATCAATACTTTATATCCGAAAGATTCACCACAAACCCCGAGACTTTGTGTTTCTTTTTGATGTTCGAAACGTAGTTTTTCGCTGCACTTTCAGTTTCAAAAGGACCGAGGATGATTTTGTAATGATTGTTCGGCGCTCCTTTTTCAATGCTTACCAAGATATTGTCGAAGAATTTAGCCTGAAGGTCAGCAACCTGCTTCAAAACATTTTCGTAGTTGCTTAGCGACGCCACCTGAACGCCGTAACCTTTTTGGGAAGGGCGTTCCAGTACTATTTTGTACAAACCAAACTGCGTGTAATCTTTGCCTACTAATTTTCCCCGGGAAGGAGAGGCTTTTGATTTCTCCGTCAGGTTGGCTTTTTTTGCTTTTTCTGTGGTGGATCCTTCTTTGGCAGCAGCCGTTTTCTCCGTTTTTGCAACCGGTTTTTCTTCCTTTACCGCAGTGCTTTTTTTCGCTTCGGCAGTTTTGGAAGCGGTCGTTTCTTTTTCCGTCGGATCATTCTCCACCTCAAAGCTATATTCGGCGGGTTGATCGGTTTTCGCCTCTTTGGCTGGTTCTTTTTCTGTCGGCGTTTCTTTTTCTAAGGCAAGTTCAGCAGGCGGATCGTCTTCTTTGGTCACGCGTTTTACAACTACAATTTCCACTTCAGCCGTTCCGTCGCCAAGCATACCCAGTTTTTCTGCGGCCTTTTTAGATAAATCAATGACCCTGCCTTTGATGTACGGGCCTTTGTCCGTTACCTTGACGACAACCGACTTCTTGTTATCGAGGCGGGTGACACGGATCATGGTGCCGTAAGGATGGCGTTTATGTGCTGCGGTCAGCTTGCTTTTATCATACGTATCGCCATACGCAGTCCGCCGGCCCTGAAATTCATCCCCATAATAGGAAGCAAGGCCAGACTCGGAATCCTGCGCAATTGCAGCAGAACCTAAAGCAGTGAAAAGTAAAAGTGCAAATAGTTTGAACCGGTTTCTCATGATAACTGTGCTTTAAAGAATTTAACCAAACGCCCAAAGATAGGCCTTATTGAACGCCCAGACAATAGTGGTGATAAGTGCAGTAACGCCCCAAAGCCCCTTCACATTGTTCAGCCCTTTTCTATCAGTTTCAATTGAAGTGAACCAAAAGGCGTTGCATTTTGTAATTTTGCACACGAGACTTGTTGGTCCCGGGGCAAGCAAGTCTATAATTATACCTCGCACCGTTGGTGCGAATCCTTTTTTGTCATACTGAGCGCTGCGAATCTCATGGTTAAGTTTGAAGCTATGAATAACTTGTCCCGTAAAGCGGGAAAACCAAGCAGCGTGAAGTATAAAAGATAAACTCCGTTTTTATGAGCAAGCTCGGAAAGGTTTTGGTCGCCATGAGCGGTGGCATTGACAGCACAGTAACCGCTATGATGCTGCACGAGGAGGGGTATGAAGTCATTGGCATCACGATGAAAACCTGGGACTATGCCAACTCTGGATCCTCCAAAAAGGAGACCGGGTGTTGCAGTCTCGATTCCATCAATGATGCCCGTGAGGTGGCCGTGAATATGGGGTTTCATCACTTCATTATTGATATTCGCGAAGAATTTGGCGATTATGTGATTGACAATTTCGTGAATGAATACATGGCTGGCCGAACGCCAAACCCTTGCGTGCTCTGCAACACCCACATCAAGTGGAACGCGTTGCTGAAACGTGCGGATGCGCTGGATTGCGAATTTATTGCTACCGGCCACTATGCCATCATCAATGAAGCAAATGACCGGAAATTCATCAGCAAATCTGCGGATCTGAATAAAGACCAGTCCTATGTTCTTTGGGGGTTGAGCCAGGAATGTTTGAACCGCAGCCGTTTTCCACTGGGTCACTATACCAAGCCAGAAGTTCGCCAGTTCGCTTTCGATTTTGGTTATGAGGAACTTTCCAAAAAAGCAGAGAGCTACGAAATCTGCTTTGTTCCGGACAATGACTACCGTAGTTTTCTGAAGCACCGCATTCCGGAACTGGAAACGCAGGTTGCGGGCGGCGATTTTGTCAACAGCCGGGGTGAAATCATCGGCAAACATCAGGGGTATCCTTTTTATACCATCGGCCAACGAAAAGGCTTGGGCGTTGCCTTCGGGCACCCGATGTTTGTAACGGAGATCCGACCGGATACCAATACGGTCGTTTTGGGGCTGGAAGACGAACTTATTCGAAACGGAATGATCGTTGGCCAACCCAATTTAATGAAATACGCCACATTTGAAGACGGAATGGAGGTCGTAGCCAAAATCCGCTACAAGGATGCAGGCGCTATGGGACGCATGTACAACGAGAATGGCAAAATTCGTGTGGAATTTGACGCCAATGTAAAAGGTGTCGCGCCGGGGCAATCTGCCGTTTTTTATGAAAACGACGATGTGGTCGGCGGTGGCATCATCTATGGTAGTCTCAACTCAGGTTTGTCATGAAATACAACATTAACACAACCAAATGCTTATGGTTCCTTGCCGTTGTAGCGCTGATTGTATCTTCCTGCAACAAAAGGGAGACGGAGCCTTTGGATCTGGATTTCGGGTATGAATATTACCCGCTTCAGGTGGGTCAAATCCGCGAATTTGCAGTGGATTCCATCATTTTTGACCCCGCAGCAGGCGGAACACGAATTGATACCAATTCATGGTTCATTAAAGAATCCATCACCGATTCTTTTCCCGGACAGGATGGCCTGACCTGGTATCGGATCGAACGCGTTCAGCGACAGTCAGATGCCGAACCCTGGCAAATCGGCAAGGTTTATGCCGCCGCCCGCAGCAACCAACAGGCTTACCGAACCGAAGAAAACCTGCGTTTTATAACCATGAATTTTCCACTGAAGGCCAATGAAACCTGGAATGGAATTGCTTTCTTTTCCAACACAACTTCCGTGGAAGTTGCCGGAGAACAACTTAAAATGTTCAAAGACTGGGGCGATTATCGGACGATTTCTATAGCCGAACCCTTCCAGGTTGGCGGCCTTTCATTTGAAAATGTTTGCTCGATCCAATTGGCTGATAGCGAAAACCTCGTCGAATACAGGCAGGCGGAAGAACATTACGCTAAAGACATTGGATTGGTATACAGGGAATTGCAAATTTTAGACACCCAATGCGAGGTCTGCTGCAATGGCGATTATAGCGTTTGCCCTACCATAGACTGGGGGCAAAAGGCAGAAAAAGGGTTTATTCTCCGTCAGCGACTACTTCACTGGCAATAATCGTAACTGGAAATTTTTATGGACGCAATGGTCAAAATTGGCAGGATTGGAAAAGCGCACGGCCTGCTTGGAGAATTAAAAGCATTTGTAGAAGACGCCCGGTGGGAGGATTTTTTGAATGCAGAAATCATTTTTTTG
>JBJXFD010000636.1:0-7791 GCA_046153985.1 Saprospiraceae bacterium
CCAAACAGGTCAGTTCAAGGTCGGGAAAGCCGGCAAGGTCAATATTGGGCGGAAATTTGTTTTCTTCAATAAATACCGTATCCGTAACCGTACAGTTATTGAGCGGGTCTCTGACCGTCAGGTAATACGCGCCGCGCCGGTTGACGAGTGGAGTTGGGGTCGCTGCGCCCGACACGATATTACCCACGTCGGTCGTCCATTGCCAGGCAATGTTTCCGCTGGTCGTTGAGCCTTGACCGCTCAGGTTAACCGAAGTGAGCGAACAGGTCAGGGTATCCGGCAAACCCGCATCGCTGATCGGAGTATTCTGATCCTGTAAGATGATCACCGTATCCCGGGATATGCAATTGGTGAGTGGATTGGTGACCTGAAGTACAAAAGTATCGGGGTTGTAGATGGTTGGGGACAACGTATTGGCATTGGTAATCGAACTCCCGCCCAATGCACTCCACTGGTACTCCAGATTTGGATCGGCGCTGCCTTGCAGGAAAAGGCTGTCCTGGGTGCAAAACAGCGTGGCAGGCGCGCCAGCGTCTACTGCCGGGAGTTGCCGACCATCAAAAACAGTGACGATCCTCGTGGCGATACACCCGGTCGTATCATTCCGCAGTGTGAACCGGTAACGCCCGGGTTGCGTAGCTAAAAGTTCCAGTTCGTTTACACAGGAGTTTAAAATTACATTATTGTTGGCATCCAGGGCACACCATTGGGCAGTAAAGCCGGTCAATCCCGGGGCATTACCAGTCAAGAGTACTTCCGTCCTGGTGCAGTTCAGCGAGGTATCGGGTATTGGGAGTAATATTGGTGGCCCGCCTTCGGAAGCTACAATGACACTGTCTATAGCCGTGCAGCCATTCAGCGTATTCCTCACAATGAGCCGGTAAACGCCCGGGCAACTGACAATGGGGTTCAGGGTCGCAGCCCCCTGGATGCAGTTGGGGGAACCGTTTGTCCAGGAATAAGTAATGTTGGATCCCAAAGTAGAACCGGCGCCATCAAGCACAACAAGGGCCTGCACGCAGGTTATGGCAGCGGGAGGGCCGGCTTCTGCCGTTGGTGTATCCGAATTAGTACCTACAAAAACCGTATCCCTTGCAAAACAACCGGTTTGGGTGTTCAACACTTCCAAAACATAGGTATCCGGCACATTTACCACCGTAAACCGCTCGTTATCAGGAAGAGGGATCCCTACCCCAAAAGCGGTCCATTGATAGACAAAATCGGGGCCAGTTGGCGTATTAACCGAACCCAAAGTCACGCTAAGGCTGTCGCAGGTAATCAGGCGGTCAGGCCCCGCGTCAGCAACAGGATTTGTTGCTGCCGTAACCGTCACGTTTAAAGTAGATTCAAATCCTAAAGTATCCGTTGCAACAAGGGTATAAACCCCTGCTGCGCCAACCGTTGGCGTCAAGTTTTGTGCTCCGGAAAGGATATTCCCCGTGCCGCTGGTCGTCCATTGCAGGGTACAACCGATACAGGGTTCACAAAAACTGACTTCGAGCACCGCCGTACCATTGGTACAGGTAAGACTGGCTGGTTCCATCAGGCTCAGACAGGGCATACAGTTTTGTTCGATGACAACCGCTGTATCAATCGTGGTACAATTGCCATTCAATTCCGTCACACTCAGGATATAAACGCCCGGCCCACTGATTTGCACAAATGCGCTGTCCGTATTTCCAAGGATTCCGGCGCCAGACCATGCGTAAGAAAAACTGCCATCCGGCGGGTCAACAAACGAGGTTAGCCGGAAGGAATCCTGCAAACAAGGAAAAATGGTATTGGGAAAAATGATTCTGGGAATGACGTCGCTTTGGAAAACCTGGACAAAATCTACCGCACGGCAACCATTGGTTGTGTCGTACACTTCCAACAGGTAAGTGCCGGGCAAATCAGCAAACGCAGTGGCAGTTTGACTAAGGGTATCATTACTAAGACTCGTCCACACATAAGCGATTTCACTTCCGGAAGAAGAGTTTCCCGCATCGAGCAGGACCTCCCTGAATTCACAGGTGATCGTATCCGGCATCTCTGCGATCGCAATGGGGCTTAATGTGTCTATGACCACAAAAACGGAAACCGTATCGCTCAGTTGTACCACGTTGTTGGTGACAACCAATTGGTAGGTTCCGCCGCAGCGCACCCGGGGCATCGTGGTGCCTTGCCCGTCAAAAATGCAACCTGCATCCGGTTCTATCCAAAAATAGCTAAACGGCGCGCCGGAAGAAGAGCCGCTGCCATCCAATTGCACCAATTCCTGTATGCAAGTGATGGTATCGGGGCTTGCGGCAATAGCTTGCGGAATGCAATCGAGTGTCACCACCGCCGTGGCGCTGTCGGTACAACTTTGATCTAAATTAGAAACGACCAACAGGTAGGTTCCTGCTTCGTTCACGACCGGATTCAAGGTAGTAATTGTTGTCAATGCGCCATTCCGAAACCACTGGTAAAAACCGGTTGTCGTGCCGGCAGTATTGATCGTCGCGACGCCCGTTTCGCAGGAAATTTCAGTCGTGTCGGCTACAACTGCGAAAAGGGCGAACGGAGAAAATGCCACATTAACGGTGTCAGAACGTATGCAGCCATTCACAGAATCAACGGCAGTGAGGATGTAATCGCCTGCACAATCAACATTAATGGACAATTGATCCGAAGGCGTCAGAATACAATTTCCAGTCCAGGAAACAGCTGTCGGATGGGCCGAAGAGACCGTGCCGTTGAGGGTTACTGCATCGGAAGCGCAGTCAATCAGCACCATCGGGCCGGCATTTACAAAAGGAGGCGCCCGATCGAGGCTAACAGAAACTAAAGCGGTATCCGCGCATCCATTGATGGTGTCGGTGACAAACAAAACATAAACGCCCGAGGTATCCACTTCAATGTTGGGAACATCTGCCGGGCCGGTGATGCTGCCTTCATCGGTAATCCATTCATAAACGATATCCGGGCCGGAAGAAGTCTCCGGTCCCCCCAGCACCACACTGGTGCGCAGGCAGGTCACCGTCGTATCCGGGCCGGCATCGGCTGTCGGGATCATTCGGTTTAGAACGACGGTCACGGTTGTCGTATCTGAACACTGGGTATAGGGGTTATTGACAATCAGCGTATAAAGCCCAGGTTCACTAACTACAACTGAACTGGTCGTGTCGGCACTGCCCAGTCCTGTGCCCAACCATTGATAGGTGATGCTGTCTGCCGGGGAAGAAGCTGCGCCATCGAGAACAACGGTTTGATTGATGCAATTCAGCACCATCGGCATTGCGATCACCCCGTTGGGTTGCATGCTGCTTTGTGTGACCCTGACTGTATCTGTGGCAGAACAACCGTTTAGTAAATTTCTAACTTCAAGTTCATATAAGCCCGGGCAGTTTACAGTAATTTGCAGGGCATCCGGCCCAGATAGGATGCAGGGCCCCGTCCAGGAATATTCAAATTCGATTCCCTGATCTGATAAACTTCCATCCAGGTTGCCCTGCACGGTTTCGCAATCGAGCATAAAACCCTGGCCTGCTTCAGCATTCGGCGGCGTATTGTCTTCTACGATGATGAGATAAGTCGTATCGGCGCATTCCGTGAAATTGTCGGTTACAATTAATCTGAAAAGCCCTCCGGTAGAGGCAAAAATTTCATCCGGCGCGGAACCCGGCGTAAAGAGCCCATCCACCGAAAACCAGTCATATTGTATATCGGGGCCGGTGGAGGACCCCGTTGCGGTAAGTGTCAAAATCGGAGCATCACAGGTAATGGTATCCTGCCCCGTAATGTTGGCCACAATAACATTGGTGGTGTCCGCAATGAAAATCAGCGCGGAATCGCGGCAGCCATTGACCGTATTGATGATGACCAATTCGTAATTCCCGGCTGCGTTGATAAGCGGGGTGAGGGTATGGTCATTAGCAGCAATATTTCCACCTGCGCTTGCAGTCCAGATGAAGGAAAAATTCACGCCACTGTCGGATGAACTGGCATCGAGCGTCAGGGTGCGGGTTGCGCAATTCAATCTGGGAGGGTCCGGCATGTTGATGAGGACATTGGGCCGGAGGGTGTCCGCAGTTACCTGTACAAAAGCCGTATCGGCGCAGGCATTGAGCGTATTTTGCACAATGAGCCGGTATTGGCCGGGGACGCTCACCTCAGGTGTTGGCGTATCGGCATTTGCGGGTACAATATTCGTCGTTGAAACCCATTGATAGGTAAAAGCTACCCCTGTTGAAGATGCGCTACCATCTAATACAACGGATTGGCGCGCACAGGTCAGGGTGGTATCCGGCCCGGCATCGGCTATTGGCGGGACGGTATCTATGACAATCGCAACTGTTGCCGAATCGCGGCAATTGTTCAAGGTATTTGTAACGATGAGCAGGTAGTCGCCCGGGGCATTGACCAAAGTAGTCCGCGTATTTTGCGGCCCGGCAAAGCTACCGGTTATGGTTTCCCAGGCGTAGTTAAACTCAGGCCCGACGGAGGAATTTGGCCCGCCAACCTGCACCGTAAAAACTGCGCAGGTGAGCGTATCCGGCAAACCTGCATCAGCATCGGGCAGAGCACGAATATCTGAAACGACAATTGTATCGGAGGCTTGGCATTGCGCACCGCCCTGATCGAGCAGTACATTCAAAATATAGGTTCCGCCACTGTCAACCGCCAGGGTCGCAGAAGCGCCAAGGGCATTGCCTGTCAAATCCGTCCATGCATAAGTGAGGGCGCCTGCGGGAGTTGATCCGCTGCCGTTTAACGTCACGCCATTGTTGACGCAGTCAATTGCCGTGGCAGGTGCAATATTTGCCTGAACCTGCAACACATTCAGCGTAAGCTCCAGCACACTATCGCACCCGGAAACTGCTGTCAATTGCAGGGTATAGTTGCCCGCTGCGGTGAAGGTATCGTTGCCGGCAAGGTAACTTTCGCCTTGACAAATGGTGGCAGTCAACGTTTCGACGGCTGGTTCCAACACCGTGAGGTCAAGAATAACTGTGCTGTCGCAGCCAAGTCCGGTCAACAACGGCCTTGTGTAAAGCCCGCTGTCGAAAAAGGGCATGGCGCCCACGAAGACCGTATCTCCTCGGCAAATCGTTTGGGTCAATTGGACGATTTGGTCGGGCACTACGGTAAGATCCAGGTTCACTAAGCTGTCGCAACCGGCAAATCCATCGAGTAAAACAGCATAGACGCCACTTGTGGTGAAGACGCTGTCGCCTACTGAATAGCTGTCGCCGTCACAGATGGAAATGACCAGATCGGTCGGCGGCGGCGGAGCAGCGATGGTTATGGTTACGCAACTGTCGGAAATATTGCCGCAAAAATCCGCAAAAAAACCGTCTAAATTGCTGCGTAAACTATCCAGGGTCAGCACGTTGTCCGGAATGGGGAGGCTGTCCACCTGGCTGTTCCGATAAGATAATCCGCAAACCTCATAAGTCCCGGCAGGATAAGTGGTTAAATCAACGAGGGTGTCCAAGTCCAGCAAAATCCCGTTCCCGCTGATGAGGTACGTGTAGTCGTATTCGGACTTATCGGGTCGCAGCCCAATGATGGTTGGCGGCAGCTCCAATGCAAGCGTGGTATCTCCTTCGCAGGCCACTACATCCGCCTGGAGCAGGTCGCCGGCTTTTGCAAAACAGCAGTCTACACCCCGGCTATCGCAAAAAACCAGCCTGGCGAACAAACCGGCGCCGGAATAGGAGGATGGATTGTTGGTAATTTGAAAAGTCCAGGTTCCGTTGACCGGCCCGGAATTAAAATCTTCCAGACAACCGATATAAGGATGGTAAGAACCGTCGTAGAAAAAACCGGACGCAAAATTGGCTGGCTGTTCGTTCGACCACTGGGCGACGTAACCACTGTCTGGCATGGGCGTTTCGGCGCATGGCAGGAAGGTGATGTTCCAGCGGGAAAAAAAAGTAAAAGCAAATTGCTCGTCGGTATTGGGACCAATGAGCTGCACCACATCGCCGCCGGGCGAAGTCACTGATATTTCAAGGTTGTCAATAAACTGGTGCAGGAAATAGAGTTCAATGCCGCAGACACCCTGCGCGGGGTCGGCGAGGTTGTTGTTGAAATAGTCGGCGATCTGCAATTGGAAAGTCTGCGTAGCGTTCGGATTGATGATGATCGTATCTTCCAAACCGCAGCTTTGCCCCAACAACCAGAAGGGACCAATCAGGATATGACACAGGATAATGATTCGCTTCATAAAGCGGCCTCCTTGCGGAGCGATTCGTTTTTGGGAAAATTAGTATAAAGTAGTTAGTAGAAAGTAGATAGACTTTGCTGGGTATTGGGATGATGATCTTTTTCCCTTTTTAGGGGGTGTCACCAATAACCAGTAACCGATAACCAGTAACCAGTCTACAATACCAAGACCTCACACTAACGCGATTCGCTGGATGCCCGTATGTTAATTTCGAGAATTTAAGAGATTTCAGTGCTGATTGGTGCAAAGGTACGGGTTTTAACCATTCTAAGCACTTATAAGTTGGCCGGGGCGGTAAAATGAAGATCCCCCCCCTACTCAGTCTATCCCATTTTTACAATAGTGTAATGTATTGATAATTAATACATAGAAAAAATATTTCCGACGCGTGCCCCACCGGGTCAAACCTTGTTTTTTCACGCCGGAACCTGTTGGTGATAAAGAAGCGTTCCGGAGGAATTGTACCTTTACTACCTGTCCTAAACAATCCTTATACAGCCAATAAAAATATGATTATGACACGTTTAAGCAATAAAACCGCCATCGTCACCGGGGGCGCGAGCGGCATCGGAAGGGCTACTACGCTCCGATTTGTGCAAGAAGGCGCTGCGGTAGCCATCTGGGACATCAACGAAGAAAAAGGCGAAGCTTTTGCTGCTGAATTGCGCGGGCAGGGCCATCAAGTTCAATTTTATCGCTTGAATACCAGCGACTTGCAGGCGGTTACCGAAGCGGCAGAAGCAGTACAAGCAGCTTTTGGCGCCATCCACATCCTGATCAACAACGCCGGGATTACCCGCGACGCCAGCTTCAAAAAAATGACACCGGAACAATGGCACGCAGTCATAGACGTCAACCTCACGGGGGTGTTCAACTGCACCAAAGCCGTGTATCCGTTCATGGAAGCGCAGCAATACGGGCGGATTGTGACGGCTTCGTCGGTTGTGGGCCTTTACGGCAATTTTGGGCAAACCAATTACGCCGCCACAAAAGCCGGGGTAATCGCCATGACCAAAGTTTGGGCGCGTGAATTTGGCCGCAAAGGCATCACCGCCAATGCTGTAGCGCCGGGATTTATCCATACAGAAATGATGGACACCATCCCTGAAAAAGTATTGGACGGCATGCGCGAAAAAGCGCCCGCGGGCAGGCTCGGCACACCTGAGGAAGTGGCGCATGTCTACGTGTTCTTAGCCTCTGACGAAGCAGCATTCATCAACGGCGCGGTCATCAGCGTGGACGGCGGGTTGACGCTGTAGGGGCGACCCTCGCGGTCGCCCTGCCTTACAAATGCCCCTTGTGGGCATTGGCAAGGCCAAAACAACGGGCAACACCACAACGATTTGCTGCGGGCATCCCGGCGGTTTATTATGCCGTTATGGCGTCCACGAGGGTCGGCCTCAAATACTGCAATGGTTTGATAACCGTTCTGTTGGCCATTCAGGCGACCACCAGGGTCGCCTGAATGGCCGGGCGACCGCAAGGGTCGCCCCCAGGGGTGATCAGTTCTACATTTTCACCACGTTTTTGAAGAAGAATTGATGATAGATGATTGATAAATGATGATTGATGATGTAAAGCATACACATTCGATGTGT
>JBJXFD010000640.1:0-17732 GCA_046153985.1 Saprospiraceae bacterium
CTATCGAAATGATTCGACCAATCCGGCTCGTTTTTTCGCCTGCTTTTACGTTGGCGATGTACTTTTCTCCGGAACGAATCCAAAGGGTATCCTGGGTAACGGTGTATAAATTAAAATCAGGGTGAAAGGCTTTTCGGAGTCTTTCAGGTTCCCCGTTTCCTGTGCCGTCAATGTAATCCATCAGTGTTGCCGTAATCTGCTCAAATTCCGATTTGCTGTTTTCTGTTTGAGCAGTCGCATTGAATCCTGCAAAGAGGAGGAGGCTGATTGTTAGGATGTTGTGTGATTTCATGATGTTTATTGTTAGGTTGCAAAGATAGGGTTTGTTTCGTGAGTAGTGACCGGGTGACTTCAAGTCTAATGTCGTCAACTTAGCGAAAGGTAACCACGAAGTGGTTGAAGGTGAATAGCCCCCGATGCAATCGGGGGTAGGTCATAAACGAAATGTAACGCGCAACCCCGAATGGGGTTGAATGTAATACGTCACGCCCTGATATTCAATATTCAACCCCATCCGGGGTTGCGCGTTAACTTACCACTTCCACTTTGGGGTTGTGTAAAGAGTGTTGAATTGGCTAAATTGGTTGAAATCGTATATTTGTATCATGTTTGTTATCTGTGTTTAACGAATTTAACAAATTCAACTACTTCAACAAATTCGACTCTTTACACAACCCCCTATTCACATTTGACCCTTGCAGGGTCGTTCACAGCGTTAAGTTGACGACATTAGACTTGAAGTCACCCGGTCACTTATAAATCACTGACTTTCCGGTTCTTGCTGTATTTTGGACATGATGGCCTCAAAGCTGGTCAGGTTTTCAGTTCTGTGAAATTCATCGGCCATGTTAAGAATATCATGGTGTTTATGAAAGTAGATCCTGATCTGATCTTCATTGACAATTTCAATTCTTCCTTTTGATTCTAATTTCCTGCTGGTTTCATCGGCTATTTTAAACGAATACCAGCGTTGGTTTTCTTCTCTGATTTTTATTTTCAATTGCCCAAAATGCTCTACCTGGGCATAAAGCGAGGCGCCATCTCTGTATAAGGCGTAGTTGCCATTTTTATTTATTTCATAAACAAGGCCCCGGTCATTCAAGGATTGCCATTTCCCGTAAAAATTGAATTGCTTTTTTTGATTACAGGCTATAAAAAGCAGGGTAATTAAAAGGAAGGGGAGGGGGATTTTGGTTTTGAGCATTGATTTTTTTGTTTAGTGTAGTAGTAATCGGGTGACTTCAAAAGTCACCCGATCACTTGTACCACTTAGTTTTTAAATTTTAACAACCCTTCCGTTAGGAATTTTTCAAATGCTGAGTGATCTACAATATATCCAATCATTTCTAAGGTTTCTTCATCAGAATTTAAAATTATAAATAGCGGTTGCGAGTTTGTGTTGAATTTTTGCATTTGGATCTCTCGATTTTTCTTTCCTACAGAATTAATTGTTGTTCGCAGATGATTCGATTTGTACCATTCATTTTTTGGGGTTTCTGTCTCGTCATCTACATATAATGGCAAGAAAATGAATTGAACATCAATTGTTGTTTTAATTTTTTCTTTACTCAGAATGTACTGTTCCATTCTTTGAGCGTTTACACATTTGAATCCGGTAAAATACAATAAAATTGGCTTGTTTAATTCTTTTGACTTGCTTACAGCTTCTGAATAAGTAAGTTGTTTTGAAAGGGCATGATAATCTGTTTTTTGAATTTCTTTACCTGGGTTATATGAAAATCCATCGTTGAATATAGATCCTTTCTGTGGGGAATATTTTTCAAAAAGTTGCCCATAGGTAATCTGAGTATCTAAATTGCGCTTTAAAAGAGCAGGAATCTTGTTGATGATGCTATCCGGGGTGCCAAATGTTTCAAACAGGATTTTGTCTTGCTCCCAATTCTGGATGGATGCCGGAAGATTTATCAATTGGAGCAATCGCTCAATTTGAGTTCGCGAATTTTGATAATCTTCACTTTGCTTAAATAATACTAATCCATCTAAAAGATGTTGATAAGTAATGTTGCCAATGTCCGTCTTATGAGCAAGTTGATCAACCAAAATCATGTCGGATAATGGCCCATTTGTCAAAAGAAAAATATCAATTGTGTCAACACCACAATTTACCAAACTCAATAGGTCTGTTTCAATCTCATCATAATTTTCTTTAATAGCATTCTTAGTGAAAGGAATGTTTTTGGCCAATAATTTATCACATTCAACATTGCCTGGTTGTGCGTATAAAATTCCTGTGAAAAATGAAGATATTAGAACAAATAAGATAGACTTTATCATTTTAGCTGGTTTTTAATATGCGGTAACTTCAGTACAATATTGATTTACTACACAAGGTAACGTAGCTGCAACGAGTCTCATTACAGAAGCCACAAATTTTTCCTCCAAGATACAATCCATCCGCGCACACTTCTGGTATCTTCCATAAAGCGAACCCTTATGCAAAGATTCCTATACCAATTAAGCTTACCATTCGCCGCAAAGCAGGGTGGTTGCTCCTGGTGTATCTCTTTTGTGCATTTCACCACGAACTGGCAGATGTTTGGACTATAAAAACAGACACTACTTAAACCAACCCGCATACATCAAATACGCATCCGCAATCCGCCCAATCGTATCCTTGAACTGCTCGGGACTAATGGCTTTGACCTTTTTAGCCGGAACACCCGCGTAGATATACCCCGATTCGAGGCGGCTGTTTTCCAGCACCACCGCGCCGGCTGCAATCAGGCAGTTTTCTTCTACAACCGCGTTGTCCATGATGATGGCGCCCATGCCCACCAGCACATTGTCCATCAGCGTGCAGCCGTGAACGAGGGCGCGGTGGCCGATGGACACATTGTTGCCCACCGTGGTGGAAGCGCGCAGGTAGGTGCCGTGCAGGATGGCGCCGTCCTGAATGTTGACTTTGTTGCCAATGCGGATGCTGTTGACGTCGCCGCGTATAACGGCCTGAAACCAGACGCTGCAATCGTCGCCCATAACGACATCGCCAATGATGGTGGCGTTTTCAGCTAAGTAGCAATTGTCGCCGAAAACCGGCGTGAAACCTCTTACGTTTTTGATGAGCGCCATAAGGTGAGGATTTGAAGATTTGAAGATGCCGTGAAGACGATCATTTGAAATGTAAAAGTAGCGCTGAGATTGGAAATGCGCTAAAAAAAGCCTAAATTGCGTACTCAATTTGAATAAATATTTGGTTATGAAATACGGAGCTGTAAGCATTGATCAGGAAACAATGGGTGGTACACCCGTTTTTAATGGTACACGTGTGCCAATTCAAACCCTTTTTGATTACATTGAGGGGGGGGATACTTTAGAGGAGTTTTTGGATGACTACCCCAGTGTTGGCATGGAACAAGCTGTGGAAGTGATTGGAATGGCAAAAAAAACACTAACAACAGAGAAAATTTTGCATGAGAATTTTGCTTGATGAGAACCTTCCACGAAAGCTTAAAGCTGATTTTGGAAGTGATTATGATGTCAAAACAGTCCGTGAAATGGGGTGGCAAGGGACAAAAAATGGTGCATTATTAGCCCTCATCGAACTGCATGGCTTCGATTTTTTTGTCACTATTGATAAGAACCTTCGTTACCAGCAAAATCTCGACCGTGCTAAGGTGTCTATTTTCATAATGATGGCCCATAATAATAGGAAAGACACTTTGGAAAAATTTATACCTGAGATTATAAATAGAATAAAATCAGGGGATTATGAAAAAAAAAACGAGGTTTATTAACCTTTAAGCAACTAAGTTGACGACATTTGACTTCAAGTCAAACCCTCACTGCACGAAAACTAAAACGGGCGTTTACTGTTAATAAATAGAGGGTTACGCAAGGTATCGCCATAAGCTCTGGCCTTGAAATAATCTTGAAATCTCATTTCCATCAAATTGACTCCCACCTTACAAACATCACTGCTTCAAACGATCCAAATCGTCTTAGATTTGAGGCATAAAATTTTAAAAACAATGTTGAAGAGATTCTTATTCATCAGTTGCGCCATTTTCGCAGCCATCATTGCTTCCAACGCCCAATCAGGCGACGAACATTTCCATAAAGACCTCCACGAGATTGCCGACGCCGAGCGCCGCAACCATACCAACCTCATCAATTTCCGGTCATCACCGTTCACCGATAATTACGATTTGAAATATCACCGCCTGGAATGGACGGTTGACCCTGCACAGATTTACATCAACGGCGCCGTCACTTCGTATTTTACCGCTAAAACGCCGGGTTTTCAGGAAGTCAATTTTGACCTGGTTAAAGAACTCACGGTATCTCAGGTATTGCGCCAGGGACAACCGCTGGCGTTCATCCATCACGACGATGACCGCCTCCAGATTTTCCTGCCTGTAGCGTTGTCAGCCGGCCAGTTGGATTCTGTGACTGTGATCTACGCCGGCGCGCCGCCGCAAACCGGGTTTGGCTCTTTTAATAAAGCAACGCATGCGGGGGTTCCCATCCTTTGGACGCTTTCGGAACCCTATGGCGCCCGCGACTGGTGGCCCTGCAAACAGGACCTGACCGATAAAATTGACTCGATTGACGTCTTGGTGCGCACGCCGGAAGCTTACCGCGTGGCAAGCAACGGGCTTTTGATGAGTGAAACCCCGGTTGGCGCTGAAAAAATCTACCACTGGAAACACCGCTATCCGATCCCGGCTTACCTGATTGCAATTGCAGTGACCAACTACGCTTTTTATTCCGATTTTGTACCGGTTCCCAACGGCAACCCGATTGAAGTGCTCAATTACGTATATCCCGAATTTCTGACGAATGCCCAGGCGGCCACGACCGCAACTGTGCAGGTCATGCAACTGTATAACGAACTGTTCGGACTCTACCCGTTTGCCAACGAAAAGTACGGCCACGCCCAGTTTGGATGGGGTGGGGGCATGGAGCATCAAACGATGAGCTTTATGGGCGGTTTTTCGTTCAGCCTCCAGGCGCACGAGCTGGCCCACCAGTGGTTTGGCGACAAAGTTACCTGCGGCAGTTGGGAAGACATCTGGCTGAACGAAGGTTTTGCCACCTACCTCACCGGGTTGACGTATGAAAATGGGCTGGGCACGCAAAACTGGTACAACTGGCTGCAAAATACTTATACGCAAATTACCAACGCGCCTGATGGCTCCGTTTGGGTAAACGATACGATGAGCGTTAACCGCATTTTCAGCAGCCGGCTGACCTATTCGAAAGGCGCCATGTTGCTGCACATGTTGCGCTGGAAATTAGGCGACGAAGACTTTTTTCAGGGCGTCCGCGATTACCTCAACCACCCTGATCAGGCTTATGAATATGCCCTTACGCAGGATTTAAAAGGGCACCTTGAAGCGCAAAGTGGACAGGATTTGACCGAATTTTTGAACGATTGGTTTTATGGACAGGGTCACCCTTCCTACCAGGTTCAGTGGGGGCAGGGTGGCAGCGGAACGGTTCAGGTGACCATCGGACAAACAACATCTCACCCTTCTGTGGATTTTTATGAAATGCCCGTTCCCATCCGGTTTTTCGGACCAAACGGGGACACGACCGTTGTTTTTGACCACGTAGCGTCGGGGCAGCTATTTTCGGTAGCCCTGCCATTTGAGGTAGAAACAGTGGTGTTCGACCCTAATCTGTGGATTTTGTCAAACAACAATACGGTCAGCGAAGTGGTGGTTTCCACCGAAGAAGCGGATCTGTTACGTCAGTCGCTGCGCATTTTTCCCAACCCCGTTCAGGAAGATTTGAAGATCTCTTTTGACTGGAACCGCCTGCCGGACGCCGTCGTTTTGTACGATGCGCAAGGCAAACGAATTCAAGCCGTTTCGACACAAAACAACCCGGTTTTGATCGGTATGAAAGACCTGCCAGCCGGGCTTTATGTGGTGGAAATCCGCGTGGGCGGAGTGGTGATGCGGGAAAAAGTGGTGAAAGGGTAGAAAGTAGAGGGTAGAAAGTAGAGGGTAGAAAGTAGAAAGAGGCGCACCTCCTCGTTTGCAGGCGAGGTGATCGGGTCTACATTTTATCTGGTTTGCAGGTGACAAGTTTCGCGGATAAAATACCCACATTTGAACAACTAAGGCTCCTATGCTGTTCCCCAGACTTGAATCATCGAAACTCAAACAATGTCTCAACACGGCAAAAAAGGCATCCTACTCGTCAACCTCGGAACCCCCGACGCACCGACCCGCAGCGCAGTCTACCGCTACCTGAAAGAATTCCTGCTCGACCGGCGGGTGATTGATATTTCCTGGCTTGGCCGCCAATTGCTGGTGCGCGGCATCATTGTGCCATTCCGTTCCGGCAAATCGGCCAAATTGTACCAGAAGCTGTGGACTGAAAACGGGTCGCCGCTAAAGTACTACGGCAACCGCGTGGCCGAAGGGCTGCAAACACAGTTGGGCGAGGGCTACGTGGTGGAATTGGCCATGCGCTACCAAAGTCCTTCCATTGCCTCGGCCATAAAGAAGCTGCTGCAACAACAGGTTTCGGACATTGTGGTCTTGCCCATGTTCCCGCAATACGCCTCGGCCTCCACGGGTTCAGTCTACGAAGAAGTGATGCGCATTTTGGCCGAAAGGAATGCCATCCCGCCCGTCCGGTTCATCAATTCGTTTTACGACTACGAGCCAATGATCGAAATTTTTGCCGACAACGCTCGCAAATTCGACCTCTCCAGCTACGACCATATCCTGTTCAGCTACCACGGTCTGCCGCAGCGCCAAATGCGCAAAGCGGACGATTTTAACCATTGCCTGCAAAAGGAAAATTGCTGCCAAAGCATCGGTCCGGTGAACCAGTTTTGCTATTCGGCGCAATGCCATGCCACCACGCGCGCACTTGTGGCCAAGTTGAACCTGAAGCCCGGCAGCTATACCACGTCTTTCCAAAGCCGCCTTGGCCGCGATCCCTGGGTGCAGCCCTACACCACCACCATCCTCGAAGAACAAGCCCACAAAGGCGCCAAACGCCTCCTCGTTTTCAGCCCAGCTTTCGTAGCCGATTGTTTAGAAACCATCGTTGAAATCAGCGACGAATACCAGGAAGAATTCGAAAAAATGGGCGGCCATAAGGTGGATTTGGTGCCGAGTTTGAATGATGATCCGAGGTGGGTGAAGGCGGTGGCGGATTTGGTAAGGTAGCGCCGAACGCTGTTCGGTGCATGGGCTTCGTACCGCTGATCTCCAGATCGGCGGCTGTCAAACATTCCAAAATTTGAGGTGAACAACACAAGTGCCCGCGGAGTATTGGAAGCGTGCGGAGAAATCATAGTTTCTCGTTAAGTTTGTGCAAACCTGCTCTAAAGCCTTTATCTTTGATATCGAATTTAGGCGGACTAAAGCCCGCGAAACGAAGGGTGCCGCGCCTTGTTTCGCGGGCTTCAGCCCGCCTTGTAAAAGTACCCAAATAAAAGCACCAGCCCTGACCCCGATTGTAGTCAACGTAAAGTCCTCATTTTTAGATAGTAAATATTGGATTCAGATTTGTAATATAGCATTATAATACCATCAACCAAAACAAATGACCAACCAAAACCCACCGCATAAAAACATCGTTTACGACAGCACCATCATCGCCAGCGGCAATGTCCACATCGGCGACATCATTTACCAGGTCGAGCGGGATTTTCAGCACAGCATCCTTTTTTTTCGCATCGAACCGATGGGGAACGGCGAATATTCCGCACAGCTCACCCTCAAATCGCGGCATGTAGCCCAAGCAGGTTTGCCTTTGCTGAAAGAAAACATACAATTCTCTGTGGATCCCGAATTGTTTCAGCAAGTGGCAGATTTTCAGGAACTGCGCCGGTTGGACGATGCCACGTTCCGGAATTTGCGGGGACTGAACTTAGATGCAAGCCGCCTGAATGAAACACAACTTGGCCAAAACATCTTCAACGCTTTTTTCACCGACGACCTCCTGGCGGTCTGCCGCGATTTTGTCGCCTTGCTGGAAAAGCGCAAAATCGAAGAACTGATTTTAGCGATTTCTACTGCCGATACAGCCGTGTTGAACCTGCCGTTTGAAATGGCTATTCCGCATTTTTTTCTTGAAAAATTTGGCGTCGAAAGGCAAAGTTTAGCCGTCGCGCATTTTGGTTTGGTACGGACCATGGAACCCGACTTGCCCAAATTCGACATGCAGGGCAAACCCGCTTCGGCAGTGCCTTTAAAAATGCTGTTCGTCACGGCCTTGCCCGAAAACATGAACGAGCGCGCCAAACTCCTCGAAATCGAAGAAGAGCAAAAGCGCCTGATTGACGCCATCGGCAGCTTTGAAGCCACGGGCGGTGCGCCGAAAATCGTCATCGAATTTTTGGATACGGCCTCGTTGGCCGAAATCAGCGAAGCGCTGCGGAAGCACCAACACGAAATTGTGCACATCAGCGGGCACGGTTCTTACCAAAAAGACGTGAAACGGGGCGTGTTGCACCTCGAAGACGAGGACGGCAACCACCTCGAAGTGTTGGGCAAGCAATTGGGCGAAACCCTGCGCCAGCACCAATGCGTGAAACTCCTGATCCTCAGCGCCTGCGAAACGGCGGTGGCGGGCGACGGCGTGGTGGAGCAATTGGCTGAATTCGGCTTGCCTTCGATGGTGGCCATGCGTTTTTCGGTGACGGACATTGGCGCAAAGGTCTTCACCACGGCCTTGTACGAAGCCTTGTCGAAAGGCGAAACCCTGACGCACGCGCTGGCCAATGCCCGCGAAAGCCTTTGGGCATACGTGCAAAGACAACGCCGGCTCGACCCCCACCGCATTCATTTAGCCGAGTGGTTCACGCCGGTGGTCTACCTGAATCAATACACGGAGGCGCTGGTCAACCTGAAAGCGACCTACGTCCTCCCCAAAGATTTTTACCCACACAGCGATTTTTTTAAAACCAAAAATACCCGCCTGATTGGATCGGGCTTCATTGGCCGCAAGCGTTACCTGAACCAGTTGCGGCGCAGCTTTGCGCAGGGGCGCCACGTCGTGCTGCATGGGCTGGGCGGCATGGGGAAAACAACCTTGGCGGAAGCTTTTGCCCACAACTACGGCAACCGCAGCCACGAGGTGATCATTTTCCGGAACGGCCCGCAGATTTCAGAAAAATACATTTTGGACGAGTTGTTTGCGCGCTTAGAGGCCGATGAAAAGGCCAACAAAAATACCGTCCGGCAAATCAAACAATACCTTGAAAGCGACGCCAATCCGCAGGAAAAACTCCAGGCGCTGATAGACAATTCCTTGCGGCCGCGCAAAACCATCCTGATTTTCGACAATTTTGAGGATGTGCAAAAAAGCGAAGGCGGCGAGCTGGGGTGCAACATCGGCAGCGCGGGACTGGCGGCTTTTTTGCAGCATTTGTGCCAAAACTCCCCTGAAAATTGCCACCTCCTGTTCACCACGCGCTACGTGATCGGCGATTTGAAAGCCGCCGTGCTGCACCTCGCGCTGGATAAAATGAGCTACGCAGAAAGCTACCGCCTTTCCAATTTTTCGCCCGTGCTGCGGACCATTCCTTTGGCGGAACGCCAGGATGTGTTCAAACGTTTGGACGGGCACCCGCGCGCCTACGAGTTTCTGGAGACTATTTTGAAAAACGACTCTGAAGTGGTCTGGTCGGGGTTGGCAGCTTCCATCGGCGACGTGGAAGCACAGGTTTGGGAAAGACTGTTGTTAGAAAAAATCTATGCGCTCCTGGCTCCCGAAGCGCAAGGTCTTCTACAAATGGCCTCGGTTTGTTTCACCCGCACGCCCATTGCAGCGTTGGCAGCAATCAGCGGGCAGGAAGAAGCCACTTTATTGCCCCTGCTGGAATCACTGCACGAGTGGTCGCTTTGTTTTTGGGATGCGCCAAACCGGCAGTTTGAAGTGCATCGGCTGACGCGGGAGTGGATGAGGAAAAATGTGGTTTCGGGGGAGGAGGTGAAGAAATGGGCGTTTGCGGCGGGGAGTTATTTTAAGGAAAATACTTCGTTAGATAATTATGAACTGGCCAAAGACTATTTTGAATTGGCGGAGGCTTGGACGGAGTTTGCGGAGTTTTCGTTCCGATTAGAAGGCCATTATGACCTCATTGGGTTTTACCAAAAAGCGTTTGAACTGAATCAGGCGGTTTTGGATAAAAATATTGATGAAAAAACTAATGCGAGGGCTTTAAATGGTATTGGCGTGATGTATATTCGGGTTGGCGACTACGAAACTGCGTTGCGCTATTTGGAACAAAGTTTAGCCATTGCTCAGCAAATCGGCGACAGATCGGGCGAGGGCGGGACCTTGAGTAACATTAGCCAAATCTATGCGACCAAGGGCGACTACGAAATGGCTTTGCGCTATTTGGAACAGAGTTTAGCCATTGCTCAGCAAATCGGCAACAGATTGGGGGAGGGCACGACCTTGAATAACATCAGCCAAATCTATGATGCAAAGGGCGACTACGAAACTGCGTTGCACTATCTGGAACAAAGTTTAGCCATTGCTCAGCAAATCGGCGACAGATCGGGCGAGGGTGCGGCCTTGAATAACATCGCAACAACTGCGTATGGCAAGGGCGACTACGAAACTGCGTTGCGCTATTTGGAACAAAGTTTAGCCATTCTGCAGCAAATCGGCAACAGATCGGGGGAGGGTATGATCTTGAATAACATCAGCCAAATTCATAAAGTCAGAGGCGACTACGCAACGGCGTTGCGCTATTTGGAACAAAGTTTAGCCATTCAACAGCAAATCGGAAACAGATCGGGCGAAGGCACGACCTTGCATAACATCAGCCAAATTCATAAAGTCAGAGGCGACTATGATACGGCGTTGCGTTATTTGGAACAAAGTTTAGCCATTGCTCAGCAAATCGGCGACAGATCGGGCGAGAGCTCGACCTTGAATAACATCAGCCTAATCTATTCGGGCAAAGGCGACTATGAAACGGCGTTGCGCTATTTGGAACAAAGTTTAGCCATTGTTCAGCAAATCGGCGACATCGCAGGTTTGGCTGCTCCTTTGAATAACATCAGTCAAATCTATTCGACAAAGGGCGACTACGAAACGGCGTTGCGCTATTTGGAACAAAGTTTAGCCATTCTGCAGCAAATCGGCGATATCGCAGGTTTGGCTACTACTTTGCATAATAAAGGGGCAATTTATTGGAATCAAAAAAATGAAGCCGAAAGTGCCATCCAGGCTTTTATGACCTCTTATCAAATATTTCAAAAAATAGGCTCGCCCAATGTGCAACTGCCTGAAAGTTATCTAAATGCCATCCTCGAACACATCGGCGAGGCTCGTTTTCTGGAAATTGTGGCGCAACTGCCCCAACCGTGAGGCCGTTTTTAATTTGATGGAAGGGTGGTTTTGCGGTTAATTTTCCCGCAAAGAGCGCAAAGGTCTCGCTAAGGGCGCAAAGGCTGGCGTCTCGCTTTGCGAACTCCCGCTGAACGGGACAAGTTTTGCGTGTCCTCCGCGTCCTTTGCGGGAAACTGTCTCGCGCCAAGGTCTTGCAAAGGCTGGTGTCTCGCTTTGCGGACTTGGCGTGTCCTCCGCGTCCTTTGCGGGAAATTGTCTCTCGCCAAGGTCTCGCAAAGGCTGGGGCGTCTCGCTTTGCGAACTCCCGCTGTACGGGACAAGTTTCGCGTATCCTCCGCATCCTTTGCGGGAAATTGTCTTCCGCCAAGGACGCCAAAATTTCACACAACGGCACAACGCTCACCACGAAAAAACGAAGCGCTGAAAACCGCCGCGTTGTGATCGTTGTGCCGTTGTGCGAAACCGAGAAAATCCCCCGTGTGCCGCTCAATCACAACGCCCTACTTCGAAATCTCCTCCACCTTCATACCCCTCACCCCCGAATTCGTAGATAAACTTTTGGCAATTGCCAAAAACTACGGAAATCTGCCCCAAATAAAACCAACCACCATGCAAAGACTTATCGTACTCTGCATTTTCATCTCCTCCTTTTTTGGCTATCTCGCCTGGGGCGGAGACAACAGCGCCTTCATTTTTGAAGCCGAATATCAGATTCTGTTCCGACAAGGCGATATGGCCAATACATTGACCCACCCGATGGTGCTCCTGCCTTTTGTCGGACAATTGCTGATGCTGATTGCATTGTTTCAAAAGAAACCGAATAAGTGGTTGGTCATCAGCGGGATCGCTTTAATGGGCATCCTTTTCCTGTTGCTGTTCGCCATCGGATTTTTGGGCGGCGACTATAAAACTACGTTGTCAACCTTGCCGTTTATCGGGTTTTCGGCGTGGTATATTCGCAGTTTGTTTTCCAGGAAGGAATTGCCGGTTTGATTGCAACCTAACCCCTCCAAACCTTGTCATTAGTCGAAAAAGTAACGTCGTAGCAAACATGCGCGCTACCTTCGCGCGTCAAAATTCAGACCAGTATGCGCAAACTCTTTTTGATGGGCATCGCCAGCCTTGCCACCGCGCTGTGTACCGCACAGTCGCTCCAAATTTCCGTAAAAGACGCCAAAAAAGTGCCCCTGACGGGCGCCGCGGTGCAATTAACTTTCCTGCCCGACTCCACCCGATTCACCGGCTTTACAGACGAACAAGGGGTTGTGAAATTTGAAAAAACAGCCGCCGGCTTATACGGCGTGAACATCAGCTATATCGGCTATGAGACGCTGGATAAAGCCATCACGCTCAAAGCAGGCATCAACAACCGCTTCGATTACACCCTCCGTGATGACGCGCTCACCCTCGGCGAAGTGACCGTGACCGCGCGCAGACCCCTCATCCGCCAGGAGGACGACAAAATGATCATTGACCCCGAACCGCTCGCTAACATCAGTACCAGCACGCTGGAGGTTCTGGAGAAAACCCCCGGACTTTTTGTAGACCAGGAAGGCGGGATCTACCTCAACAGTAGCACGCCCGCCCAGATTTTGATCAATGGTCGGGAGCAGCGCATGAGCACGCAGGACATCGCCACCATCCTCCAAAGCCTGCCCCCGGGCAGCGTGCAACGCATCGAAGTGCTGCGCACGCCCTCCACCAAATACGACGCGGCCAGCTCGGGCGGCATCGTGAACGTAATCCTGAAAAAAGGGGTAAAAATTGGCCGCACCGGCTCCGTCAGTTTGGGGATGAACCAGGGCGTGTACGGCAACCATTTTGCCGGCATCAACCTGAACGACAGCGGCGACAAGGGAACTTATTACCTCAATGTCAACTACAACTACCGCAACTCGGTGGATGACCTCAGCGCCACCCGCATTCTTGCGCTGGATTCAACCCTCCAGCAAATCTCCCGAACGGTGTCACCCAGCGATCAGGGCTATGCAGGGTTCGGCGCAAGCTACGATGCCAGCGAAAAACTCAGCTTCAGCTACGATGGCCGCGTGAATGGGAGTTTGCGCAGGTCTGAAGGCCGGAACACGAACCTCATCACCACAACAGAAGACCTGATCGTGTCCGAAAACGACAATACCATAGACAACGACACGCGCTTTTTCAGCCTGCAACAAGACCTCGGCGCAGTCTATAAAATTGACACCATCGGTTCAGAGTGGGATACCAAATTCGGTTATAGTTTCAACGACAACAACAATGCGCAGGACTATAGCTCGTTGTTTGTGCAGCCTTTCAATGCAGAGATTATCGGCGAAGGCGACAACCTGCAAAAACGGCATTTTTTTCTGGTTCAATCCGATCTAACCTACCACTTCCCCTACAAAATCAAGCTCGAAACGGGCTTGAAAAGTACCTGGCAGCGACACGAAAGCCGCGCCGATTACTACTTCCGGGTAAACGGGACGCTCTTTAATGACGACCTGCGCACCAACGCTTTCAACTACCGCGAAAACATCAACGCCGCCTATTTGCAGGCCTCAAAACCCCTGCCGGGCGAATTCCTGCTCAAGGCCGGGGTGCGGATGGAACATACCAATATGCAAGGCACGCAGACCGTGCCCGGCGATACGAGCTTTGTCATCAACCGCACCGATTGGTTTCCTTATGTGTACCTCAGCCGGTCGCTGTTCACCATTGCCAGCTACCAGATGCGTGCCTACGCCATTTACCGCCGCACCATCAACCGACCCGACTACCAGAGCCTCAACCCTTACATCAAATACATAGACCAGTACCTCTACGAGGTGGGCAACCCCGCTTTGCAGCCGCAGTTTACAGACAATTATGAAGTCAACATCAGCTTTGACGACATGCCCATTTTTGCCCTTGGCCGCAACTACACGACCGATATTTTTTCTGCCGTGGTGTACGAAGACCCCGACTTTGAGAGCGTTGCTGTGCGAACGTTCGACAATGTGGGCAAAAACAAAGAGACCTACTTCCGCATCGTTGGCGCCCTGCCACCCGGCGGTAAGTACTTCTTCGTGGCCGGCGCACAATACAACCTCAACGAATACGAAGGCGTGTACGAAGGCGCGCCACTTACGTTCAACCGGGGAAGCTGGCGCTTTTTTACCTTCCACTCTCTCTCGATTACCCCAACCACCAAGTTGACCATGAACGGCTTCATGATGCTCAAAGGCCAGCAGAATTTCTACGAGTTGGATACCTTCGGGCAGTTGAGTTTCGGCCTCAACCAGACGTTTATGGACCGTAGGCTCAGCGTCACGCTCAACGCTAACGATGTCCTGCGCACGATGGTCACGCAGTTCACGCTCAACCAGGGCAGCATCAGCACCGAAGGCAGCCGCTACAGCGACAACCAGCGTTTCGGGGTGAACATCCGCTACAATTTTGGGATCAAAAAGAAGGAAGAACAGAAGGGTGGGATGCAGTTGAATACGGGTGAGGAGAATTGAGAGGGAGAGAGGGAGAGAGGGAGAGAGGGAGAGAGGGAGAGAGGGAGAGAGAGGGAGAGAGTGGGAGAGGGAGAGGGAGTGGGAGCGATTTCTATTTATTCCTGCTATTTTTGAAAAAACCACTTTTCCTTCTATCTTGCGATTCTAAACGAAACTAAAATCACCAACATGCGCAGCGAAGACATCAAGCCGGAACTCCCGGAGCAGGAACCGATTATTGAGAACAAAAATCTGAGCATCTGGGAAGCACTGTTTCCGGTGATCATTCTGGTCGCAATGCTTGCTTACAACATCTTTATTTTCGGTGACGCCTCCTTAGGCGGCAGCAACCAGTTCATCCTGCTGATCGGCGCAGCTGTGGCGGCAGTGGTAGGTTTCAGAAACAAAGTCACGTACAAGCAGATGATGGAAGAAGTGGGGCACAACGTCAAATCCACTTCCGGCGCCATCCTGATCCTGTTGATGGTGGGCGCTCTGGCGGGCACCTGGATGATCAGCGGCATCATACCCTCCATGATTTATTACGGGTTGCAAATCCTTTCGCCGACGATTTTCCTGGCGGCTTCTTTGGTGATTTGTTCGATCATTTCTTTGGCGACGGGCAGTTCATGGTCTACTTCTGCTACGGTTGGCATCGCTTTAATCGGCATTGGCAACAGCATGGGCATCAACCCGGGCATGACTGCCGGCGCGGTCATTTCGGGCGCATATTTCGGCGACAAAATTTCTCCGCTGTCAGATACGACCAACTTAGCTTCGGCGATGGCCGGTGCGGGCTTGTTCGACCACATCAAATACATGCTCATCACCACCGTCCCTTCGATGACCATCGCATTGATTGCGTTTTTAATCATGGGATTCAGCATTACCTCGTCCGGATCGCCTGATATTTCTGACAAATTAGCCGCCATTGACGGTGCGTTCAACATCAGTCCGTGGTTGTTCCTTGTACCTGCGGCAGTCATTTTTCTGATCATCAAAAAAACGGAACCGCTGATTGCTTTGTTGGCCGGCGCCTTGCTCGGCGGGGTTGCGGCAATCATTGCACAGCCAGATATTCTTGTGAAAATAGCAGGTGGAACGACGCTGGATTTTAATACGGCATACAAAGGGGTCATGCAGGCCCTGACCTCCAAAACGGCGGTGGAAACAACCAACCCTGAAATGAATGACCTTTTCACTGCCAAAGGCATGGAAGGCATGATGGGTACCATCTGGCTCATTCTGTGCGCCATGGTATTTGGCGGGGTGATGGACGCCATCGGTGCATTGGCTCGGATCAGCCAGGCTTTGCTGCAATTGTTCCACACGACTTTTGGGTTGTTTGCAAGCACGGTGCTGTCTTGCTTAGCCATCAACGTTACCGCGTCAGACCAGTACCTCGCTTTGGTTATCCCGGGTAAGATGTACGCCAAAGCGTTCAGGGACAAAGGTTTGCACCCGGTCAACCTTAGCCGCACGCTGGAAGATACCGGAACCGTCACTTCCGTTTTGGTGCCCTGGAATACCTGTGGCGCTTACAATGCGGGTGTGCTCGGCGTGCCAACGGTGGATTATTTCATTTACGCCATTTTCAACTGGGTCAGCCCGTTTGTAACGCTGACGGTGGCTGCGTTGGGGATTAAGATTAAGCAGTTGAGGGAGAAGTAAGTGAGTTGGCAGTTTGCAGTTTTACAGTTGGCAGGTGTGTTTACAGTTCCAACATGTTGGTTACCAAAATCATATTTAAAGTAAAAGCAATCCTGCAAACTGAAAAACTGCCAACTGCCTACTTGCCCCTTGCCCTTTTTTACTCGAATAAAATAAACATCGCCTTAAAATTCAAGGTCATCGTCTCAAATTTTTTGATCAGATCCTGTCCGATGTTGCCGTAATAATGGTCGCCGTGTTCTTTGATCTGCTCTGAAAACAGCATGATGTCGTCCAAATGGATGACCTGATCGCCAATTGGGGCATCAAAGTGAATCTCATATCCAGTTTTGGTTATAGAGCCGCCTGCCCCGCCAAAACTGAGCGGTTTTTCTTTATATTCGCCTTCAATCGTTTTTTTGTGTTTTTGAAAATAGGGCAGGTACAACATCGTGCTGGTCGCGCCAGTGTCGAAGGTGTAGCTGTCTCCTGCAATTTCAATTACCGGGGTAAGGAAGTCCAGCGCCATATTGTACCGGGTCGGGGTGCTGTGCTGCAAAGGCACTACAAATTCGTCTTTGCGCGAAAGCTGCACTTCTCCCATGGCCGCAATGACCGGAAAACCAAGAATGCCATTGATCTGATAATCAATCTGTGGAATGTACAAGGCCGCATCCGGAAAAACTAAAAATATTGCGTTTTTGACGTGGATGCTGCGGATGTAGAGGTCTTTGCAAATGGCAATTCTGGACTTTATTTTTTGCCCCGTAATGGAGGTGACGTCAATCACCGAATCCATCAGCGTCATCCTTAATCTGGTGGCAGTAGATTCCGTTATGGTTGAGATGTTGGCGCCCGTATCAAAAATAAACCCTAAACTGTCTAAGCTGTTCGAGACGGGCAGGTTGGCCAACCTGGCCTTGTCGCGCGTCATGTTGATGACCACCTTTTCTTTGATGATCACTTCCTGTTTGGGTTGCCCGGCAAGGGCCTGCCAGATGATGCGGGTGTTTTTGTAATCGGCGAGTTCGTGTTCGGGCATCAGGTGGGGATATTTGCCGATGATTTCATGGGCGGACTCCAGCGCTTTCTGGTAGTCGAACAGCCTGGCGGAATTCGATTGCCGGATGTCCGATAAATGATAGCGCATGGTATCATTCAACTGATCGCTGTATCCTTGCATCAAATCATCAATTTTAGCATTGGATGCGGCTAATTGATTAAAAACGTTGTCTATTTCTGCACCGAGTTTTAATTGGTGGAAGGCGCTCAGGTTTTTTTTGTTGGCATGGAGCAAATCCCTCGCTGCAAAAAACTGTTTATCTTTCA
>JBJXFD010000648.1:0-11302 GCA_046153985.1 Saprospiraceae bacterium
TTATACTTCGTTGGATTTTTTCGCCATAGCTGCCGGCTATGTCTGCAAAATCCGCCTCGTCTAAAACAAAATTTTCTCACCCTCGCTCGATCAGGAAATCCCGAACAAGCTCTTAGGCGAACCCTGACTTTTCCAAAAAGGGAATACAGATCGAAATTTCTTGCACCCCATCCTTTTCCAGCCATTCCAATTGTCCTTTTATTGCTTTTAGCCGCGCATCAATGCTCTCTTTTCCTTTGTGCTCGGAGGGGGCATGTTCGTTGCGCAAACCGTCGTGTCTGTTCAGGATGCGAATGCATAAGTGGTTGCCCTTTTCTAAAAAGTCAATCGCTAAGGATGTTGAGAAAGTATGCTTGGTTGCATTGGTCAGGATTTCCTGAAAAACCATTAAGGCATGATGTTTAACGGCCGGGGCGAAGGAGGCTTTCTGAGCAGCGGTCTTATCGTTGATTTTAAGTTCCGGCACCAACGGCCGGACGGTATTTTCAGCAAAGTCCGACATTCGATCCACCAGATTTTTCAGGCCATCGCTTTTAGGATCAAAAGCCCAAATGAAATCGCGCATTGCGGCATAAGCATTTTTGTTGGTGGCCTCAAATTGAGCGAGCAGGGTACTCAAATCCGAAGCCTTCGTTTTTGGGGCGGCAATTTTTGAAGCCATTGCCCGCATTGCGAACAGCCTGCTTCCCAAATCATCGTGCAGGTCATGGACGATCCGATTTCGGATTTCATATTCCCGCTGTATTTGCCAGACCCGAAGCAGGTAAGCGCCGTACATTATACCACTAACCAGTGCGGCTATCAAAGCACGAAACCACCAGGTTTGATAAGCATAAGGTAATTTGTTAAGGGTCACTTTGAAAGGCGCACTCCATTGGCCTGCAGAGGTAATCGCCTGAACCTTAAGGGTGCAGTGGCCGGGTGAAAGATTCCTTAATACGAGCTTATTGGCCGCATCCGAATACTGCCAGTCATCATATAGCCCGGAAATGGTATAGCGGTACCGGACATCGTCTGCCTCGAATACCGCGTTGGACGAAAAAAGAATTTCAAAGTAAGTTTCGGAAGCAGGTATCAGTAAGGTCTCATTATCTAAAGGAAACCACTCAGCAGAGGCGCCCTCCCTGTCGGTGTTTGGCATCTCAATGGACAGGAAGGCTTTTAGAGGAGGGTGCGAAAAGGACAATTCCTCCGGCTTGAAGTAGGTAATGCCATTAATTCCGCCGAAATACAGACAGCCTTCTTTATCCTTGCCGCGCGCACCGGAATTAAACTCATTGTCGGCCAGCCCATCTTTCTGGTGGTAGTTGCTAAATAAGCCTGTGCCCGGGCTCAGGCAACTTAGCCCGTTTTGGGTGCCTGCCCATAACAGGGAATCTCGATGGCTTCCGAGGATGCTGTATACGATGTTGTGCGCCAATCCGTCATGGGCTTTGTACTGCTGCAATTTTCCGGAACCCGGCGACAAGACCGCCAATCCCTGCCCGTCTGTACCAATCCATAGCCGCCCGCTGCGGTCTTCATAGAGCGCGTTGATTTTTAGTTTCCGAAGCATTGGTGGTATGGATGCCATATCCTGAACCCAGTTTCCTTTTTTTTCAGGGACCAGTCGGTACAGCCCTTCTTCAGAGGCGATCCAGATACTGCCGTCCTTCGCCGTTAAAATAGTCTTGACCGTTGCATTCTGAAGCGAAAGCGGATAGGGCTTCAGCGGCGTCTGAAAAATAATGCGGCCATCTGGAATATGGAGGCAATACACTTGTTCAATGCGGGGCGCCATCCAAATGGTGTTGTTGCCGGCCTGAGCGAAAGCAAAGACGAAAGACAAGGCTGGGGCTTCGGCGGGGGAAGCGCTTAAACAGTTTGTTGTGTTATCAAAAATGTTCAGTCCATTCCAGCCCTCCATCGCCATCCAGTAGCGGTTATTGCCAACGGGCGCTATATCTAATACCGTTCTTATCTTCGGCATCTTTAGACGATAACCACGATCAGGATCATATTTGAATAATCCGCTGTATGTTCCAATCAGCAGATTGCCGGCTTCATCCTGTATGATAGAACGGATGCTGATATTTTTTAAAAAGTCAAACTGCCGGAATGCCGATTTTCCGGCTTTCGCGACCATAAAAACACCAATGTTGGTTCCCAGCCAATAAACACCCTGTTCATCTTTCAGCCAAAACCTTAAAAAACCTCCTCGCATGGAGCCGGGAAGTATTGCTTCATCTAATTTGCCGAGGTATTGCTGCACCACGAGCCACGGTTGGAAGATGTCCGAAAGTTGTTCAGCCTGCTTTTGGATAAGTCGCTTTGCTGCGCGGTCGTTTTGTAGCCGGATACCAAAGCCGTTTTGCCAGGCCAGGGTCATGCCGTCTTCCAGATTGATCAATAATCCGTCGGACTGTTTGAAAAAAAAGGCTGGCTTTGGGCCATTGAATGACCATTTGTATTGAATCAAATGATTCATCAACTTTAAGGGCTTACCGCTAATGGTAAGCAAACCAATATCTAAGCTATTTGATTGCAAATACAACGTACTGTCTTTAATCGAGTAGCGTATGGAGTTGATGGCGGGCACACACTCCAACGGCAGGCGAAACCACGTTGTCAGCCGCCCGTGCGCATAGTGGTAAAGGACGGACCCTGACAAAAGCAGTAGTTTGCCGCCAGGCAGCCGGTCTATCCTGCAATTGGTTTGCCGGGCGACGGAGTCCGGAAAACCCAACTGACGAAGAGACACCAGATGACGCCGGGAAGGATCCAGCGCGATAAGTCCGGCATTGGTGCACAACAGGAGGTTTTGAGCGTCGTCTTCCGCGATATTACGGATGTGGGAGGAAGGCAGGCGAACCTGACTTGCTTCAGAATTGGAATAAGTGGTTAACCGGCGACCATCATATCGGTTCAATCCATTGGTTGTTGCTATCCAGACCATACCACGCTTGTCTTGATAAATATCTTTTACATCCCGTGAACTTAGTCCTTCCTTTAACCCCAAATATCGAACGCTGTGCTGTGTTTCTTCCTGCCCTGCTACCTGTCCTATAGCAAGCCCCCAAAAGATTACGGACGCCAACAGGGCCCGATGCCGCCGGAGCAGGAGGTTTGCTAACAAACTGGTGACTGGTAAATTGGGCATAACAAAGGGCTTATTTGAAGAATCAAAATAACATTTTTTGGAGACTTTTTTTTGTTTTTTTGAAATTTTTTATAACATCGGGTTGAACATCGAACAATAACTACATTTTAGTGTAGGTATTGCTTTACATATTCATGTTGTTAATGTATTTAATTAAGGCACACGGGCCAGATAATGAGCCTCATTTTATGAATGTCAAAGATAAAATAACGTATCTTTGTTTCGAAAGTAATAGGCTGCTACCAAAATATTTTGTCATTCTTTCCATCCTTATGATTCCGATTAAGCTTTGAGTTTTCAGTGTTAGGTGCTACAAGAGCTTTGCTTTTGTTCATCCCTTTTATTGGGTTTTAAAATCATATTGTAAATTTAATTCATTTTTAATGAATTAATTGGCAGTGATTAATGAATTAATTGCATGTTAATTTCAATAAATCACGAATGCTTTACTGGAATATCTAAGGCGCAATATTAGCGCTCACATTTAGTTTTGCTCAAACAAATTATAATCACACATGAAACATTTTTCCTACACCTTTCTCTATGCCTGGTTCTTGCATGCCATTCGCGCAAATTACTTTTTGGCCAAACCATTGATGCCGGTAAAAGAATTTGCAGATCAGTCAACATTTAACAGTTAGGTATAAGACGTTGACTTGCACTGTTTTGTTCGCAAATCAGGGTAGGCATTTGCATTAAGCTCATGAACATTCATAACTCATCAGAACCATGCAAGCACTAAAAGAGCTGGCCTTATTGCTCCAACAACACAATATACACCCCTTGGGAGCCAACCCAAGTTCGAATTCTAAATTAAGTGTTTTTTATGAAGGCATCGTCAAAGGAAAATTCAAAACCGAAGCAGATGCCTGTATGGCGCTGTACAAAGAAGATCCAAAAAGCTCAAAGTACCGCAAACTGAAATCTGATCTTCGGGAAAAGTTGCTGGAAAGCGTACTTCAGTTGACGCCTAACCAGGCACAAGCTTCTGACTACCAAAAAGCATACCATGATTGCCACAAAGAATGGCTGATTGTACGCGTCCTTACCGGAAGGAATGCCAATACGGCTGCCATCATGCTGGCAAACCGACTGATGCGCCAGGCAGAAAAATTCGACTTCACCCTGCTGAGCATGGATATTGCTTCTTACCTGCGCATACAACATGGCCTGCGGGAGAGCGATAGCCACAAGTTCGAGGAAGCCAACCGGAAGTTTGCTTATTACCGAAACGTTTATGACGCAGAAAGCTTAGCGGAAGAATTGTACACTCAGTTGATTGTAAGCTATGTGAACAACCGTTCCGCGCAATCTGAAGTACACCTCAAAGCAGTAGAATATTATGACCGCGTAAAAGAACTCCTCAATCAATACGCGACCTACCGACTCCATTTATACGGCAACCTGATCAGCCTGATGCGCTTCACTTCGGTGAACGACTACCCGCAAACATTGGAGAATTGCGAAAAAGCAATCCGGTTTTTCCAATCAAAGCCTTATGAAGCACGCGTACCCCTCCAAATATTCTATTACCAGCGGTTGATTTGTAACATCCAGCTCCGGCAATTTGAAGCAGGACAGGAGTCGGCTCAGTATTGTATGAACCTAATGAATGAAGGCACCTTCAACTGGTTTAAATACCGGGAATTGTATTTCCAACTTTCAATGCATACTGGCCAGTATGAAGAAGCTTCCAAAACACTGCACAGCACGCTGAAAAACCCAAGATTTGAATTCCTGCCCGATAATGCCAAGGAGTTGTGGCGCATTTACGAATCTTATGTTTATTACCTCGGCATAGCCGGCAAAGTTAAGCTCCCTCATGGCTATGTTTTTAAACTGGGCAAATTTGTAAACGAAACGCCCATCTTCTCCAAGGACAAAAGCGGATTGAACATCTCCATCATTGTTGTACGGTGGATGTTGTTGCTGCAGGAGCGGAAATATGACAAGTTACTCGACGAAGTTGAGGCGATTGATCAATACGCTTACCGCCACCTCAGGGGGAAAAATACGCAGCGCAGCTATTTCTTTATCCGCTTGTTGCTACAGATTCCACTGGGAGCCTTCGATCCGGGTATGATTTATGACAAAGCACAACGCTACCTGGTTCGGTTGAATAGCATTCCGCTTCAGGTGGCGAACCAAACGCACGAAATTGAAATATTGCCTTACGAAGATCTATGGCAGTTTGCCTTCGAGTCTTTGAATATGGCTAAAGTAAGACGCATGGCCAGATAATGTGACAGGATTCATGATGCTCCTGAACCGTTTTAACTGACACACAATAATGCCCCTCGTCATTTTATCCAGTAATGGGAATTAAAGTTTTGCATCATGAAACAAATTTACACTTTCTGCGCCCTTCACAGCAAGGTTGATCAAACGTCAGCAGCCGCTATCATCGTTGATACGACTACTGCCTAAGGCTTAGCCGCAGGCGGTTTTTATGCCACCCTTAGTCTGCGGCTTGCCAGGTCAATCATCTACCCTTCCCGGGAGGCAGAAAATTCTGCCTCCCGTTTTTTTTTCTGAAATCAACTTTTGGCAATGCTGCTCTTCAAGATGGCGGCGCATCGTGCGTCCCTGTATTGAATTTATGTTATTAAATATATGTATTTTATTTAAATCATATTATCTACTGATTTTTTATTTGCATTAATGATTTTGAGTATGTTTTTTTTCTGAATTCAAATGCATTTCCGGTAACAAAAAGGGTAAATAAAAAGTATTTAAGTGACTGTATGTAAGTTATTTAAGTTAAAAAAAAAGAACCTGTTTGTTTAATCGAAAGGTAACGAGAGTCTGTGTTGTGATAAAGCTTCTGCTGGTTTGCCGGGCGATCTTTGAATGGCAATAACAAATCAAAATAATTTGCCATGAAAAACATTTGCCCACAACAAAAGAACGCTTCGATGAAATTGACCTCTGGTCGCAAGTCCATCATCGTTGACACGACAATGATTTAATTTATTCCCAATCACACATAAAATTATATGGTTAAACACGAATCCTGCCCTGCATTCAAGATTGCCGATTTATGGAAAGAGGGGTTGAACCGGGAAATAAAAGCAGAGGTTGTATTCGGCACACCAAGTAAACATTGCGCTGGCGCAGGCATCTGTATGGTGTCCATCTCAAGTGCAAAAACACGTGTCATAACCTGTCCCAGTGCGCCTGTCTGGATTTCCAGTTCCAATCCAACTTCACTGAAGTTCAGGTTTGAAAAATCGTGTTTGCAATCAAATATTAGCAACAGGCATTTTAGCCAGCGGGAGTTTATGGTTGAAGAAGCTTTCCATTTACCACTGCGGCTGGTTCGCCAATTGGGACTGGCTTCTCATTGGGGTCAACCGGGAATTTATCCGATTATCGAACAGGAAAGCGATTGGCTGCTCTGCTTTCAACTGATTTAGAGCTTGTTCGGGATTTCCTGAACAAGCTCTAAAAGTGAAAACATTAGATTTTACCTCCATTTTCAAAAAAATCCCCGGTCCTTTTCGTAACAACAACACGCTTTTTGAATCAATTTAATTAAATGACATTCAGTGCTTTATATTCTGGATGTCATTTTTTTTTCGCTTGAATACGACGTAACAATTCGTGTTTTTCCAATTAAAGGCTCCTTGTTTTTAGCCTTTACTTTTGGCTCCATAAGGACAGACCTGTCTGAAAACGTGTAATCAACATTGTTAATAAGTAGTTGTCAAATTTGTGTCTCATGAAAAAAAAATCTACCGCCCTCCAGTTCATGGTGTGTGCCTTCCTGAAGCTTTTAGCCCCCGCCGCATTGGTGGCGCAGGTTACAAGCAGGTATTCCATCCAGTGCCTACCGCTAACAAAATAACAAATTTAAGATCATGAGAAACCTTTACAAAATAATGAAATATACATCTTCACTACGATCAAAGCTGAGGCTGCTGCCTGCCAAGTTTGGCAATGCCAATTTTCGCTTGGGTGCTCGTTTTACCATGAGCACCCTGATCTGTTTGGTTTTAAGCGGTTCGGTGTTCAGTAGCCTTCAGGCAACAACGTATCCTACTGTCTTTACGGCCAAGCATAGGCAAACGGTTGCCTGGGATCGCTTTTTGATGGGTGATTTTTCCCTTTTGGGGGCATTATCGGCATCGGAAGGCGGTAAAGATGGGCATGCGGTTTATTTTGGGAGCAAGCGTCTGGAGGCTTTGCGTGAGCGTAACTACGCAAACGCAGAACCATTTTTCGACCTCATGGAGTTGGAGGCTCCAGGCGAATCTCAACAAATGATGTCGGAGTCCCTTCCGGCCGGTACCCTTATCATTGCCATGGACTTTGCTTTGCAGGAGAGTAGCGAAACCCGGGTACGCCAGGCCTACGGCTTGGCTGTCCACTTGTTGCACGCCGGTATACCACTCAAATGGATCATTAATCCCGCCAAAGCAAGCAGAACCGCCAATGATTTCAGTGCCTCCGCTCGCCGCCTGTATCCAACCACGAGTACTAATGCCCCCCGGAACTTTAAAGCCGGCCCGATTGCCATCTTTCCCGGCTTCGAGACTCAGGCAGCAGCCGTGATCAACAGCTATGGTAATGGAATCAGGGTATATGAACTGCAAAATGCCACCACAGTGGATGTGCACGCCAACCTTACCCACAAGCCTTTTGTGTTTGTAGAAGTAACTCAAAATTCCACTATCCATACCAGTATTTTGAGTGCGGCCGGCCTTACTTCCGGAACGCACTACACCACAGGTAATCTCACCACAATTGACGCCGATGAATGTGTCACCATCATCACAGTTCCGCACAATGACGCCATCTCCGACGCCCAAAAGAATGCCGTAAAAGCTTTCGTACGTAGTGGCGGCAACTTTTTTGCCCAGTGTGCGGCCGTACGCGGCTTTCAGGAGAACGCTCCCCGGGTATTTACCAATGCCGGATTCAGAGACACTCCTGGGGTGGGTACATTTTTATATGATAATCCTCAGGAGCCTTCCGCTCAGTTCGAAGGCGACATCGCCGACGAAGGAGGCTCCTTGGTGGACTTTGGGTTTAACACCGATCCTCCGGGAGGTACCCGCATTGTGCACGATAGCGACAATGATTTTAAAGCCTACACCGGCCGCATTGATGGCGTCACCGCCAGCGATGGTGGGTACGTTCATTATTTGGGTGGACACGATCATGGTGGAGATATAGATGCCGATCGTTACTACCTGAACGCCGTCTTGCGTTCTGCAATCCGGCCAACAATTTGTAATCTCAATTTAGGCCCTGTCGCCCAAAACGACAGCGGCACCATAGACTGCGGCAACGGCTCCGTCACCATCAATGTACTGGCGAACGACACCGACCCGCTGGGAGGTTCCCTCACCGTCAACCTGCTCGGCAGCGGTACCAACGGCACGTTTGTCAACAACGGCAACGGCACCGTCACTTACACTGGCACCGTCACCGGATTATGGAGTGGTGATCAGGTCACTTATGAGGCCTGTAATGGTACTTCCTGTAGCCAGGCTACCATCACGATCACTGGTCCAAGTACGACCACGAATACAATCGCAGGCACCGTTTTCAACGATGCCAATAACAATACCGTTTTGAACGGTGGAGAGAGCGGAGTTGCCGGAATAACTGTTCAACTTTTTGAAACCGGAAATCCCACTCCAGTCCAAACCACCACCACTACTGCCGGAGGCGCCTACAGCTTTGCCGTGAATCCTCCCGTCAGTTGTACAAGTGGAACTTTGTTAGCCAGTGAAGATTCATTTACGGCCCAAGAATCAGGAGGTGACGACAACTTCGGTACTTGTAATGAGCTTGGCATGTCGAGTTACAGCGGTAATTTTGATGCCTACACATATGCACGGTTCAATTTGAGTGGAATCAATAGCGCTTGCCCAATTGTATCGGCACAGTTTATTGTAACGCATACGAGTTCGAGTACTTGTTGGGGCGAAGGCGGGTCTTCAACGCCCTTCACCTTTGAGGCGCGCAGGCCTACCGGTTCCTGGACAGAAGGTGGGCTCACCTGGAACAACCAACCTGGCAATACGGGTAGTTACGGAACCCAAACCGGAGGTAGAAATGATGCTTCAGGTATCAACTACACCTTCGATGTTACCAGCCTGGTTCAAGGATGGTTAAACAACACCATCACCAATAATGGTATCGTCTTAGTGCCAACTGGATCGGCACCGGATGGATACTTCTCTTTCTTTTCCCAAGAGAATAATGCTGCACAAGGTCCTCGATTGGTCATTACCTATGGGCCTCCCGCAGGAAGTAATAATTTTACAGTAAGCGTACTTGCTTCTACGCTTCCCTCAGGCGCTACGTTCACGACGGATAATGTCGAAACGGCTAATTTTACCGGAGTAGGCCAACTGGATTGTAATAACCAATTTGGGTATCGAATCTGCCCGAGTGACAACCTTGCGGTAAGCGATGCAACGATCTGCCCAGGTCAGACGGCCACGATCACCGTTTCGAGCAGTCAGGTTGGTGTGAGTTATCAGCTCCGTTTAGACAGCAATAACAGCAACGTGGGTGCGCCGGTAGCGGGCACGGGCGGTAATATTACCTTCATGGTAAGCCCGTCGAGTACAACCGTATACAATATCCTTGCTACAAATTCAAGCTGCTCGGTAGCGCTGACCGATAAACCCACGGTAACGGTGAATACCGTTTCAAATGCAGGCGCCATAGCAGCGAACCAGACCATTTGTAGCGGACAAACTCCGGCAGCATTTACATCCACCACCGCAGCCACCGGTAATGCAGCAATCACCTACCAATGGCAGATCAGTACAGATAACGGTACAAGTTGGAACAATATCTCAGGCGCCACATTGGCCACGTATGCTTCAGGAGCATTAACCCAAACCACTCAGTTCCGGCGCTTAGCCTTTTCCGGTGGTTGTACGCCCGGTACACCGAGCAACGTAATCACCGTTACCGTCAATGGAGTGTCTAATGCAGGCATCATAGCCGCGAGCCAGGCCATCTGTAGCGGCCAAACTCCTGCTGCCTTTACATCCACCTCCGCAGCCACTGGTGCAGGAGCAATTACCTACCAATGGCAACTCAGTACGGATAATGGTACAAGTTGGAACAATATCTCAGGCGCCACCATGGCCACGTATGCCTCGGGACCATTAACCCAAACTACTCAGTTCCGGCGTTTAGCGTTTGCGGGTCTTTGCCCACCAGCGGGGGTGGCTAGCAATGTAATTACCGTTACCATCAATGGAGTGTCTGATGCAGGTGTTATAGCCGCAAGCCAGGCCATCTGTAGCGGCCAAACCCCGGCTGCTTTTACATCTACCACCGCAGCCACCGGTACAGGAGCAATTACCTACCAATGGCAGCTCAGCACGGATAACGGTGCAAACTGGAACAATATCTCAGGCGCCACCATGGCCACGTATGCCGCAGGACCATTAACCCAAACCACTCAGTTCCGGCGTTTGGCATTCGCAGGTGGTTGTCCACCAATAGGGGTACCGAGCAACGTAGTAACCGTTACCATCAATGGAGTATCTAATGCAGGCGTTATAGCAGCGAGCCAGGCCATCTGTAGCGGACAAACTCCCGTAGCATTTACATCCACCACCGCAGCCACCGGTACAGGAGCAATTACCTACCAATGGCAGCTCAGCACGGATAACGGTACCAGTTGGAATAATATCTCAGGCGCCACCATGGCCACGTATGCCGCAGGAGCATTAACTCAAACCACTCAGTTCCGGCGTTTAGCGTTTGCGGGTGCTTGTCCACCAGCAGGTGTACCGAGCAACGTAGTAACCATTACTGTAAATCCCAACCCTGTTATTTCATCAATTGTGTCCAATTGTACAGGAGGAACGCTGAACTCAGTGACCGTAAATGCTACAGTAGCATCAGGTACCCTGGAATACAGTAGCGATGGAGGAACAAACTACCAATCTTCAAATAACTTTACAGGATTAACTATAGGCGTACCTTATACGTTTGTAGCGCGATTAGTAGGCACCGGCTGTACCGCCACAGAAACCTATGCGCCCGCATGTAACTGCCCGACGGTAACAGCTAACACCATAGCAGCGTCACAGGCAATATGCTCAGGTGCAGTACCAGCTACACTAACAGGCTTGGTACCAACAGTAAACCCTACAACGCCATTTACCTACCAATGGCAAGTAC
>JBJXFD010000656.1:0-32275 GCA_046153985.1 Saprospiraceae bacterium
TTACGTGTCGGACACTTCCGAAAGTGTCCGACACGTAAGCAACGACATCTCCCCTCTATCTGCTCGCGCGTAGGCGGTAGCTGAGCTGGTGGCTGAGCGTAGTCGAAGTTAAGTCGAAGCTCCGCCCCGCGTGTCCTATTCCCCGGGTTTTACCCGGTTTTGGTCTGCCACCTGAAGGGTGGCGACCACAGGCTCGCTCGCGCGCAGGCGGTAGCTGGACGACTTGTACTGAGCGAAGTCGAAATAAGTCGAAGCTCCGCCTCGCATGTCCTATTCTCCGGGCTCTGCCCGGTTTGGGTCTGCCACCTGAAGGTGGCGACCACAGCCCCGCTCGCGCGATGGCGGTAGCTGAGCGAAGTCGAAGCTCCGCCTCGCGTGTACTATTCACCGGGCTCTGCCCGGTTTTGGTCTGCCACCTGAAGGTGGCGACCACAGCCCCGCGCCGTCATTCCCACCAGGGAATCACTGATACATATCTCTGAATAATCAAAAAATTATATACTACGAATTTATCCAATTTAAAATAAAACCCTAAATTGTCCTCATTATACAAAATTCTGATGTGACTGCCTTTGTTGATGAGGTATCTGTGTATCGGCTCACCCGCAACAGGCAATGGAGATAAGTGCTGCGCCAACAGTGCAGAGACAGGCCTATAGAAGAATAATCATATCTTAATTTCCTCAAATGCATACTACACCTGCAACTGACCTCCGTTTTTACCTCAATGGCGCCTTAGTCTGCATCCAAAATGCAGACCCGACCATCTTGCTCATTGACTACCTGCGCTCTGCCGAAGTTGGGCTTACCGGTACAAAAATGAATTGTAAACAAGGCGGCTGCGGGGTTTGCACCGTCATGCTGTCCTCGTTTGACAGCATTAGCCGCCAAATCATCACCCGGTCCATCAACTCCTGCATGCACCCGCTGGCCTCGCTCGACGGTATGCTGGTGACCACTGTGGAAGGCACGGGCAGCGTCCTTTCGGCGGTGAGCCGGGTGCAGCAATGCCTCGCCGAAAACAACGGAACCCAATGCGGATATTGCACCCCGGGCTGGATCATGAACATGACGGCGGCGGTTATGCAAAAAGGGAACCAACCCGATACCAAAATCGGCACCAAACAAGAGATCCAAGCCATGTTCGACGGCAACCTCTGCCGTTGCACCGGTTACAGGCCCATTCTTTTCGGGTTTCAGAAGGAATTTGCCAGCGACTGGAATCCGGAGGTGGATGAAAAAGGCTGCATGACCTGCATCACAGACCCTGCCGAAACCGTCAATGTTGCGCCAACGATCACCGTACAATTTCCGGAAGGGTTGAAAAAACCTGCGCGGCCTGTTCAATACGAACAAAATGGATACACCTGGTATCGCCCGGAAAACGTCAAAGAAACGCTTGATCTGATGGCTCGCCACAAAGGCGACAATACCCGGCTCGTGGTGGGCAACACGTCCATTGGGGTGTATGACAAATACAAAGAAGATCCGCACGTGTTCATTGACATCGCCCAATTGGCGGAACTAAGGTTGCAACGGATTGGCAAAGAGCACATAGAAGCAGGATCGGCGCTTACTTACAGCGAATTTATTGACCTGCTCAATACGGTCCCCGGCGCAAAAGACAGACGTCCTCATTCGGGCCTCGAAGCTGTGAAATACATGGCCGGGCGAACCGCCGGCAATATCGTGCGGAATGCCGCCAGCTTAGCCGGCAACACCATGATGGTGGTGAAACACATCACAACCGGCGCTCCGTTTCCATCAGACCTCTTCACCGCGCTGGCCATGATGGACGCCCAGGTCAGGATCTTGTGTCCGGGCTGGAAAGCATCAAAAACATTGGACATTTTAGATTTTGCAACAGCTTATCCGCAGTCAAAAGAATTGCAGGAAGGCGTTTTGATACTCGGCTATTCCATCCCTCTCCACAAAGGTGCTGTTTGCCAAACCTATAAATGCGCCCTCCGCGAAGTAAACTCCCACAGCATCGTCAACGCAGGCATGCGGGTTCAATTTGATCCGGCTGGGAAAATTGCCGACGCCACCATCATCCTCGGCGGCATCGGGCCATTGGCTTTCCACGCTACGCTTGCAGAACAGGCCCTGCGCGGCAAAGCGCTGACCGAAAAAACGCTCCAAACAGCCTTAGCCGCACTGACACAGGACGTAAAAACGGTCCAAAAAAACACCGCAGCAAGAATGAGCACCCTGCCGTGGGAAGGGTTCACCGATGCATACCGGCAACACCTTGCGCAGTCGTTTCTGTACAAATTTTTTGTGCAACTAATGGAAAGCCAACAACCTGCCAGCGTTCCCGCACCGGTTCGGTCGGCGGGCAGGCGCACCGAACGGCCTGCTTCCAAAGGTACCCAACGATATAAAACCTACCCCGGCGAATACCCGGTTAACCAGCCCTATATCAAACTGGAGGCTTTTCTTCAAACAACGGGCGAAGCCGTTTATCCTCAGGACATTCCGTTGCCGCGCCGCGGTCTGGAAGCCGCTTTTGCCACCAGTCCGTATCCCGCTGCCGACGTGTATTTCATTGTGCCCGGCAAACGCGGCAAGGCAACAACCGAGGCCGTACTGGCGGTGCTGAAAGCGCAGTTTCCGGGCGTTGTTGACATCGTCACGGCAGCGGATATCCCCGGTGCAAAAGCCATCGGACAAGGCAGCGACCAGCCGCTTTTTTGCATCGGCATGGATCAGCCCGATGAGGGAACGGTCAATGCACATGGGCAGGCGCTTTGCTTAGTGTTGGCCCAAACGTACCTTGAAGCGCAGGACGCTGCCCAGTTTCTGCTGACGCAATGTGTTCATTACGAACCGAAAAAGCCCATCATCAGTTTCGAACAGGCGATTGCCGCCGACAGCATTTTTGCCGACAAGGGCGCCTATCCCGTACACATCTGGAAAATCACCCGGGAAAAAACCGATTCCACCTGGGCAAACACCGCCCTGAACGACCTCCCGGCGACTGTAACCCTCGATCAAACCCCTTGCATCGTAGTGAAAGGCGCGCAGGAAACGGGCAGTCAGCTCCATTTTTACATGGAATCTCAAGCCGCGCTGGCCCTTCCCGGGGAAGAGGCGCAACTGATCATCCACCCCTCCACGCAATCGCCCGACTCCATCCAGTCGAGCGCGGTGGACGTGCTGAAACCCGCCTCCGTCAAGCCTGGCGAAGCCACGCCCAAGCTCAACAAAGTAGACGTGCGGGTGAAACGCCTCGGCGGTGGTTATGGCGGCAAATGCGATCAGTCCATGTTTGCTTCGGCGCCCGCAGCGGTGGCAGCCTGGAAGCACCAACGCCCCGTCAGGTTAGCCAATCTGCGGGCAGTGGACACAGCAGTCTACGGGCACCGCCATCCTTTGTTGTCAAAATACGCGGTTGCCATTGCCAGCGACGGCCCAAACAAGGGAAAAATCCTGGGTTGGCGCGCAGATTTTCATTTGGACGGCGGATACACCTACGATGCCTCTTTTGTGGTGAGCGACTGCGTGCAGTTGCGCTGCGATTCGGCCTATTTTGTGCCCAACTGGCAGACGTCCTCTGACGTGTGCAAAACGAACAAGGCAAGCAATACGGCTTTCCGTTCCATGGGCTTAGTGCAGGGCCTCATCGCCCAGGAAGAAGCGCTGGAGGCCGCCGCCCACGCCATTGGCATGCTTCCGGAAAATGTGCGGGCTAAAAACCTGTACCAAACCGGCCAGACCACGCCATTCGGCCAGGTTGTGGAAGATTGCTACCTGCAAAGGGTTTGGGAAGCGACCCGGAAAAAATCGGGGTTTGACAAACGATTGGCGCAGGTGAATGATTTTAATGCAAAAAACCGCTGGCGCAAACGGGGCATTTCCCTCATCCCGGTGAAGTACGCTTCGGGGTACAACGCCACTTTTCTGGAACAGGCCGGCGCGCTCGTTGAAGTCTATGACCAGGACGCTTCGGTGCTGGTGCGCCAGGGCGGCGTTGACATGGGGCAGGGCCTGAACACGATCGTGGCCCAAATCGCCGCCAAAAGTCTGGGCGTATCGCTGAGCCTGATCCGGATCGCCGAAATGGACACCGCCGTGATCCCCAATCCCGTCAGCACCGGCGCTTCTACCGGCTCCGCCTTCAATGGCAAAGCCGTGGAGGAAGCTTGTAAAAAATTGAAAAAACGCCTGCAGAAATGGCTGCACGCCAAAGGCCCGGAATTTTGTAAAAACTACCAGTTTTTTGGCCAGCCGGCGCCCCTGCCTTACAATACCGATTACCGGAAAATTGAATGGGACGACGCCTCCTGGCCGGCAGTCGTGCACGAAGCCAATCAGGAACGCATCAATTTATCGGAGCAGGTGCGAGTCGCCATTCAAGGGGGCGAAAAAGTAGACGCGTCCGACACCTTTACCTTCAAACCCGGAACCATCCCCGAAACGGTGAACCAGTTTGTCGGGTTCACGTTCAGCGCGGCGTGTACTGAAGTAGAAATTGACGTGCTCACCGGCGAAACAACCGTCCTGCGGGCCGATCTGGTCTACGACATGGGCAAAAGCATCAATCCGGCCATTGACATCGGCCAGGTGGAAGGCGCTTTTGTGCAGGGGCTTGGTTTTGTGCTGTACGAAGACATGGTTTACCAACCAGACGGCCCATATAAAGGCGCCTTAAACTCCCTCAACACCTGGGAATATAAGCCGCCCGCAGTCACGTCCATTCCCCTGGAAATGCACGTGGACCTATTCCCGTATCCGCGAAAAATGAGAGCCCCCAACCTGCTTTTTTCATCCAAAGAAGTGGGAGAACCGCCGCTTTGTCTGGCTGCCACGGTATTTTTTGCTGTCAAGCACGCCATCCTTGCCGCCCGGCAGGATCGGGGGCATTCGGAATGGTTCCCCCTTTATGCGCCGGCAACGGTGCAGCGGATTCGGGAAGCTTGTTTGGTGGAAACGGGGGATTTGAGGGTGGAGTGACCAATTATTATAGTTACCCAAAATGTCCGTTCACATAATTTTGGGTCAGCTCTTTTTCCGGGTCGTTAAAAATCTTGTCGCAGGTTCCGAATTCGATCAGTTCGCCTAAGTACATGAATGCAACGTTATCGGAAATTCGCTGGGCTTGTTGCATGTTATGCGTGACAATCACGATCGTATAATCCTTTTTCAGGCTCAGGATCAATTCTTCTATTTTGTGGGTGCTGATAGGGTCTAATGCCGAGCAGGGTTCATCCATTAAAATAACTTCGGGGCGGAGCACAACCGTTCTTGCAATGCACAGGCGTTGCTGTTGTCCGCCGGATAATTTTACTGCCGGTTTTTTTAATTCATCTTTTACTTCTTCCCATAAATAGCTCTCTTTCAGTGCCGATTCAATTAATTTTGGAATTTCATTCTTCGAAAATTTATGAATATTTAAAGCATAAGCAAGGTTTTCATAAATACTTTTGGGCAAGGGATTGGGCTTTTGAAAAACCATCCCGATTCTTTTGCGCAACTCGGTAACGGAATACCTTTTTTCGTAAATATCAACATCGTCTAATTTTATGCGGCCTTCTATTTTTGCATCCGCAGTCAAATCATGCATGCGGTTGAATGCGCGGAGCAAAGTAGATTTTCCACAGCCAGATGGGCCGATCAAGGCAGTAACCTGATTTTTCGGGAAATCAATATTGACGTTTTTTAATATTTGCTTATTCCCGAAATACAAATTCAGCGCATGCGCAGATAATTTAATGTCGTTCATATCAATCCTGTGTTCTATGCTTAAACCGGATGTAAAAAGCAATGATGTTTAGTGAAAAAACCAAAATAATCAGCACCGATGCTGTTCCGTAAGCCAATGGCCTCACCTGTTCAATCGAGGTATGTTGCGTAGAAAGCATATACAAATGGTAAGGCAAAGCCATAAATTCCTGGTTGGCGGAAATGGTCAATCCATTGATGTAAAATGCGACCCCGGTAAATAAGATCGGCGCCGTCTCTCCCGCTGCTCTGGAAAGCGTCAAAATAACCCCGGTCAGGATTCCCGGCAGGGCTTTGGGCAGCACGACGTCTCTGATTGTTTCAAACTGCGTGGCGCCCAGGGCTAAGGTCGCTTCCCGCATGCTGTTCGGAATGCGTTTCAGGGCTTCTTCTGTTGTGGTGATGATGTAAGGCAACGAAAGCAGCCCAAGGGTTAATCCGGCAGACAAAACGGACGTTCCCATCCTGAAGGCCTGAACGAAAAGCGCCAACCCGAATAAACCGTAAATAATGGATGGAATCCCTGCAAGGTTTCGGATGGAAGCCCGGATAAGATTGGTGAGCGCAGAGGGGGTGGCGTATTCGTTGAGGTAAATCGCACAGGCAACGCCGAAAGGGACGGCAAAAAGCGTGGTGATGATGGTCAGTAAAAATGTGCCGATAATGGCAGGTAAAATTCCACCTTTGGTCATCCCATCGTTGGGAAACTGGCTGATAAACTCCCAGGATAAAGAAGATGCGCCTTTTGAAAAAATATCGAATAGAATAATGCCGAGAAACAGGCAGACCAGCAGGGTGCTACCCAACAACAACATCCAGTTAAATAGGGACAATAACCTGTTTTTCATGCATGAAACTTTCTTAGCCTGTTGGCAAAATATTCGCCGAGTAGATTGATGGTCAAGGTGATCAGAAAAAGCACGGCAGCAATTGCAAAAAGCGCAAAATAATGGGTGGTTTGATAAGGGACTTCGCCCATTTCAATGGCAATGGTCGCTGTGATGGTACGGATGGCATCCAAAAAATCAGTAGGCTGGGCGGCAGCATTGCCTGTGGCCATTAAGACTGTCATCGTTTCGCCCAAAGCCCGACCCAGCCCCAGCATGACTGCGGCAATCAACCCTGGCAAGGCAGCAGGCAGGGTCACCCTAAAAAGGGTTTCCCATTTATTTGCGCCTAAAGCCATAGAGGCTTCCCGGTAACTTTTGGGTACCGCATTGATTGCGTCTTCACTGATGGTGATGATGGTGGGCAAAGCCATGATGGCCAATAAAATAGAGCCGTTTAATGCGTTCAGCCCATTTTGGATGCCAAATAATTTAGCAATGCCGGGGCCAACGAGCACGATGCCCAAAAAGCCGATGGCCACAGAAGGAATAGCCGCCAGCATTTCAATAAGCGGTTTTAAGATGGCCTGCAATCTTGGCGGCGCAAATTCCGACAAAAAAGCTGCTGTCAGGATGCCCAAAGGTACTGCAATGATCATGGAACCTAAAGCAACCAGGCCGGTACTGCTCAACAGTGGAAGGATGCCGTATTGGCTTTTGGAATGGCTGGGATTCCATTGAGATCCTGTGAAAAAATCAGCCGGTTTTATATCGAAAAAGAAGGCAATGCTGTTGTAGAGCAACATCAGAAAAATACCTCCAAGCAACAGGATGGTGATCAGCCCGGTCGCTTTAAATACCTGCTTAAAAAACCAATCTATATTTTCCCTTCTCCGGATGCTCATCTTTCTTTATTTACAGGATAATAACCTGCCGATTGTATGATTTTTTGACCAGTTACGCTTTTTTCAAAATCAAGAATGGGCTTGATCTTTTCATAGGAATTTGCCTTGTAATATTGAAACAAGGGCCTTTGAAAGAAATATTCCCCGGCTGCAATCATTGAGGCATCCAGAGGAGAAATAGCGCGCGAGCCTTTTTTATCATATACCAGCAGTACTTTGATGCCCTTACTGCCGCCATGAATGACATAGCCTGCACCTACATAGCCAAAACCAGAACGGTCTGCTTTAATGCCTTCCAATATCTGGGCATTGCCGTTCATTTCTTTAGCGTGCGGACTAAATTCGATGCCCAATTTTTTCTTGATAAATTCGTGTGTACCCGAATTGCTTTGCCTGCCATAAATATTGATGGGTAAATTTTCTCCGGTCAGGAACGACCAGTTCTTGTAATGTCCATCGAGTATTTTAGCCACATCGGAGGTGCTGATGGAATCTATTGGGAGGTCATCCGATACGATGAAAGCAATGGCATCCTGTGCAAAAATGAAAGAATCAACGATGATGCTTCTGGTTTGGAACAGCTCAATTTCTTTGCTGTTGATGCGACGGGATGAGTTGGCGATGTCCGCAGTGCCGTTCAGCAAGGAGGCAATGCCCAAGCCCGAACCACCTCCGGATATGGACACAAAAACTCCGGGATGGTCATGGTGGAAGGATTCCGCTAATTGGACAGCTAAGTTGACTTCAGTATCCGATCCTTTTATTTTTATGGCGTGGCTATCCCTGGAGCAAGACAGAAGTAGAATAAGCCCGAACCATAAAAAGCGCCTCATGATACCAATCAATTTTTAGAACAGTAAAGCAAGGCAATAAGTAGGTGACAATCAAATAATTGAGGTTATCTTATCGTTAAGAATTGGCCCGACAGGTTAACTGGACGTTACCTGCTAATCAGAATGGTTAAAAATCATTACTCTGTGGGCGTATGCTTTTGCTGTAGCCGCGCTTCCAATTGCTCCCACCGGTAAATCTGAAAGGTTTTATCCGCAGACATGGCCACAAACAACCCTTTGGGAAAACCTTTGCCAAGTGGCGTACTGCATGATTCCGAGCCATCACTGTCCATCGTGGACATGGGTATTATGGCAATTCGTTTGTGCTCATGAGGATTGCCAGGCGTTCCTGCTCTTGTGAAAACATGGAAGCGATTGGCCTGCTGATCCGAAACCAGGATATAGCCTTTTCCTCCGGGTTGCGTGTAAATAGAAATCCCTTCGTGGTCATCTGCAAAATCCCGGTTGGCGAAAAATGCCAATTCTGTATTACTGCTATCCGGATGGGCATGGTATTTGCGCACACCGGATCCTTCGTCGGAATAGTAAATGTAGCCCATCTCGTCGTCCACTGCTATGGCTTCGATCTCTTTGCCCCCTTTGAATGCCCCGAACTTTCGCACCGGTTCTGCAACCACAACTCCGGAGCTGTCTTTTAATAAATATTGCCATAAGTAGCTCCCATCCGGACCGCTTTTACGGCTTACAAAAACGTAAATTTTACGATCTGCCGGTGATTTATACAAACCAATACCCATTGGAGACACCACTTCTTCTCCTTTGAAAACATCAATACCCCCATTGTCAACAAAGGCCATTTCAGGCGCCCGAAGCACCCGGATATTATCACCATTGCGCTGCGCAAATACAGCAATGTCAATGGTGTCTCCGTTCAGTATGAACCCATATTCGACATCTATATTATTGGGCCGTGGAAGCCCGGCAACTGATTTTTCTTTCAGAAGTTTACCTGCTAAGTTAAACACGAAAACCCCGCCATTTTCATCGCCTTTATCCGTGCCCAGAATCAGGCTTTTCTCGGGATCTGTTGGATGAATCCAAATAGCAGGGTCGTCGGTATCTGTTGGCGTAAGATCCGTAATAAAATCTGGTTTTAAAGCGTCGCTGGCAACTACGGCAGTTTGTTTTGAACCGCATGCATAAAAAAGCATGAGGGTAAACAGTGCCGGAAAAAACTTAATAAAAGAATGGAACATGATTGCTGCGATGAAGGTGAGAGGCTGCTCTGTGAAGGGCAACCTCTCCCGATTAGTTGGTAAATGAAATGAAACAAAAATCTATTCCTTATTTCCAAAAAAATCAAATTTCAGCCCCACATTAAACCGGGCATTGTAGTATTCAGCCTGCTGTGTGCGGGAACGAATGCCCTGAAAATACCGCAGTGGCTGGTTGGTGAGGTTGTTTGCATCTGCGAAAATGCGCAAGCGTTTCGAGATGGCATATGAACCATTTACATCGAGGAAAAACTGACGATCATAATACCGGTCACTGAAATCGTCATCGCCCACTTCATCAATGTAATCAGCTGCATAATTGGCCGAAAGGCGCAGCACTAAACGCTTCGTTTCAAAGGACAAAGATGCGTTGAATAAATGCGGCACTGCTCCCGGCAAGTCCAGCCCTTCGCGCTCTTCGCCGTCGCCGTTCCGGATACCGGTTGCATTAGATCCGGTGTAGGTGTAATTGAGATAAACACCCAAACCTTTCAAAGCGCCAGGTAAAAAATCGAGTTGGCGTTGCAACGCTATTTCAAAACCATAGACATCGGCAGTACCACCGTTGAGCGGCTGAAAATAAGTCCACTCGTCGCCGCCGGTGATGTCGGACACGTAGGACTCATCCACGAAAGTGTAAATAAAATCATCCACTTTTTTGTAAAAAGCACCGGCAGACAGTAAGCCAACTGAGCGAAAATATTTCTCCAGCATCAGGTCGAGATTAGATGCCCGGGTTGGATCCAGATTTGGGTTTCCAGCTGCAATCTCTTCGTCTTCTGCGATGATATTCTGAAAAGGTACGAGGTCATAGTAGTTGGGGCGCGCCAGGGTATTTGTCCACGCAGCCCGGATAGAAAAATTATCGGAAACATCGTATTTCAGGTGCAATCCGGGTAATACATTCGTGTAGCTTTTTTCAGCCGTTACTTCCCCGATCAGTTCTTCTTCGTCCAGTACCTGATTGCCGGTGTATTCGAGCTGCGTATTTTCTACCCGAATGCCGGCCAGTACGGTCAGTTTATCCGTGAGTTGCTGATTCCAAAGCACATATCCTGCGCTTACCGTCTCATTCACCTGGTAATTTCCAGGCAAGTACTCACCAGGCACCGCTTCGCCTTCAAACTGGCTTGGATCGCTTAAATTCAGGTTGCCAATGAAATCAGCCGACGGGAAAACACCCGCAACGTATTGGCTGCCCGGTATAAAATTATCTTTGGTCTGATCGGTCAATCCTACTTTGTCAAGCAGGTCGTATTGCTCTGTCAACGGGCTGAACTCAAAAAAATCATTGTCGCGGATTTTGTCTTTAACTTTGATTCGTCCGCCAAATTTAATGGTACCATAGCGCCCTGCAACCTGAGCTGGCAGAGAAAAGTCGGCACGGAAATTCATATCCTTTTCTTCTGTAAATCCGTTTTCTTCCGTCAATTCGTCCAATTCAAATTTGCCGGGTGCAAAATCCGAAGCGTCCACCGGGGTCACATTTGGAAACATGGGGTCGCTGACATCCATCGTTACCGGGTACGCATCGTCGGAAGCATATCCAATGTAGCGTTCGCGTTTCTTCTCCTCGGAAGCTGCCGCGTAGGATGCTTGCCAGTCAAGCCGGAGTTTACCAAATAAGTGATCGCCCCGCAGCGAATAATTCAGCGTGCGTTGCGTTTCCAGACGGCGGCCATCCGAATCAGACGAGCCTGCTTTTACCTCACGGCTTGCCTCTGCGTTATAGCCTGTGATATTTTCTGTGCCGTCTTCAAAAATGGGTTCGATGTCTTTGAAGGCCAAACCGAAGCGATTTTCCCAGTCGTCGCGCCAGTTGTATATTCCTTGAAAATAAAGGGTGTGGTTGGCGCCCAGCTTGTAATCTAACGATGCGGACAGGCTCCTGCGCTGGCGGCGAACCGCATATTGGCGGATTTCTATTTCTTCGAGAAAAGGATCTACTTCAATATCTTCTTCTGTAAGCGGGCTTTCTACTTCATTGGCCCAAACCATTTCGATGTTATCCGAACCAAAATCGTGGTCGTTGATCGTTCCGCTTACAATAATCCCCAACTTATCTCCGGCAAACCGATCCCCGGCGATGAGGGTTCCTGTCCAGATGGGTTTGTTTGACAGCAGGTTTAATCCACTGGCAAGCGTGCCTGAAAGCCGCAACCCGCTCGGCGCCGCGCGCGTGATGAGGTTTACAGCGCCACCCAGAGCGTCGGCTTCCATATCGGGCGTAAGGGTTTTATTGACTTCAATCGTTTGCACCATATCAGAAGGAATGAGATCCAATTGCACATTCCTGTTGTCTCCTTCCGCAGATGGAACCCGTTCTCCGTTAATCCGAACCGCGTTGAGCTGCGGGGCAAAACCACGAATCAGCACGTTACGCGCCTCTCCCTGGTCGCCTTGCATCGTTATCCCCGGAATGCGTTTCAAGGCGTCTCCTGTGTTTGCATCCGGAAAACGTCCGATCTGGTCGGCAGCGACAATATTGGTGACGTTGATGTTGTTTTTTTGTTGATTGAGCGCTTTCGCCTGACCTTTCAACCGGTCGCCAAGTACCAATACTTCATTAATCAATTGAACGCCCGAAGTAAGCCGGATATCCAATTCCGTCGTTTGGCCATCCTGAATGACCGCTTGCTTTTGCACCGCCTGGTACCCGATGTATGCAATTTCCAGCGTATATTCCCCGGCTTTGAGATTTGAGATAACATATTTACCGTTGCCATCGGTAACAGCGCCCCGATTGAGGCTGCTTACATAAACCGTTGCGCCCGGAAGCGAAAGGCCATCCTCATCCAGGACAACCCCGGTAATTATGCCCTGAGCGTATAAGGAAGAGCAGGTGATGAAGGCCAGCAAAAGCAGTAAAGAACTTTTCATGCGTTTTGACGGCAAAAGTAGGGGGGTAGTTTTTGCAGCCGTTGACTTTTGGGGTTAAGGAATCTTTACCTTTTGGTTAACGCCATGTTTCCCAAAACAAGCACATGGACTTGTAGTTTTGCCATAAGCCGTATGTCTATTTGCCCTTCAAAACCTCCTTTGCAAAATCCACCCAGTCACCCTGCGCCGGCGCCCGGTATTGCGGCGGAAATCCGATAAACTCATTTTTGCTTTTTGTCCGGTATTTGACGGTCGTGCAGGCAATAGTATAGCCACCGCAAGGGGTGGTGGTTGTCATCGCATTTCCGAAGCCCAGATACCCGCCGGAATTTTCGCCGATGGTGACGACTTTATCGCTTTGCCGGGCGTAATAGATGAGTCCTTCCGCAGCACTGGCCGTGCCCCTGTTGAAGAGGATTGCCACTTTCCGGGGGTAGGTGGTCACGCTGTCGTATGTCCAGGGTTCGGACGGGTAATCCTCAGTTTCCAGCACTAAGGAGAAGGGTTTGGCTGCTTTCATTTTTGCCAGGGTGCGCCGCGTGCCGCTGAGGGTAGCTGCGCCGTAGCTGGCAGAATCCTGTTCCTGTCGGGCCAGCGCCTCTTCGTAGCGCCGGATGTTGTCGGGCGACACCCAAATTTCAGACGTATCCAACATCATCGGCCGGGAATAGAGGAAGGGCATGAGGCCGTAGTAGCACTGTTCTGACCCGCCGCCGTTGTCCCGCAAGTCTACAATCAGCCAGGGCTTGTCGGTGATGCGACCGGAAATGGATTCGTAAAAGGTTTCGTAATCGTTGTACAAGGCCCCTTCAAACGAACTTAGTCTGACGTAGTTGGTTTGCGCGTCGAGTTCCCTGAATTCGAAAGGAGTGGATTTTGGCGATTGCGCCTGAACTTTGGCGTAGCCGATCTGCGGAATCTCCCCGTTTTTGAGGTCGCTAACCATCGTGATGACTGCCGGATCAAAACCGGTCAGATGATATTTGACGAAATATTTATCGCCGCTGATGCGCTTCAATTCCAGCACGACATGGCCATCGTTGACCAGTTTGGAAGCGGTACGGATTGCAATGCCGACGAAGTCGCGGGTTTTTGTCTTGTTTTTCAGGACGGCTATTTGCAACCGTCCGTTGGTGTAAATGCCCTCGACCATGCTGGCTTTGGGAGAGGCCAAGTAAGCAATAAGCTGGGCCGTATCTATGGAAATACTTTCTTTAGCCAGATACGCCGCCGAGTTCTTGAAACGATCTAATGCCTCAGGCGCGCTTAAATCCAGCCGTTTCAACCCGGAAATATTGGAAGAAATGCCGATGTGGTGGTCTTGCAGTAAATCTGTGTATTTTGAGAGATAAACTAAACAGTCTTCTTTGAGGCGTTTTGAGGCCACAGCTTTTTTGAGTTTTGCTACTTCGGCTTTGTACACGACCAGTTTTTTTCCGGTAAAATTGGTTTGAAATCCGGGGTGGTTCGCTTCGAAATATTGCTGCACCGCATCAAATTCCGTCTCACAGTTACAAGGCTGGGCAAGCCCTGTCAGGGGGATCAGGAGAACAAATGTCAGGATTATTGCGCTCATTTTAATGCTACTTTGTCACTCTATTGGCCGCAATTTAAGCGAATATTTGAAAAATTGGGCAGCGCCGATTCAGCAACCCTAAAGCGGCAGGAGTTGTCTCAATTTTTGCGATTCGGAAGTGGGGTTTTGAGGGGTTATTTGCGTTTGGGTTCAGGCGCGCAAATCTGCGGAAGGGAGATCGGGTTTGGGAATACTTTATGGCAGCGAATTTAGAAATCACATATCAGGATGGGCGCTATAAGATAATAATGCTTTGCGCAAATTGACTAAGCCGGGTCGGTTCATTTTCAGCAAATCTATGGTTGCGCGACCTTGTGGTGTCAATCCTGTTAAAAGCGTAAGGTCTTCACTCCATGAGAAATGCTCCCGCCATTTATCTTTTCTTGGATGAAAAAGCGGAACTAGGGTTCCTGTCTGAGGATCATTCCAGGAAATATGAAAGTGCTTGTTTGCATTACAACCACCACAGGAATAAGCCAGGTTGTTATCGGCATTTGTGCCGCCATGCAGAAGGGAATTTACGTGCTCAATATTGAATACATCAGTTGAAAAATCTTCCGGTATGCGGCAATACTCGCATAGAAATGCTGCCCTTGTGGCAATGAGCAGCCGTTTTGCAGGCGAAACTTTACGCCTCGGCATGGCCATGACGCCTTTTTCTGAGTTGTTCTCCTACTTCTTTCAGAGAAACTTGCCGCAGGGCTGCCAATTCGGCCATCAGGTGGACGCGAACCAATGCCCTTTCTTCCATAAAATCCACGATTTGAAGCAGTTCCTGATGCTCCGACTCCAAAATTTTCTCCTCCTCGAGTTTGGCGTGAAGCCATTTATAGCGATGCCTGACAAACTCAGGGACGACGTGATCAATCTCTTCCAACAATTCTTTCTCCCGAGCTGCCGGCGACGGATTTTTTCGCCCGTCTAAGATATGATTCACCGTATCCGCCAACTTTTCCAAGTCGGATGTTTCCAACCTGGAGACTCCGTTTACCAAGTCCTCAAAACCGACCCGGATGCCTTTTTGTATTTCTATGGTTTGCATATCGGATAACTGTTTTCTACAGTTGAGTGGTGTAAATTTACATTAAAAACGGTAGAAGGGGAAGTTTGGTTTGCGAAAAGCTGGCGTGAAGCAATTTATTCACAGCCTCTTTTTCAATAGATCAAATGCGCAACGCGATCTGTACCGCTGATCAACGGCAAGCAGCGCTATCCCGGTTGCTGTTGGAACCTCCCACACCGTCAACGTCACACGCTCATTCCGACCTCTGGGCGTAAACGGGTCAAAGCTGCGGGCTCCAGCCCGGCGGGAATGAACGCAAAATCAAATCCCGGCTGTCGGCACAAAACCAATATCGCTCCAAATATCATCGAGTAGCAAGACATCATTGGCTTTTTGTTTGGCGCCATTTCCTTATTACGCCGCTCAGGAGAGCGGAAGACAGACCGCGACGGATTGGAAATCTGTGCGAGCGAGACCGGGTAGGAACACTTTATGGCAGCGAGAGACCATGGACGCTTGGTACGCATTAGCCGACCGCTCAGGAGAGCGGAAGACGAACCGCGACGGGTTAAAAACCCTGGCGAGCCACGCGATTTTGACTATGCGAGGGGAAGACTTGGTGCCAACTGGGTAATGCCTGCCATTTCGAGGATCAATTTGGCAACATGGAGCAGTTCGCAATCGGTCTCTTTATAGAGTTTTGCAATGCCTTGTTCGATATTCGGATCCCGATACCCCCCGGTTTCATACACCGCTTTCACCACTTTCACCGGCAAAGAGCCGGTGGATTCAGTTAATTTGAAAGGGCTTTGCTGCAAAACGGTGTGCTTGAGCATGGCCTCACAAACCCGGAGAAAGGGAACTTTATTCAACGTTTCATCGGATGCGACTTTGAAGCCAAAAGGCGATTTAGGTTCAAATGGCTCATAGAGCATCCATTGCATCTGGTTGGGAGAAATCCCCAAAAATTCAGGGCGACCCAAGGCATTTTGTTGTGAAGATACTTCATTGATCAGCGCTTGAAATTCTTCTACGGATTTGATGCCGCGCTCGTTGATGAGTTGCTGTATTTTGTCCCTGTCCATGAGGCGTGATTATGTTCTTGAATTTCCGCTCTAAAATTAAGAATTGGCCTTAGTTTTTTATATGGATTGGTTAAGATATGGAGAGACCGGGATTAATTGTTTGAAAATAATTCTTTTAGAATGACGATGGCGACTAATCTCCCGCGCTCGTTCCAACCTCTGGTCGCATAGGGGGCAAAGTTGCGGATTCCGCTCTGCTACAAAAAACAATGAATGAAATCCCGGCTGTCTTACAAAACCAATAAAAGTTAAGCCCGTGTTGGTTGAGGATTTTGTAAGGAGCTTTGGAACGAGCTGGGAAGACGGGGTTCCGGCGGGTTCTGGAAGCAAAAAAAGCGGACCACTTGGCAAACACCGCTCAGGAGAGCGGAAGACAGACCGCGACGGATTGGGAATCCGCGCGAGCAACACCGTGTTTAGGAACACTTTATGCCAGCGGGGTTAGACCCCGTTTACTCTCTGTAATATTTGATTGAATAGATAATAATTTAAATTCAATGAGCCTTTTTAGCTCTATTAAATGATGAATATGAAGACTATTGATCTGCTCCTTTGAATACTGAGATTCTACTTTAGAAAGGCTTTCGCGCAATAAAACATTGTATTGTTGCTGTATGTAAATGAATAGCAATTCTTTATCAGAAACGGGAATATTAATATCCTCAAGATCAGTTAAAAATTTAGAAAGCAAATCCATTGCACTATTAAATTTAAGTACGGTTTTTTGAGGAACAGTAGAATGGTTTGGATTGTATAAATAGTCGATAATTTTCTGAATTTCACCTGGCTCTTTTTTTGTGTTATTGGAGTCCAATAATATTAATTCTGATTTTAATAATTCATGAAGTCGAAAAATATAATCCCTGTTGTAATAAATTTTTTGATCGTTCTTTGCTTCTATTACTTGTGTGCTTATTATTTCGTTAGCTTTAATTTGGGCTTTAAAAGCCAAATACACCAATATTGCACTAACCAGATTAACTATTGGTGCAGTTATGCCTCCAATTGTATCTCCAATAGCTCCAGTAGTCGAATCAAACCTTCCCCATCCCCATTCCATTGTAAAAATCCAGGGCGCACTAGGAACAAAAACAATGCCTATAAGGATAACGATTTTGCCTAAAAGGCTTGCGTTTTTCCAAAATTCATTCCATTCGTGTTTACGTGCCTTCCACCATTGTTTGACATCTATACTTTGCTTTTTATTGGATGGATTTTCCATGATTCTATATTTTAACTGTAAAGCAGTTAAGCAGGATTTCTTATAATAAAATCTCTTACTCCAGTAAGCATCGTTATTACTTGGTCCTTACCATATTCACTGTATTGCCCATGTGCGGCTTTATTTCTCAAGTCTAACCATGCTAATACGCTTTTATTCTCAAGGCTGCTATAAACACCGGATTTGGTTAGTTCAATATTCATTTGATTTGCTTTTATTGGCTGGCTTTTGCCGGAATTGTCAACTTTGGTAATTGGAATTTCATTGTTGTTACATAAGTCTCTTAAATGGCTTTCAAGTGTGCTTCCAATAATTACAGCAGAAGGGTCTTTATAACCTTCACTAAGTAAATATTCAGCCATTTCTAAAAAATTTCCAAAAATTTCTGCTGAAATTAGACTATGTAAACCTCCAGCCCAGCCCCTATCTACATAATTTCTAAATTGCTCTAAAAGCCTGCATAAAGAACCCATTTGATCTGTAGGCCAGCCTCTATCAAGTGAATCGATACCCATGAAATAAGGAGATTCTTTTCCAACGACATCTTTGACTAAGGCTAAAGATGAAATTAATAATGCTAATGCATCTCCTGAAAGCCTCCTTTCAGGTACAGTAGTTATCATACCCATTGTTTGCTTTATTAATTCGTCAATTTCATTAAGAATTTTCTCTTTAAGCATCTGTGTTGATTTTAAGCAGTATAGGCTTTTGCACGCAAGCTAACAAACATTTGTAAGTTATACTTCATAAAGCACTATTAAACACTCCTTTACTCCAAAATACAATCCCCTCCCAAACCCCACCTAACATTGCCACACAATCGCGTGAGCAATGAATCAAACCGTTAAGATACTGTTGATCATCGGGGTCATCGCATATTTTGGAAGACCAGGCGCGAGCGGCGACAGACCGCGAAGGATTGCAAATCCGCGCGAGCAACCCTGGGTTTAGGAACACTTTATGCCAGCAGGGTGAGCAAGCAACCCCGTGTTTAGGAACACTTTATGCCAGCAGGTAAATGTAAAGGCAGCACTTTCGGTATTGTCTTTACCCGCTACCTCCCGCACCGTCAACACCACGCGCTCGTGGCGGCCTCTGGTCGCATACAGGTCAAAGCTGCAAGTGGGCATTTTACGCGAGCGGGTCATTTTTTATCCCTAGCCCTTTCTTCATTTATTTTGTCAAAAAATGCCTCCACATCTTCGCCCCAATTACTAATAACATTCATAGCTTCCCTTGCAGAGTTTTGAGCAGCAGGAAGGAATTCTATGAAAGGCGCTGTGGCCAACAATACCTCTTTGCAATAATTTAACGATTTTTCTTTATCCGGCACATCTTCTAAATAAAAGCTACTCATTTTTGCTAATATACTCGCCAACTTTGGCAAATATATCTTGGGGGTTGCAGATGCTAAGTATCTTCGAATTTTCAGTGCTTTCTTATATAGCTTTTCGGCTTTCTCCATCTCTTTTTTACTACGATACACCTCTGCTAAGTTGCTTAAGGTAGTAGCTACATCCGGCAGGTAGGTTTGCGAATTGATAGTAGCTAACGTCCTGCGTATTCTGAGTGCTTCCTTAAGCTCCTTTTCAGCTTGCTCAAATTCATTTTTTTTACGGTGCAGCCCTCCCAAATTGTTCAAGGTGATAGCTAAGTCTGGTAAGTGGCTTTGTGGGTTAAGAGATGTTAAATTCCTTCGAATTTTCAGCGCCTCTTCAAATTCACATTCGGCTCGCTCCAGTTCTTCTTTTACAAAGTGCAAAGCTCCCAAATTGTTTAAAGTCATTCCCACAGATGGCATCCATAATTGCGCATTGGTTTCCGCTAGTTCTCTATAGATCGTCAACGCTTCTCCATACTCCGATTCAGCTTGCTCAAACTTATTTTCATGATCGTGTAAAACCCCCAAATTATTAAGTATCCTGGCCCGATCTGGCAAGTAAATTTGTGCATGATCCTTAGATAAGACTTTTAGGATTTTCAGCGCTTCTTCATACTCCAATTCAGCTTGCTCAAACTCATTTTCAACTCTATGTAAGTTAGCTAAATTACTGAGGCTATTGGCTACATATGGCAGCCATCCTTGCGAGTTAATAATAGTCAAGGACTGATAAATTTCCAATACTTTTATATACTCCAATTTAGCTTGCCCAAGCTCATTTATAGCGCAATGCAAAGTAGCCAAATTGTTCATAACACTAGCCACATCAGATAGCCATTCTTCATCCGATAACCCTTCTTGGTGATTGGCTCTAGACAACGGGAGATACATTATTAGCCCTTCTTCATAAAGTAATATGGCTTCCGTATACTGGTTGTGGCCTTGCAAAAATTCAGCATAAGTAAATATACTTTCCGCGCTACGTTTTGCCTTTAGCGATTGTTCAAAGCAGTTTTTTGTAGCCTCAAAGCGGTCTGGTAAATCAAAGTTAATGGCAGTGAGACGGGCAAGTATAAGGTATTCATTAGCTTTGTCAGCCAGGTTTTGGCTATTGACTTCTGCTTTCTGCTTTTCGTATAACAAAGCATCCAGTTCTTTGCACATCATTTCGGCATCCAAAACAGCCCTGGCTTCTTTGATCTCGCCCTTGTCGAAATGTTCCTTTGCCACGCGCAGGCGTTCCGTGTTGAGCGGGATTCGGGAAAATTCATCTGCGAGCTTGATTACCTCCCGTTTGAGAGTTTCCAGGTCTTTTTGCTTTTGTGTGCGCTCGCCGTCTATTTCAATCAATTCCTCTTGTGATTCCGAATCTTCGGGGTCTTTTTCAAGACGGCGTTTTGCCCGCTCAAAACGGATATTTAGCTTTTCTATCTCGGCCTTTAAGTATTTGTATTGGGCCGCTTCTTTGAGGTTGATGACGGTGATGTTATTTCCATCCCCCACAATGAAATTGCCATTGGCATCAATACGGGCATTGGTAAGGACGTTTTTGCTGTGGTGGATTTCGCTCATTTTGGGTTACTTAGTATGGTGATTTAGATGATCGAATATTCCTTCGCAAACACCGCTCAGGAGAGCGGAAGACAAACCGCAACGGATTGCAAATCCGCGCGAGCAACCCCGTGTTTAGGAACACTTTATGCCAGCGGGTTACAAATCCAAGTGAGCAAGCTCCTAGCTATTTTGTTATAGCTACCCACATAAGAACCAAGCCTCTAATGAACCCGAACATACAAGCTATTCCTACAATGGCCCAAAAGCCAGAAATTGTATCGCTATTTGGGTTATAAGGAATAACATATATAAATACCAAGGCAGATATTAAGGAATACAAAGAGCCTTTAAAGAATATCTCCATGACTTAAGAATTTTATGGTTAAAGTAGTATAAGGCATAGTTTGTTAGTAATTTAGAGAAACCACAAAATACGTATCATCAGACACAGTTTATTGAGCATTTTGAGCTGATGAGGGAGGAGTTGGGGGCTCTTGGTCTGTAAAAGGATTAATAAAACCATATTTAGACTCTATTAACTGAAATTTGCCTTCAATATCATCTCTTATTTTCTTTAAAGCGGCTACATCGCCAGTATAGAATTCAGTTTTATTAATATATGGAAATAAGCCAGGCATAATCATTCTGCCAAAAATGAATCGCGAACTTGTATATAGTAGCAGCCTATCTCTTTCTCTAATATCTATTTTACTTAATTGCTCCGCAAAGCAGTTAAATAATTCAACGGTACTATATAGCTCCATTATGAGTTGCCAATTTTTTAAATTTAGTTTTTCTGCTTGTGGCCACATTGCTAAAAAAAGCACACGCGAAATATTTGACATATTATTTACACTGTCTTTTAATGCGGGTGGTGGTGGTAACTTGCTCAAATCAATTCTTATTTCTCTTTCATTAAATGAATTTATCTCAGCTTTTAATGAAGCGTAAAGATTACTTACATAATCTCTATTTTGATTCAGGTTTTGCTCTTGTCTTTCTGCTTCAAATTGCTTATTTATTAGATTGTTAGCTTCTATTTGTGCCCGAAAAGCATGATAAACTAACACTGCACTAATGAGATTAACAATGGGAGCAGTGATGCCACCTATTGTGTCACCTATTGACCCTGTTGTGGAAAAATCAATATTACCCCAACCCAATTTTTGAGTAAACAACAAGGGAGCAAAAATCACAAAAATAATTCCAAAGAACATAAAAGCTCCTACTTGAAAGCTTTTGCTTTTCCAATTATCTAATACCCATTTTTTCATATTGCTATAGATTTATGACTATTGATAAAACATTCTGGCCTCAATTTAAGGAAAATTACTTATTTTACTTCTACTGCATTTTCAATCATTAATTGAATTTTCTAATATATTATTGAATCCCAGTCTCTTACAGACTACATTTTTATCTTCAATCCACTGTGATCACGACGCTAAACAAAGAAGATTTTGGTCTAAAGGGGAAGACAGGAAGATTGGGAGGGAGTGGGAAATCCACGCGAGCAAAGTCGTGTTTTTGGAACACTTCATACGAGCAGGATTGTAATCTGCTTGTAAAGCTATTTTACAATACCTTAGTGGAGCAGGCTATTCTTTTCTTTTATCTCTTTTGAATTTTCTTCAAGTTTCTCAATTGCTGATCCAAAATTCTTGTAAAACTCTTTAAATGGCTCTGCATTTTTCTTGTTATTCATAACTATATCTGAAAAGGCAAACTCAACTTGTTTTAAATTTGTGATTATTTGCCTAGCTTCTGGAAGATCAGTAAACCTATCCAAAACTAATTTACTTTTAAAAGGCTTAATATAAATATTTTGAATAGAATCAAGGCTTAATTGTTGTGGTTCCGCTGCTGCACAAGACTCATGATAAAGCACAATGTATTTAAATATCACATCGGAAAAGCGTGGATTTGTTTGCTCAAATTGCTTTGCAATCTCAACTGTTGCATCCATTCCATTCTCAAATAATTCTTTGTATTTTAATTTTCGATCTCTGTCAAATTGTCGATCTTTCCATAATATGTCTTCCATCTGAACAACAGCAGCATTCAAATAATCTACACTAACAGTAATTTTTCTATACTTATCGGCTATCTCTTTTGTTTTACCAAATTCTTCTAAAAAAGAGTAATAATATATTTCATTATCAACAACTTTGGCCAACCTTTTCAAATCTTGCATTGGGATTAAAGATATTATTGGAATCTCAATAGGATTGCTCTCTATTTCTTCATAGAATTTTTTAATTGCTTCTCTTTGCTTAGTTACTCTATTTAATGTAGATTGAATAAGAGAGTTTAAATAAAAGTTATTTTCTTTCTGCTCTTCGATTTTCTTACCAGCTTCTTTTTTTCTGTCATGCTTTATTTGGTTATAAAAAATCAGAATTGCTGCCCCCGCCCCAACAAAGGCTCCCATAACTTCGACAAATAAATTTGACCAAAACTCACGCCAATCAAACTTTTTCTCTTCTGCTATTTGTGACTTTGAGTTTAATTCACTTATTGTTTGGCTATTGCTAAAAGTGATTGAGTTTAATGAATCAATTCTTTTCTGAATCTCTTCAATCGAATTTAAGTAAGCCTTGAAATTATTATTGGTTTTGCCAATTTCTTTTGTAAGGCCTCTTACTTCTCTATAGTATTTAGTTGTTTTCTGAATTTGAATTTCCGTTAAAGAATCAGGGTTTTGCGCTTTTGATTTGCTAACAAAAAGCATACAAGCTAATATTATGCCTAAGACAGCTTTCATATAGTCAATTTTTAACCGATAAGCATGCTTCTATAGTTTCTATAAGCTCTCTTTCTTTATCCAACCTATAGTTTGGATGCCAGTTAAACATGGATGTTGCATCTACCGTCAAATCAGCTATTTCGGAATAGCGTTCTTCATTAACTACTATGAGTTTTGCAATGTTCCTCTTTGAAAATTCTTCTGATAATCTTTCATAGCGATTGGTTTTTGGATTGTATTCTCTAATCACGCCATGATTCCAGTTACCAAAGGCAGGATGATTTGGAAATTTAGAAATTATTTTGTCTTCTCTATCTATTAATCCCCTATATACTGTATCTACATCAGCTTTAAGAAATATTGTAAACGGTTTCTGAGTTACATAATAATTATTCCAATTACTTCTTGTGTGAATATTTGGCCCAAGAGCAGCGATATATGGTTTTGAAGTTTCTTTTAGATAGGCAATAAATAAGTCTTCATTATGACTAATCTTATCCATTAGCTCTGTCCTTTTTATCGGGTCTTCATTATTATGATTTTCAATAAATAAATTGTAAATATGGGAGTTGTAATCTTTCGATATTTCTTCATCAGAATCAAGGCTTTCGACTCCGATTGGCACGTTTATTTTTCTTCGAATTGTTGATTTACCAGTTGTTGAAAATCCAATTAGGATAACATTCATTGTACAAGCTATTTAATTTATTAAAAAACACTCATAGTGTGATTTGCTATTTTTTTTACTTTCCTATAGAATCAACCCCCTTCACTCCAACCCCAACTCCCTCGCCAATTCCCCATCCCTTTCCCTAATCTTCCCCTCCAACATCGCCACACGCTTCTCCATCCTGGCCAATAACGCTGTCAGCGCTTCATCTTCTGCTGAGGGCTTCACCGGCGCAGCACTCGTTCCTTCTCTTTCTATATCCCGAAAGACAAAATCATCTAAGCTGACCTCAAAAAATTGGGCCATGCTTACGAGCACATCACCAGGTGGAATGCTCCGATTTGCTTCATATTGCCCTACAACCCCCTTTTTTTTACCAAGTATACTTCCTACTTGCTCCTGGCTCATTTTTCGTGAAACCCGCAAATATTTCAAGTTCTTCGATATATACATTGCGGTAAAAAAAATTTATTGAATCAATACAAAAATGCTATTTAAAACAGTCTTGATTGTTTAAAACAGGCATATATTTGCCCTCGTCAATCACCACAGACAAATCTAATTAAACTAATCAATCCGCACAAGATGCGGCGAGCCATTTTTATGCCCCTTGCAAAGGCAGCGGGCAAAAAGCGGCGGTGGGTAGTGCCGGGCACTCCAGTGTAATGTGCCAACAGAGCGAAAATTGAGGCGACATCTCGCCGCCCTAAAGCGGCAGGTGTTGTCTCAATTTCCGCGATTCGGGAACCGGTTTTTTGAGATATCACCTGCTCCGTGCCTCCGCAGATGACACCTAAAAAACCTTACACTGACGACAACATTACACCAAAGACAAACCCGTTCCGATCCTTAGCCAGTGTCTGAGCTTTAGAGCTCGAGAGCAAGGCACGCGAAGACCCCAAAAACGGGAGTTTACTCGCGTAAATGACCGGTTTTGGGGTCGAGCGTAACGCAGCTATCGGGCTCTAAAGACAGACACTACGAAACATTTCATCATCAACCAAAAATAATCAAAACCATGGAACTAACACTCAACAAAAAATTGCTTCCTGTTATCCTGCTGGGGTTGCTATTATTGACCTCCCTGTTGTGGATGGAACCCATATCCAACGAACTTTCCAATGCGCCGGTATTGTCCATGACGCCGTGGGAAAGTTGGGAAGAAATGGTGCAGGAACCGGTGGAAGAAAGCGGATCAAGCGCTGCCAATGGCGGGAATCCGCAGCACAACAAACTGCGGGATGAAATTGAACGCGCAAAAAGCAACTTATCGAAAAACGACTACAAAGCGGCAAAGTCCAATTACCGGAAAATGCTGGAGCACCTTGAAAAATTGAAAAATTATAAAAAAGATCCGTTTAAATTTGACAATCAAGGACTCCTAAAAAACGCCCCGAGCGAGCAGATCCGGCAAAAAATCATTGACGCCCGGGTGGCGCATTTGGAGCAGGAGATTCAAACGTTTTACAACAACATCCTTAAAATAATCAATCACTAATATGTTACTCATCCAGGTTTCTGAACTAGAAAAATCGCTGTCGCTGTTGCTCGAAGCACTGCGCAAACAGCAGGGCGAAGTCATCGAACTCCCCTCGGTGGACTACTATTGGGCGGTCGCGCCGGAAGAATTGTACAATCCGTATGAAACGCCCGCCCACTTAACCCTGGGCCAGCTTACCGACGATTTGGAAGAAATGGGCCGGATCGCCAATGGGGAAACGCGTCCGGTAGCTTTAGACTTTGCAAAAGTGAGCGCTATTTTGGCCGCTATCGGGCATAAAACAGCGTGGTAAGAATCGTGCGAACCAGGGCTAAAGCCCTTCTGAAAGCGGGAGGTAGGTAGGCATAAAAATTACGCGGAGTTACACAGAGTAAAAGGAGTTTCGCTGAGTTAGGTGTAAAGACTCCGTACACAAGTCTCGCGGAACCTAACTCCGTGAAACTCCGTGCCAACTCCGCCAAACTCGCGTAATCCTTAACCGTGCCGAGATTATCCCGGGCAATTGATAGCCACAATGCTATACGGTCACTCCTCCCGACTCGATCACACAAAATAAACTCCAGCGACGAAATGCCTCTTTTGTGCTTCCTGATTATACCCATTCTCCATTGTTTTTCTATCTTTGGAGAGCTATGGACAGCATGTACGGACTACCTCCTATGCGCTGATAAAGCAAAAAACAAACTTCCCATAATCCTCAAATCACATCAGCTCAAAAGTGCCATTACACATCAACATAGAAGACCTCCTCTCTGCCCGAACGGTCGAATCAGACCGCATTGAATTCAAAGAAGGCTGGAATCCGGATGCGGTTTACCGCAGCATCTGTGCGTTTGCCAATGACTTTGATAACATTGGCGGCGGGTACATTCTGATTGGAGTTGCTGAAAACCCGGTGACCAAAACGGCCATGCGACCGGTGAAAGGACTTTCCACCAAACAAATTGGGGCCATCCAGCAAGAAATGATTGGCTTCAATAACTTGATGAAGCCTTACTATGCGCCCAGGTTGTTTGTCGAAGCGGTAGACGGGCAGCAAATCATCGTGCTTTGGATCAACGGCGGCGGCGAAAGACCTTATGAGATTCCCGAAACCATTACCGCAAAACATAAAATCTGGAAATACTTCATCCGCAAATACGCCAGTTCCATTGAAGCAAAAGGAGCCGAGAAAGAAGAGCTGATCTCGTTGGCCAACAATACTCCTTTTGACGACCGCATCAACACAGGCGCTAAGGTCTCCGATCTTTCGCTGCTTCGGTTAAAAGACTACCTGCAAAAGGTAAACAGCAAATTAGCGGCGGAAGTCGGGCTGCAAAAGGATGTGGAAATATTGACGCAAATGGCTTTGGTTGCAGGTCCTGCTGAAAACGTCTTTCCCCGCAACGTTGCCCTGATGCTCTTTACCGATGCACCTCATCAGTATTTTCCTTATTCCTGGGTGGAAATTGTCCATTTTCCCAAGGGCGCCGGCGACAAAGAATTCACGGAGAAAAAAATTGAAGGGCCGGTACACCAGCAAATCATAGACACGTTAGCCTGGCTTAAATCCCATTTTTTGCAGGAAAAGGTCATGAAGCTGCCCAACCAGGCAGAAGCGGCCAGGGCTTGGAATTATCCCTACCCTGCATTAGAAGAAGCGGTGGCCAACTGCCTTTACCACCGCAACTACCAGGAACGGGAGCCGGTTAAAATCCGGGTTGAACCCCACGCCATCATTATGTACAATTGCGGCGGTCCCGACCGCTCCATTAAACGGGAAGATTTCGCTTCAGGCAGAGCCATTCCCAAGCGCTACCGCAACAGACGCCTGGGCGATTTTCTGAAAGAACTCAAACTCACTGAAGGGCATTCCACTGGTCTGCCAGCCATGCGAAAAGCCATGTACCAAAATGGCTCTCCAGAGCCGGTATTTGATTTTGACGAAGAGCGCACCTGGTTTCAGGTGACGCTGCCGGTACATGTTGCGTTTGAGCAAAAGCAGGCAGTCATCTTCGACCTGGCGCAAGTAAAGTGGAACTTGGAAGGGATTGATCGCCTATTAGATGAGGTACTTGAAAAAACAGGTTTTGATAATGTGGGCGGGGTAGGTGGTGACCAAGCTGGTGGTATAGCTGGTGGTATAGCTGAATTTGATTTAGTTGTTGACAGTCAAGTGTTTGATGCTATTGAGCAAATAGGTAGAGATACAGCTGGTGGTATAGCTGGTGGTATAGCTGGTAGTAGTATAGATGATAAATTGCAGGAAGTTTTAAGGATAGCAAAAGAACCGACGAGTAGAAGCACTATCTTAAAAGGCTTGAACTTGAGTAATCGTGCTAAAAACTTTGAAACGTATATACAGCCATTGGTAGCTATAAACTGGCTCACTATGACCCTGCCCCACAAACCCACCAGCCCCAACCAACAATACCTGGCCACGCTGAAAGGACGGCTGTTGCTCGCATTTTTGCAAAAAAAGGGTGTGTAGCCGAGGCATGGATGATGGGGAAGCTGGTGGCCAGCGAGTAGCACAGAAAGTTGCTTGTAGTTATCTTCCTACTCAAACCGCCCATCCCTCAAATAAGGCAACCGTTCCAAATACTGCACCACAAGACTCACCACCCCAAACTCCTCCGTCACCTTACCCTGAACCAAATAAATCCCCGTCCCTTTGGTCGGGTATTGCTTCATTTCCCCCGGAAAAATGACCGAGTTGAAATAGTCGCCGTCCGCGTCGTACCAGGCATCAAAGCCCATCAGTTCGTGCTGTTTGGTGGAAGTGGTTTTGCGGCAGATGGAATAGCCGAGCAGGTTGACGGACTTGCCAATGTGGCTGGCGAGGTCGCAGGCTTTGACCAGCCGGAGGTTTTTACCGGCCAGAAATGCCGGGTCCAGCAACGCGAACGGAGAACAAAGCGGGAATTTCAACAATTCGATTTCGTCAAAAGCCTGATCGTATGGGCCTTCGGTGAGCGGCGGCAGGATGAAGTTTTCGGTCGGCGTTTCAAAAAAAGCAGCCGTTTGTGTGAACTTGCTGGCGTTCGGGTTGCGGGTCTTGTTTTTCTCCCACATGAGCTGGTATTTGTTGCGTCCGGTGAAGCGGAAAGCGTTGATTTTGATGAGCAGTTCCAACTGTGTGACCGACAGTGCGATGCGCCCGGTAAAATCTTCCAGGCTTTTGTAGGGGCCGCTTTTTTTGCGCTGGTAGGCGATTTCTTCGGCCAGGTTCTTTTCCAATCCCTGGATAAAAACAAGTCCGATGTAGATGTTTTTGCCCTCGATGCGGGCGAGCAGGTCGCTGTGGTTGACGCAGGGCGGGTGGATGACAGCGCCCCATCTTTTGGCTTCGTGCAGGTAGATTTCCGTGCGGTAAAACCCGCCGAAATTGTTGATGACCGCCGTCAGAAACTCCAGCGGGTAATGGGCTTTCAGGTACAAATCCTGAAAAGAAAGCACCGTGAACGCCGCCGAATGCGCTTTGCAAAAAGAATACCCGGCAAAGCTCTCGATTTGCCGCCAGACCTCCCGACTCAGCTCATCCGTCCGGCCTTTTTCCTTGCAGCCCTGAAAAAACTTCTCTTTCAACTGCTCAAAGGTTTCCGAATTCCGGCGTTTGCCGCTCATGATTTTGCGCAAATGGTCGCTTTCGGCTAAGGACAGTCCCGCAAAATCGTGGCAAATTTTCATCACATCCTCCTGGAAAACCATGATGCCGTAGGTCTCCGACAAGTTTTCCTTAAAAGTCGGGTGCAGGTACTCAAACCCATACGGGTGTTTGTGGCGCTGAAGGTATTCCCGCATCATACCCGAACTTGCCACGCCGGGCCGGATGATGCTGGAAGCAATCACCAGGTCGGGGTAATTGTCGCACTGCATTTTGGGCAGCAGCTCCCGCATGTTGGGCGATTCGGCGTAAAAAATGCCGACGGTGTCGCCGGTTTTAAGCAGCGTTTTGACTTTTTCATCGGCGTAGATGGTTTCCGTATCGGTCACATCCACCGCTTTGCCCTGATTTTCGCGGATATAAGTCACGGCGTCCCGGATATGGGAAAGTCCGCACTGGCCCAGGATGTCAAACTTGTTGAACCCCCAATCCTCGGCGGTGTACATGTCAAAATGCACAATGGGAAAGCCAAACGGCATCGGGCGCAGGGCAGAGTAGTAATAGAACGGCGCCTGGGAAATGATGACGCCAGACGAGTGGACAGAAAGTTCATTGGGCATGTTTTCCAGCCGGTGGCCGTATTCCCAGATTTTGCGCGACAGCTCGTGGTGTTCATCCGGGTTGAGCGGATTGGCCACAATTTTCCCGATCTCCTCTTTGGGCAGCCCAAAAACCTTGCCGACTTCCCAAACAATGGAGCGAAACTGGAAGGTGTCGTAGGTACACACAAAAGCGGTGTGGTGCTTGCCGTAGCGTTTGAACAGGTAGTCCAAAATCAGGTGGCGCTGATCGGAGGGAAAATCCACGTCGAAATCGGGTGGCGAAGAGCGCTGTTCGTTGATGAAGCGCTCAAAATAGAGGTTCAGCCCGATGGGGTCCACATCGGTGATGCCGATGCAGTAAGCCACAATGCTGTTGGCGCCGCTGCCCCTGCCCACATGGAAAATGCCGCTGTAACCGGCGTACTTGATCACATCCCAAACGATGAGAAAATAAGCGGTAAAGCCCAATTGATGGATCAGTTTCAGTTCCTTTTCCACCCGGGCTTGCGCCTCTTTGTTGCGTTTGTCGTACCGCCGCAGCGTGCCTTCCCGGGCGAGTTTGCGCAACAGCGCTTCGTCCTCTTCTTTGCTGCCGGTGAAGGTCTGGCGGTTGTGCCGCAAGTCTTTTTTGAAATCAATGGAACAGGCGCGCACCACCTGGGCGGTGTTTTGAACGATCTGCGGGTACAACTCGTAGGCTTTCAGCAAGCGTTTCACCTCAAATAACCGTTCATAAGGCCCGGCGCAGTCTTCTTTTTTTAAGCGGGTGATGAGTTCGTTTTTGCCGATGGCCCGCAGGATTTTATGCAGTTCAAAATCGGCTGCTTCGGCAAACGTGACCGGGCAAAGCGCCACCAACCGGGTCAGGTGATTTTTCAATTCGGAACTAAACAGTTTCCGGACATTTTCGGGCCGAATGCCGATGTATTCGTCCGCATGAAAATGCTCGATGGGCTTGACCGCTTTGGGGTAAATGATGAAGACATTTTCCAGTTTGGGCGCTACGGCAGCCAACGGCTTTTGGTAGCTCCCGGAAAGCAGTTGGTTGAGTTCGTAAAACCCCTTCCAGTTTTTGGCTAATCCGATGTACAACAGTTCGTGCCGTTCATTTCTGAATTCGATGCCGACCATGGGTTTGATGCCGTGTTTTTTGCACGCCCGCACAAATTCAAAAGCCCCGGAAACATTGTTGATGTCGGTGAGGGCCAGGGTTTTAATGCCCTTTTCCTTTGCAGCCAACACCAGCGCTTCCGGTGACAGAATTCCGTAGTTGAGACTAAAATAGCTGTGGCAGTTCAGATACATTGTTTAGATCATAGTGTCGTTTCATAGTGTATCCTGCTGCTGTTTGTGGATTAATTCGTGTTTGTTGAGGGTCTGTTCTACTACATAGGTAATTATTTATTTTACCACATAGACCACATAGTTGTTTTCACATAGTTCACATAGGCGGCTTCCCTGTGCTATGTGAACTATGTGAAAACCCCTATGTGAACTATGTGGTAAAAAAGCTAAATCGTGGAGGCCCATTTAACGGCATTTACCCCAAAACGCCGCCGCACCTGATCCAAAGCCTGGAGGAGGTCAATTTCTTTTGGTGTATCGTCCAATAAACTGATTTGCAGGTTTCCCCGAACTAAGCCGGAAAACCGAACCCCGACCAAGCGCACCAACTGCCGGCGGGTGTAGAGTTGATCAAACAAGCTCAGCACAACCGCGAGCAGCGCCTGATCATTGGCCGTGTAGGGGATTTGCTTTTGCCGGGTATAGGTCTGAAAATCTGTGTAGCGGATTTTGACGGTGATGCAGGACGTGAGTTTGCCGGAATTCCTTAACGTGAAGGCCAGTTTACTCGTCAGGTCCATCAACTGGGCTTTCAGAAACCCCACTTCAATGGTATCAGTCTGAAAAGTGCATTCTTTGGAAATGGTTTTTTCTTCGTGGTAAGGCACCACCTGCGAGCGGTCTATGCCGTTGGCGTGTTCCCAAAGGGTCGCGCCGTATTTGCCGAATTCCCGTTCCAGGAGTTTTCTGGGAATTTCGCTCAACACGCCGATCTGACGGATGCCCATATAAATCAATTTCCGGGCATTCACCTCCCCTACGCCGTGCATTTTGCTGATGTGGAGCGGCGACAGGAACGGCTTTTCGTGGCCTGGTTCGACCCATTTTTCACCGCAGGGTTTGGCTGCATTGGTCGCCATTTTGGAGACAAACCGGTTGACCGACACGCCGCCGGAAACCGGCAAACCGGATTCCCGCAGGATGAGTTGCCGCAGTTCGCCCGACCATTTAAAAGTTCCGAAATGGCGCTCTAAACCGGTCAGATCCAAGTCAAATTCGTCAATGGAGTTTTTGGAAAACAGCGGGGCCTGCCCGGCAATGATTTCGGTAACGAGCCGGGATTCTTTCGAATAGGCGTCCATATCCCCGCGCAAATAAACGGCTTCGGGGCAAAGCCGCCGGGCCAGCTTCATCGGCATGCCCGAACCCACGCCGAATTTACGGGCCTCATAGCTACACGAGGAGACCACGCCCCTGTCGCTTCCCCCTCCGATGATGACCGGTTTGTCTTTCAATCTGCTATCCCGCTTCCGTTCGACGGACACAAAAAAGGTGTCCATGTCGAGGTGCAGCACTGCCCTATCAACCATGATTGTGTGTTAAGTTTTCTCCGAGTATGTTCGGATGGGCAATTTAAAAACAAATTGTTTTGTTTTTAGAATAACGAGGTGCTTTTGTTCAGATTTAGGTTTAACTTATTTGTAGTGGAGCAGGGGGGATGGGGGGCGGTGCACCAATAATATTAAATAACAAAAGCCATCCTGAATGAAAATTCGGAATGGCTCCTGTTGATGGGCAGATGCGCTCCAACCCGGCGTATTTTATTGATTATTGACGATTATAGGATTGATGATGGCCAATGTGGGCATCCGTAACCTTCG
>JBJXFD010000660.1:0-6052 GCA_046153985.1 Saprospiraceae bacterium
CTAATTTACCGGCCTCACTCAATGCAATAGCAATCGCCTGTTTGCGGTTCGTGACGATGGTATCGCTTTTGCCAATGTGCAGTTCCCCTTCTTTGAATTCATGCATGACTTCTGCAATCTTTTCTTCGGCAGGAGGATGTATTTTTTCTTTCGATGCTTTTTTTTCCTTTTTCATGGATTTTAAAGTTTTGATGGTGGCCAGATATTATACCACAAAGTTAGGTATTTGAGTAAGGAGGCGTGTTATACAATTATGGATAAGAATTACAGAATTCCCAGAAGATTATCAAAAGATAGGACGTTACAAACAATGTTCGTAACTTGCAGTTTCTAATCAATCCTGAAAAAATGAAATTCACTTCCTTCCTATCGCTCGTCTTATACTTATGCTGTATTTCTGCATCCTGTCAAAACAAGGCCTTAATCAGTAAAACGGTTAACGCCTTTAATGCCGGTGATTACCAAAATTGCATCAAATATGCAAACCAGCTTATTGAAGAAGACCCGTCTGACTACATCTCATGGACCATTAAAGGCCGGGCTCTTTATAACTCGAATAAACGGGAAGCAGGCGTAAATGCATTGAACAAGGCCATACAGATCAATCCAAATTATATAGATGCTTATGCCTTTCGAGCCATATTCGCTTCTAAAACAATGAATTTTGATACGCAACAAGTAATAAGTGATTTTGACGTTGCAATAAAAGGCAACTCATCGAACCCAGATTTATCGGACCTGAATCTCATAAAGCTAAAGGGAAACTTCCTCACCTCAATCAATTTCCTGCCCCAGGCGCTTGAGGAATACAACAAATATCTGGAGCTTGACCCCAACAACTACTTTGTATGGGTGTATCGGGGCAGGGTCTTCCGCAAACTTTCAAATCCCGGGTTAGCAATAGCCGATTTTAATCATGCCATCAGTCTAAATCCGCAGGAATCATTTGGATACGAAGAGCGCGGATTTCTCTACATAGACCTTAAGCAATTTGCACAAGCTGTGGATGACTTTGATACCCTCATTGATCTGATCGAAAGTGGAAAAGGAGACGCTGAATTTGCCGACGCTCGTGCGTTTGCCTACAACAACAGGGGGTATGCTTATTACAAGTTCGGGGATGCGCAAAAAGCATTTCAGGATATTAACCAGTCCCTGCAAATGCTGCCCACAAATTCATACGCGTACAGAAATCGGGCCTTAGTATACCTTATGCAAGGAAATGAGGTTGATGCTTGCAACGACTTGCAAAAAGCGCGTGACCTTGGTTTCAACAAAAAATATGGGAATGAAGTGGAAGACTTAATCAGCAAATATTGTAAAACTTGATAAAAAATTAAAAACACCACAAAGGATTCCTAATGATGGCCCTCAACTGAACAGCGGTTGTAGGTGTTTACCACTACTACTAAAAAGGAGGGACTATGGAAATAGGAATTGACAGTTTTGCAGCTTCGCAGTTGAGCAGTGATAAAAAAAAAGTGATTAATGGCGCTGAAACCATCAATCACCTGATTGATAGAATTGTATTTGCTGAGCAGGCAGGTTTGGATGTTTTTGGGATTGGCGAACACCACCGCAAAGAATTTTTGGATTCATCGCCTGCCCTGATTTTGGCCGCCACAGCCTCCAAAACCACTAAAATAAAGCTAACCAGCGCGGTTACAGTATTAAGTGCCGATGACCCGGTCAGGGCTTTTCAGGATTATGCCACCTTAGACTTAATTTCGAATGGTCGTGCCGAAATGGTAGTCGGCAGGGGTTCGTTTATTGATGCGTTTCCACTTTTTGGCTATGATTTACAGGATTACGATGCCTTGTTTGTCGAAAAATTAGGTCTGTTGTTGCAAATTCAAAACAACGAAACGGTCACCTGGAGCGGCAAATTCAGACCTGCCCTGAATCACCAGGCGATTTATCCAAGACCGGTGCAGGAAAAATTGCCCATTTGGCTGGGCGTAGGCGGCACCCCCCAATCTTTTGCCAGGGCAGGTAGCTTGGGGCTTCCGCTGATGGTGGCCATTATCGGAGGAGAAACGCACCGATTCAGACCACTTATTGACCTTTATAGAGAAGCTGGCGTAAAAGCAGGTTATGCGCTGGAGGAACTCAAAGTGGGGATGCATGCTTTTGGCTATGTCGCAGAAACGGCTCAACAAGCCGGCGATGACGCTTATCCAGGACTGGTAGCTACCTTTGAAAACATCCGAAAAGAGCGGGGCTGGCCTCCTATGACCAGAAGCCAGTTTGACCACCAGGTCAACCCATTAGGGGCTTACCTGATTGGTGATGCAGCGCAGGTAGCCGAAAAGATAGTAAGACACAGCGAAGCCCTGGGCGGCATTTCCAGAGTAACCTTTCAGATGGATGCCTTAAATGTGGGCCAGGAAAAATTATTGAATGCCATTGCGCTTATTGGTAGCAAAGTCATTCCGTTGGTAAATGGAGCCAGAAGGTGACACCTTTCTAAAAAGGTGTTGCCTTTCTCGAAGGGACGAAACTCGAAGGTGACACCTTTCTAAAAAGGTGTTACCTTTCTCGGAAGTAAAACCATGAAAGCATACATGACAAAAACCATTCACCTCCTCTTCACCTTCTACCGAAATTACTATCTCTTTTCCAGCCTCATCACCTGTTGTTGCCTGGTTATTTATTTTTATTACGGCATTCAAACCTTCACAGAATTATGCTGGTTCAAAATACTGACCTACGGATTGATTTTATTTGTGGTCAACGAAGCCAAAAAGAAAGAATATTATTACTATCAAAATCTGGGCGTTTCAAAAGCGCTGCTGTGGGGCGCAACGCTGGCTTTTGACTTCCTCCTGTTCGTTTTATTCATCATCCTGATCCACCAAATACGATGAAACACACCCTTGAAGTGAGCAGCATCCAATTGGAATTTGGGCTGAGGCGGATTTTGACAGACGTTTATTTTAAATGCGAAACCGGCGCCATAACGGGTTTGCTGGGCAGAAACGGCCAAGGCAAAACCTGCCTGATGAACATTGTTTACGGGAGCCGGAAGACGCCAGGAAAATCGGTTCGTTTCGACGAAGTTTCTGTTCATGAAGCGTTCAAAAGGCCAGACTTGCTGACCTACTTGCCCCAGTTTAGTTTTACGCCTGGTTTTCTTACCGTAAAAAGGGTGCTCGCTGATTTTGGGATTGATTTTGAGGTTTTTGTAGCCGATTTCCCTGAATTTGCCGACAAGGCCAACGAAAAAATGAACTACTTGTCTGGTGGACAATCGCGCTTAATTGAGGTTTACGCCCTTCTGAAATCAAAAGCCCTTTTCACCATGCTGGACGAGCCGTTTTCTCACATCATGCCCCTGCACATCGAAAAAATAAAGGAACTGATGGTTGTGGAAAAACAGCGCAAAGGATTCCTGATTACCGACCACCTATTTCGGCAAATTACCGATATCTGCGATCATTTGTTCGTGCTGGCCGACGGCAAAATGCACCCGGCCAAAGGGGAGGAAGACATTGAGCGGCTGGGGTATGCGAGGTTTTGACTTATTTCGGCGTCTCCAATATTTTCCAAATCTCCCCCACAATATGCTTTTTATTGCGCATCGTCCAATAATCCGTGTGGCCGCCGGGGTAAATTGGAATATAATTCCGTTTGCTCACCGCAATGTCTTTGATGCCTTTGCCAAATACCCCCTGCAATGGCCCGCCGATATAGTCGGACGCGTAATAAATATTCGTCCATTTTGTGACGGCAAAAGGTGAGGAATGGTTGAAGTGTTTAACGGTAAACGGGTGGTCCACGCCTTCAACGGAGAAGTTTTCGGATTTTACAATATTGGTCGTATCCGGTTTTTGAAAACGCGGCGGACAGGTCGGGTATTCCCGCTGTTCTTTTAATTTTTCAAACAACCCTTTTTCATACACAAATAAATGCCCGGCGTGGGTCAGGGGCGAACCAATGGTGATCAGGTCGGTGATCAACCATTTGTTGCCAATGTGTTTCAAATAGTCATAACTCTGCTGTTGGGCCGCCTGAAAATCTGCGATATTGGCTTTGTCTTCCGATAGCAGTTTAGACGTCGTTTCCGACGATTCCAGCAAATCGAGTTGGCTTTTATCCGGTCCGCTGAAGACTTCATAAAATTTATCCGGATCAAAGCTTTTGTAATATTCATTCCATAGAAACTTCACGAGGTCATACGCGATGACGCTGCCGAGGCTGTGGCCGACCAAAATAACCCGGTCGTATTTGCCCGACTCGTGCAGCCTTTTCAGCAGACTGATGCCTTCCATCCGGATGTTTCTGCGTTCCAGGATATTCCCGGGCGACGGATCGAGGTAGCGCGCAGCATCACCCAAATAATTAAAAAGCAATTTGGTAAAAAAAGCGAGGATGAAGGTTGCAATCAACCCGGTAGAGATCGTGGCTACTTTTTGAAAAATATCCGTAAATCCGTATTTGTAGGTGAAATAAATGCCTGGAATAAGGGTAGCAAGCGTAACCACCCACAAAAAAACAAATACCGGCAATAACCGCCGCGAAACGCCGCCCGGTCGCCGGAAAATAACCCGTTGCACCCAGTCTTTAATGTGGGAATAATTGGTATTCCGCATGTGGTGCGCCCAGTAGAATTCGTAAAAATCCGTAGTCGAATGGTTCCTGCCCTGGCGCATGGTCAATTTTCGGGTTTCATAATTGCCCGAATCGGTGTCGGGTTTGTCCCAAAAAAGGACTTCATCCGGCCGCGCCAGCTTCATGGCTTTCAGGTATTCCGCGACCGATTCGACAAAACTTCTCAGGGTAATGATCGGGCGTTGTTCGCCGATTCCGTGGATGAGGACAACGGCCTGGCGTTTTTTTGTGGTTGGGTTCATCTTTATATATTTAGTGTATGCCCATTTAGTCCAGTGTCTGTTTTTTAGAGTTCGAGAGCAAGGCATGCGAAGACCCAAAAGTGGGAGTTTACTCACGTAAATGACCAATTTTGGGTCTTCGCATAACGCAGCTATCGGACTATAAAAACAGACACACTATTTATGTTGTCGGAATAACCAGGCCATCATCATGGGATCACTATACGCGCCAATCCACGAAAAATGCCCCACTTCCGGATATTGCGTAAAGCCCGGATGCGCGCCAGCCTTGGTCAGGGCGCCTACCATCTCAAACGAAAAAGCCGGACTTACGGCGCCATCTTCTGCGCCGGTGAAAATCCAGATGGGAATATGGGCAATTGACGGAGCTTTGGATACGTCGCCTCCGCCGCAAACGGGCACTGCGGCCGCAAACAATTTCGGGTACCTGGCAATGGCGTCAAAGGTACCAAACCCGCCCATGGAAAGCCCCGTAATGTAGATGCGATTGGTGTCAATTGGAAGCGCCTTTACCGCCTTTTTGATCAGCTCGATTAACAACTCCATCGGTTTGGCGGCAGCAGGCTGTAGCAAAAGTTCTTGATTATCCCGACCTGCAAAGTTAGACCAGTTTGCTCCAGCCGGGCATTGTGGGGCAATAACAATGGCAGGATATTGCTTCATGTTTTGGTCGGAAGCGAAATTCATCACACCCCATTTCAATTGCGCTTCATTGTCGTTGCCGCGCTCTCCCGAACCGTGCAAAAACACCACAAGCGGAAATTTTTTGATCGGGCCATAATCCGGCACCAACTGCCTGTACTTTAAAGTGTCGCCTTTGCCGTTGGTGTAATGTTCAAAACTAAAAAGGGATTGCTGTGAAAACAGGCTGATGGTGCTTACGCAACAAATAAGTAGTGCCAAGATGAGAGGGAGTGTTGATTTTCGCATTTTTTTGTTTTGTTGTTAATTTGGCTTCCTTGCCATACAGCCGCGTTTAGCGAACGATTGGCAGGGAAGCGTTAGTTATGTGCATTATTATTCAACGTGAGGGTTAAAACTGAAACTCAATTCTATATCATTCCAGAAACGAACTAAAAGCCAACGAACTATAAATTTAACCTGTCATGAAAAAGGACAATAATTTACTGAATATGAAAAGTATTGCTCCTGAAAGCAGGAGTACACCTTCCACATGTGTAGAATCTGCCATTTTTTTG
>JBJXFD010000661.1:0-5959 GCA_046153985.1 Saprospiraceae bacterium
GAAAAAAACGGAATAGCAACCTCCTGGCGGCTCGATCTGGCAAGCCCGGGGCAAAGTAGTGCGAGAAGTAAGGGGATTGAAAAACGCATGGGGCAAAGATCAATCTTTTTTTGGAGAAGTCTTTTCAGCTTTTTGGAAATTCAGCGAAACAGAGTTGATGCAATACCGCAACCCGGTCGGCTTTGGCCCGTCGTCGAATACATGCCCCAGGTGGCCGTCGCAGCGCGCACACAACACTTCGGTGCGCGTCATGCCGTAGCTGGTGTCGTCGTGGGAAATGACGTTTTGCGGCTTGATGGGTTGGTAAAAACTGGGCCAGCCCGTACCCGATTCAAATTTTGTTTTGGAATCGAACAAAGGCAAACTGCAAGCGCCACAAGTGTAAACCCCTTCTTCGTGGTGATCCGCATACTTGCCGGTAAAGGCCCGTTCGGTACCCGCTTCCCGCAAAACGTAGTAAGCCTGTTCGCTCAGTTGGGCTTTCCACTCGGCATTGGATTTGACTACTTTTTTGACCATTTCCCCGGTTGCGGCGGCTTCAGGGGAATTGCTCTTGTTGTGGTGTTTGGGCTGTGCGTGGTTGCAGGACCAAACCATCAGGGCTAAGGCAAACAGAAAAAAACGGTTGTTTTTCATAACGTAACTTTTTATGCCTCGCGCGACTTAGCGCGAAACCGATTTTGTCATACTGAGCGCTGCTTTTGATGTAATGGAGCCAGTGACCCCAAGCAGCGCGAAGTATCGACTGGTGAAGACGCCGCCGCGCAGGAAGAGAACGATCTTCTATTCGTTCAGATTGTCTTTCCGGTTTAGGAACGTGTCGTAAATAACTTCCCTGTTTGGGCGGTCTCTTTTTTCACCATGCTTCGTTGCTTCGGCGGTCACTTAGCTTAGGCTAAGCTCCCTTCTCGCGCCTTGCCTGGTGAAAAAATAGCCTCGCCGAATCCAGGTAACTTATTTACGCCACGTTCCTTGGCGGCATTTGAAATATCAATATCTGCTTGAATATACGATTGAACCTTGACTTTAGTTTTAGAATACTGGCTCAAAGGTAGCCGCTGCGACATTCAGGAAAACCACGAATTTCAGCTTGTTTTTGAAATGCTCCGCTTTTTTAGTACCATTGCAGTGTAAATGGCGTCTGCCCATACAATCCCGTGTCTGCTCTTTAGAGTTCGAGAGCAAGGCACGCGAAGACCCCAAAAACGGGAGTTTACTTGCGTAAATGACCGCTTTTGGGGTCGAGCGTAACGCAGCTATCGGACTATAAAGACAGACATGAAATCAGACCAACCGACTATGCAGCAAAAAACCGGCGCCCTCGCTGAACGAACCCGCTTATATCGAAAATTGCACAAATGGGTTGCCGTCCCGCTTTTTGTTTTTATGTTCCTGATGGGACTGACCGGGCTGCTTTTGGGTTGGAAAAAACACACCGGCTTGCTGCCCCCGACCGCCAAAGGCGCTTCTTCTGAAACGGCTGCCTGGCTACCTTTAGACAGCCTCCAGCGCATTGCACAAACCTACGCGACCGACAGCCTGCACAAAAGCCCTGCCATTGACCGCATTGACATCCGCCCGAAAAAAGGCATCGCTAAAATCGTTTTTGCCGACCATTTTTCAGAACTCCAATTAGATTGCACCACCGGAAAAATCCTCTCGGTCAACGCCCGCTATTCCGACATTTTGGAAAAAATCCACGACGGTTCCATCCTCGATTATTTCCTCCAAACCAGCAACGAACAACTGAAACTCACCTACACAACGTTAGTCGCCCTCGGCTTGCTCCTGTTGTCGTTCAGCGGTTTCTGGCTTTGGTATAATCCGAAACGGATGCGGAAGATGAAGGAGAGGAGGGGGTGAGAGGGAGAGAGCGGGTCAGGGAGAGAAGGGGGTGAGTGAAGGAGTGAGGATTGATGATAGATGATTGAAAAATGATCATTGATGATGTAACTGCGAGCACTCGTTCGTCAGAATTTCTTTACGACATTTCTTGCTGACCTTGCAAGCCATTAGGCGTATAGCTTGTTGAGATGATTCTTCATCATCGCCGCCATAAATAGTGTCTGTCCACTACCTGCCTGGATTAGACAAGCATACTGAAAAGCATAAAGAAAGCGGAAAAACGGGAAAGGGTCGGTTTAAAATCGGAAAAAATTCGGTTTTCGATGCCGCAGCAATTTGGTCAAAATTGTTTGGGTAATAAATTAATTAAACTCAAATAATTGATTGTCAGTACTTAGTGTTGAGTTTTAAAAGGGGTTTAAATAGGAGGTTTGAAGTTTGGCCTGATTATTTGAATAAAGAAGATAATTGCGGCACACAACAAACCGCAAATAAAAACAAAAAAGTCAAGCCATGAAAAATTCAAAAAACACCTCGGCAAAAAGCGCCCAACAAAGGCAAGATTTTCAAATGTGGTTCCTGCAACCGGAAGCCAACCTGCTGAAAACGCAGCTGACGCCAAAAGCGAATCACAACGGGCGACCGCCACCACAACACTCTTTTGACTGAAAAACAAATGACGACACCACAACTTGATTCCTTCACTTTAAAAATTCACAAGCCATGTATCCTCAACATCTGAATTCTACAAATCAAACATCAGGCCAGACCGCCCAATTATTAGTTCCGGAAGCTATGTATCAAAATAATAACCCTGTTCCAGGGGAATGCGAACAAGTTCGGGGGCCACCAAAAATGTCAGGATAACGATTCCGCCCTCTAATTTAACCCAAACCTATGAGCCAGCACATTCATAAATTAATTAGGAAACAATCATGAAAGCAGTAACGAATACCATGTCTGAAAGATTACGCATGAAATTGAAAGCCCGGGTTAAGGGCAGCGAAGCAGGTCTTCAATGCACAACACCGGCGAACTCCGGGCAAGTCCGGGGGCCACCACCTGCGATTTTTAAGAACATTTGATTTTGATTTTTTTACTTAATAATTTTTAAAGCCATGACAGCTACAGCATTTTGGTTTATTCTAGCGCTGGTCGTGGGAGTTCTGGTTGTAAATTCCAGCAATCAAAATTCCCATATAAATGCTAATCCTAACAGATACCAGCCTTACCCACCGGGGATGGGAATGCGCCTCGGACACGATTATGACCGTGATTACTACCGCTACGTACGGGAACGGGAATACAAGCGCCTCATTGCAACCTTAGTTTTCATTGTCGTATTGGTTGTCGTTTTCGCGCTACTGGCAAATGCCGCTTAGTTGGATCGTCACAAATAAATTATACTGTACCATGAGTCAATCACAACCACGCTGCCTGTGTCGGCAGGTCTTGCCGACGCAGGCGCTTTTAGACTCGAAGCCATTTTTGTTGTGTTTAACGCTGTTAATCAGTATACTATGTCAAAGGCCATGCACAACGAAGTCCCGTAAAGCGGGAAAACCAGGAAGCGGAGTATAAACCAGAAAAGCGGAATCTAAAAAACGAAAAACCGAAAATAGTTCGTTTTATAACCGAAATTTATTCGGTTTTAAAAAAATGCCAAGTGTCAGTTTTAGAATATTTCTATATGTTAATAACTTGTTTAGCCACTGATTATCAATTATTTAATACCATATTTTTTACAAAAACCCAATGCCGGGACAAATAACTGGCTCGATTTTTTCAATAGATGATGAACTAACCCGAGACCCAGGTAACTCAAAAAACCGGCAATTGCGAAACGTAGCAACCATGACCGTCCATAAAACACATAAAGATATCCGTAGCATCCGGGAGTCCCAGAGAAGGCCCCCGGGTGTAGCGGGCAAGATGATCAATGAGGCGAACGATTATCGGGGTTTGATCATCGTCCTCCGGTTTCGGGAGGAGCGAGCCGAAAAAGAGTTGATGAAGCGTTTGGAAGCGAATCCTAAAAAAGTATTGCTGCCAACCCCGGGAATGCACACGAATTTTTCAGATGCTGATACCAAAATTTGGGTATTTTCTACCCATGCGGAAAAAAACATTTTGAATAAAGCTACACACCGGTTTTGCAGCAACCCTGCTGCGCTTCCGGTTTTTTTATTGGACAATTCGCCTTCGGCGGCTGCTTTGGCAGATGTGATTTGGGTTGTTGGGGAAGATGGGGAGGTGAAGGAGGAAGGGGCGTTTTTGTGAGGTAAAATTGAAAAAGTTCTTTGAAACGATGTTAAGTAAATGTTAATTTTCTGTATTTAAGCTTTTATAGCAATAAATACATAGCATAACATTGTGTGGATTAACAAAATCCACTATTTTTATTGGCGCTCACTAAAGTCAACCGAATATGAGCCCAGATGACCGCCACAATGATATGCTTCGTGCCCGTGATCTTCTTCTGGAAGAGTACGACCTGTTTAAAAGCAGTTACTTTCCCAATGAAATATTTCCACTCCTGGAAGCGAGGTTTAAGTCCCAAAGTGTACGGAGCTACTATGCTTACCTCATTTCAAGATACCTTGAAGAAAATTCAGGCCCGGCTATAAAATCAAAGCCGGAATTGTTCCATCAGGTCATTCCGCTTGTCGTAGAAGCAGTCATTGCCATCCAGTATTATCACAACCAGGTTTTAGACGCAAAATCAGGGAAAGCTATTCTTTCCGAAGCTTTAATCAATATCGCCTCGGCTGATTCACTGAAACATCACCTGTATCAATATCTGAGAACGCGAAACGGCCTTGAACCTGAAGAAAGAGAACTTATCCTGCACTTTACGGGACTGATGTTTTATTATGTTGATATAGGGCAGTTTATAGAAAAAACGGGCGCCACGTTTGATCATTATCAGAAAAACGAATGCTACAATTTAAAAAATATATATAAAAAAATATCTAAAAACAACAATAAATTTATTTGGCCAGAATCACATGAAAGTATCCGTTCACAAGAATTTCAAAAGCAATTACTGACAAATAATATTACCAGACAGAGCCTAATTGGGGATTTACCCCTGTCGAAAAAAAATATTTCAGATGCTATTGTGCTATCCGATTCCATGATAAAAGCAAAAGTAATTCAAATAATCACAACTAATTTTGTTGGAAAAGAAACCTTTACGGATCTTTATTTTAAAAAAATCAGCTTGACCTGCGGCGCTTTATTTGTCTTAACCACCCAGTTGATTATGAAGTTGATGAAGGTGTCTGAAACTTCCAATGAAGGGAGGAAATTGCTTGCTTTCGCCCGCAGATTCGGGATTATGCGACAAATTGTAAACGATTGTTGCGATTGGGCGCCATCGTATTTTGGGTTGGATACAAAAGCCAAAATAGCCCAGGACGCCTTGAGCGATTTGAAAAACAGGAACATCACGCTGCCGTTGCTCTTCCACTTAAGGGAAGAAACGACCGAGAGTACCATCACCGCTTTTTTGAAAGGCGAATTGGAGGCATTCAATGAGGAAGTCGTATTTCAAGAGATTATCGCTTCCAATAGCCTGAAAAATGCGATGAAGGCAGGCCATGAACTGGCCAATGAAGCAGTCTCTTTTTTAATCCATTCAGACCGCGAGAAATCTGCGGGCTGGTACCTGAAAGACATGGCGAAAATTGCCAACAACAATAAATATTACAGAAGATTTTACTGTGTGATCAATAAGAGCCCTTAGAGCTGGAATCATCAGTAAAGTTAACCACTGAAAAAAGCAGAAACAATGTCTACAGTAATCAGTAAATCCGATCCTTCTGAACAACGCGTTGTACCTTCTGAACATAGGAGTGATCTTTACGACCGTCTTTATGCCGACCTGCATAAACAAATCAAGCAAAAGGGATTTTTTCCCGGTAGTTTTGTTCTGATTATGAACGTGTTTGATGGGGCCGCGAAAGGCAAATTAAGGTATGGTGGGCTTGTAGCGCTGGAAAAAATGATGAAGAAGGTCAGTCCTGAAACGCCTGAAAGAAAAAAGGGACTTGAGTTTTTAAGAACTGCAAGCGTGCCCGCCGAAAAGGCAATCGTAAGCAGCAAAGTTTAT
>JBJXFD010000663.1:0-7002 GCA_046153985.1 Saprospiraceae bacterium
GCAAAGGCTACGAAAGTACCTGGAAAGGCAAGGCGGTTTATGTCATCGGCGCAACGCCGGGCGATGAAACGTCCAACCAGTTGTGGATTGAAAAGGAGCGGCTGATTCTGCTGCGCATGATCAAGCACGAAAACGGTCAGAAAGAAGAAGGCATTTTTGAAGACCATATCCGGACAGGAAAAGGCTGGACGGAGACCAAAATTGCGTTTTACCTGGATGATAAGTTGTTCCAATTGGAATATTACAACGACGTCAAAGCCAACGTACCGATTTCGGAAGGGCATTTCGATCCGGCACAGTTCGGAAAAGTGAACCACTGGAAAGGCGCCGTGCCAGTGATTCCGCGCCGTGAAATTTTTGCAATGCCGGATAAATCGGCCAGCGCCAAACTTCGGCCTGATGGCAAAACAGTTGCTTTTTTGACGCCTGGCGGTGAGTTGACCTGGATCGCAACCGACCGCCCGCAAGCCATACAAAAAGTCCCCCTTTCGGGCAATGTGGTGTCGTGGGAATGGTCGTACCGGAACACCCTGCTGGTTGTTTTCCGCGAAAGAGACCTGTTGAAATTGGGCGAATTCACTCCGGAATCCGGCGCTTTGCGCGAAACGCCGTTCCCCGGTGTGCAATCGGCCCGAATCATCCACCGCAGCGCCGCCCACCCTCAACAAGTTGTGCTGCTGCAGGCCGCAACGGCAGCCCCCTTTTTGGCAGACCTCGAAACTGGCGCGTTAACCCTCGTAGAAACTGGTTCAGAAACCTTTCGGGATTATTATTTTGATGCCAATTTTAGGGTGATAGCCGCTGCACGCCCCAATATGGGCGGTGCGCACGACCTATACCGGCGTTTGCCGGACGGCACCTGGAAATTGGTGGAGCGTTACACCTGGAGCGAGCTCCGTTTTGTATTTGCTCCCGAAGCAGTCGTTTCGGTTAGCCCCGACGGCAAGATGGCTTACCTCACCGAACGGGAAGGCGATAAAATCAGTCTGAAATCGCTGAACATGGAAACCGGTGAGGTGCAACTCCTTTATGCTCCCCCACATGCAGACCTGGTCCCGTCCGGAATGACCATAGATCCGGAAAGCGGCAAACCCCAGGCAGTGGTGTCTTATTTTGGTGCCCTCGACCGGTATTTGTTGGACGAATCCCTCCGCCCTGACTTTGATTATTTGAAAACGGTGATCAGTGGGGATGTCAGTTTTGCCGGACGCAGCACAGACGACCGCTACTGGCTCATAAGGGATTTCTTCGGTGGGCCGCCGGTCTGTTACCTTTACGACCGGCAGGCACGACAGGTCACGCGCCTTTTTAGCGAACACACCCCATTGGAGGCTTATACGCTTTCGGTGCGCAAACCCTTTATGGTAAAAGCTCGGGATGGACTGGAATTGCCTTCCATGATTTATCTGCCGCCTGGTTCGGATCAAAATAGCGATGGCATTCCGGACAAACCGTTACCTACTATTCTTTACGTCCACGGCGGGCCATGGGTTGGGTTTTACCAAAACACCTGGTTCATCAATAACCACCTTCAGCTCCTGGCCAATCGCGGTTATGCCGTAATCAATACAGAGTTCCGGGGTGCGGCGGGCTACGGGCAGGCCTTCATTGACGCCAGCACCCACGAGTGGGGCGACAAAATGCACCAGGATTTGGTAGATATTGCCAAAGCAGCCATTGCGCGCGGGGTGGCTATACCCGACAAGGTGGGTATCTTTGGCTGGTCGTATGGCGGATATGCGGCATTCGCCGCGCTTACTTACGCACCCGACTTGTTTGCCTGTGGCATTGCATTATACGGCCTTGGCGATCTGGAAGCTGCGTTCAACAATCCGCATACTTCAGGACCTTACTGGCGGGAGCGTGTTGGCAATCCGGAGGATCCGGAAGGATTGGCGTTGCTGCGTCGCCACTCGCCGATTAATTACATCCGGCAAATTAAAAAGCCCCTGCTCATCAGCCACGGAAGCCGCGACGAACGCGTGCTCAAAAGCCAGTCAGACAACATGGCTGCTGCGCTGAAAGCCGCCGGCAAAGAAGTCATTTATTGCTACTATCCTGAAGAAGGCCACGACTATGCTCAACCTGAAAACTGGCAGTCGTTTTGGGCTATTGGCGAGCGCTTTTTGCAGGAACACCTCGGCGGTCGCAGCGAACCTGCGGGGATTGATTTGAAAGAACCCAATTTTAAAATGGTGGAGTGGGCGACGAAATTGCCGAATTGGGAGGGGTGGCGTTAGGGAACTATTGGAGGTTACAGATCCAGTTTAAACTGCGGCACTGCCAGATTTTGGGTATTCCGGTAGATATCGCTTAGCTGAATAAAGCAATCCAATGTATTCAAATAGATGCTTTTGTCCAGACCAATCGTTGTGACCATTTTCCAGTAAGCTGCCGTTTCTTTGTACAAAACATCAACGACTGGTTTATTTTGGTCAATTAAAACATACTCTTTGAAAGAAGGAAGCGAGCAGTATTTGTGAAATTTATCGCCCCGGTCGTAGCTTTCCGTAGACTTGGAAAGTACTTCTATGATGAGTACCGGATTGATGACGGCATTTCGATCGGGTTCAGCCGTCTGAATATCGCCGCAAATGACCATCGCATCCGGATAAACAACAGAATCAGCCTTCTCTATGTATATTCTGACATCGCCATTGATGGTTACACAATCTGTTCCTTTGCTTTTTACTGCATTGTTGAGTGCCGTATTGATGTTGTTCCCAATGATTCCATGGTTCAAAGTGCCGCCACTCATGGCAACGATGCTGCCATGATCAAATTCGTTCTTTACATCTGATTGATTTTCAAATGTTAAGTATTCTTCTAAGGTGAAGATTTTCAGCTTTTTTTCGGCCATAGCTTGTAGTTTTTAGCAGTCGACCAAATGTCTTTCTTTCATATTATATGTGAGTATGAGAGTTGAAAGTATTAACTTCCGCTCAAAAAATCGACGCATCCTTTCTCCTCCGCTCCAACTCCTGATGAATCATCTTATCCAAATATGGCGCGTCTTTAAGGGTAGGATACTTTTTGGTGAGATAGATGGCTGCGGCAATGAGCAGGAGCAGCGTCATCGGAATGCCAAAAAACACGCCGTAGAGCAGGGATTTCCATTTCAAGGTTCCGAAGAGTACAATGGCCGGGACAATAAACAACAGCAGGATGCTCGGCAGCAGGCGGTCGCGCAGGCGCAGGATGTAGCGCGATTGCTCGTTCAGTTTACGGAGCATGCCATGCAATTCGTGCGTGGTGAAATGCTGAGGACCAAACTCGAGCACCATGCGCAAATCGTCATTGGCCTCCAACTCGATGCGTTGCAGGCACTCCTCAACCCCCCCTTTGCGCTTTGCATTGCTGCGCTTCTTCAGGATGAACATGGCTTTAATTGTTTACTATAATGGTCTCAGACCCTCAAGTCCGGCAATTCGTCGCTTGAATGATCACTAAAAATACGATGATCCGGCATACGAAGGCAACTAAATCAACGTGTTTTAACAAAAAAATGTTGGGTAGCTCTTTAAAGTACGTTTGAACTCGATAAAAGTTGCCCGTTTGTATGCCACTTACCCGTAGATTGCTGCCATTCCAAAAATTTTCCATACCAGCTATACCGCAAATAAAAATTATGTTTACTTTTACTGGTACATAATCCTATTGTAAGTTTTAGTAAAATCCTTATCCATGAACATGAACAGTAATCCGAAACAGGAAGGTAGCGGCATGGGCCGGTCATTGCAACATTCCAAACCTGAGCCACCTTAGGTACGCTAACCTGACCTTCAAAACAAGCAGATGTACAGTATCGGTATCTGCTGAAAAGGGCTGACAAGATTTGTCAGCCCTTTTCATTTTAAGACACCTCCTCTTCGATGGGCGCCTGCTCCCCAATACTATTCTCATCCGGATCCTTGAATTCTTTCGGGCGGGGCAAGTCTTCAATGCTGCGCAATCCAAAATAATCCATGAACTTCGGGCTCGTGCCGTACAGCAGCGGTTTGCCGGGCCCTTCGCTTCGTCCGGTGATGGTGACCAGTTCTTTTTCAAGCAGTTTTTGCATGGCATAATCGCAACTCACACCACGGATGCGTTCCAGTTCGCTTTTTGAAACTGGCTGTTTGTAGGCGATGATGGACAAGGTTTCCAGCGCTGCCTGCGACAGGCGCTTTTTCATGGTCTGCTTCAGGTAGGCGCCAACGGTGCGGTGGTAGGAAGGTTTGGTAAAAAACTGAAACCCGCCGGCAATTTCGACGATCTCAAAAGCGAAATCATCGCCCCGATAGCGCGCTTGCAGGTCCGCAATGGAGCCGATCAGGTCTTCTGCGCTGAAGGCCAGGCCAAAAACTTCCTCCAGACTGCTGCCCATTTCTTCCAGCGTGATGGGCTGTTCGGCGGCAAAAATCAAACTTTCGATGTGTTGCGACAAGTATTCCAAGGTGCGCTTTTTTTACAAAACTAAAGAAATCGGTGCATTAGCGGTGAAAAGCTGCAAGCCCTTCTATTGGATCCGTCAGAAAAGTACCCGCCTGCAAGCCCATTTTTTGAGCAGTTTCCCGGATCAATGCTTCAAAATGGGTGGCCACAGAGCCTGTAAAATGGACTGGTATGGATTTGTCCCCCGAAAACTTCAGCACACTTTTTTCAAAAAATGCCTGGAATTGCTGCTCCGCAAGAGCTGCTATGTAAGGATGCCCCAGCCATTGCCGCACGAAAGGCGCAAACGCAGCCAGATAGCGGTTCGGGCCGGGTTTGCGGTAAACCGCGTCTATGATTTCATCCCGGTGCAAGGCGTAGTCTTTTTCTAAGGCATGATGCAGGTTTTCGGGCAGTTCATGGTTCAAATAAGCGGCAATTAACGTTTTACCAAGCGCCGCGCCGCTGCCTTCATCGCCGAGAATGAAGCCCAATCCCCCAATATTCTGCACAATCTCGCCCTTTGCGCAATGGCAGGCATTCGACCCAGTACCCAAAATGCAGGCGATCCCTTCTTCGGCACCGCATAGCGCCCGCGCAGCGCCGAGGATATCGGTGTCCACTTCGAGGGGAATTTTGGAAAAACGTATTGCAACAGCTTTTTCATCCGCGCACTGGCATGTACCTCCCGGCAACCAGTGCCGTAAAAATAGACGCCTTCGATGGGGGAAACGAGTTGATCGGCAATGGATTTTGCCAGGCCAATAATCTCTGCATCGGTTAAAAATGAGGGAGGCAGTCCGGGCGTGCGCTGTTGCCAGATCACCTTCCCATCCCGCGCCAGGGCCCATGAGGCTTTGGTGCCGCCGCTGTCTGCAATCAAAAAAGTACGTGCTGTCATCATTTTCCGGAATTGGCTTTGTAGAACATCATTGCTTTGCGGACACTGCCATGTTCAGTAAGCAGGCGAACGGCGTCTTCGTAAGCCAGGTCGAGCGCTTGCACCAACATTTTTGCGCCGCGTTCGACGAGTTTGTGGTTGCTCAACTGCATGTCCACCATTCTGTTGTCAACAACACGCCCTAACTGAATCATGACCGAAGTGCTGATCATGTTGAGCGCTAATTTTTGAGCGGTACCCGATTTCATCCGCGTGCTGCCAGTCACAAATTCCGGCCCCACGGCGATCTCTACGGGGTAGTCGGCCTGCTCGCAGACCGGAGCGTCGGGATTGCAGGTTATGCAGCCGGTAACAATGCCATTGGCGCGGCAGGTAGCTAATCCCTGCACCACATAAGGTGTAGTGCCCGATGCCGCGATGCCAATCACGACATCCTGGGTATCAATAAAATGGGCGCTCAGGTCCCGCCATGCTAATTCGGTGTTGTCTTCCGCAAATTCCACGGCCTTTCGGATGGCATTGTCTCCCCCGGCAATAAGCCCAATGACCCAGTCTTCCGGCACGCCAAAAGTTGGCGGGCACTCGGACGCATCCAAAATGCCCAACCGCCCACTCGTTCCTGCGCCGATGTAAAAAAGGCGGCCCCCCCCTTTCATTTTTTCGACAATGACCTGCACCAATGGCTCAATTTGAGGAATGGCACGCGCCACGGCCAGCGGCACAAGCTGGTCTTCGCTGTTCATGTTTTCGAGCAATTCACGCACCGGCATTTGCTCTAAATGCCGGTAATTGGAAGGCGATTCGGTTATTTTTTCAAACATGGGAAAGTATAATTTGCATTATTACAAACGCTCAACCCCCAGTCCCGGTTTGCCATTCGGAAACAGGTACCCATCTTTAAGTATAAATCCCCCGCTGACAATGTCCCGCGCCAAGTCAAAACTGCCGTCCAAATCTAAATAACGTGTAGCAGGGCTGGCCATGGCGGCGTGCAAAGCTGCGCTGATACTGATGATGCTTTCATCCATGCAACCCCACATGAGGCTGACGCCAAAGCGATGGGCCGCTTCCGCAATGTGTAGTGCTTCGCCCACGCCGCCGCATTTCATCAGCTTGATGTTGTAGATTCCATAAGGCCGGTTCGGGACGGCCATGCGCATGGCGTCGGCAGGATTGTGCAGGTCTTCATCGGCAGCACAAAGCTGTCGCACGGGTTGGGGCAATTGCAGCATCCAGTGCTGGTGCCCGGCTTTGAAGGGCTGTTCGATGAATTCCACGTCTGCATCCATCGTTTCGTCAACAAAACGGAGCAGATCGGGAATGGAGTATCCCTGGTTCGCATCTACGCGAATTTTTACGTCGGCGCCTACCGTTTCGCGGAGTTTTCGAAAAACCTCGATGTCCTTTTCTACCTCTAATCCGGTTTTGAGTTTGATGATGCGAAAGCCCAATTTAACGTCCTCCGCCGCTTCCTCCAACGTAGCTTCCAGCGATTTGATACCGATGGTAATGGAGGTGGGCAACCCTTCGTGCGCCTTGCCGAGAAAATCAACCAGGGGGATGCCGAGCATTTTGGTAAAAGCATCGTAGAGCGCAATATCTATGGCGGCCCGGGCAGCCGGATATGGCGCCAAAATTGCCCGAATCTGGCGAAGTATCGCTGAAAGGTGACGGATATCTTCTCCTAC
>JBJXFD010000664.1:0-10922 GCA_046153985.1 Saprospiraceae bacterium
GGAACGCGGACGACGCTGCGAACGCGGACAACGCGGAAGAAAATGCTGTGTTCCACAGCGTTTTAGACAGCAAAGGGTAAAACCCGAAAAATAGGACACGCGAGGCGGAGCTTCGACTTCGCTCAGCTACCGCAATCGCGCGAGCGGAGTCTTTTTCACACAACGGCACAACGACCACAACGATCCAACCTCCCTTTTTTTGCCCCGCCTTTGTTGAAACCCTAAAGCACACGGTGTTTGTCTTATCAATTTGACAACCAATATCTTGTGTGTGGTCATTTTCAAATCCTCAAATCCTCAAATCTTCAAATCCTCAAATCTTTTCCCCTTTTACTTTACCAATCTTTCCCCACTGCATAGTGGTATTCCCCCACTTTTGGCATCCTCTTTTTTAGCAATGTTAGTATCCGCCGTTCGTCGAAACATAGTCCTACTGATCGGTTAAATGAACCTTTCGGTCTAAGTGTGGCTTCGAATTCGCCGGATGCGATGCAACTTGCGTCCGTATTTGACATTGAGATGACATTTAATTATTTTTCAAACCCGACTGTGATGTTACAAAAATTACTCCTGTCAGCAGCCCTGCTGGCATTGGGTCTGTCCGTTGCGACAGCTCAAAAAATTAGCGGCAAGGCCTTGTTGCCAGACGGCAAACCTGCTGACTTTGCAACAGTAATGCTGATGAATGCCGCTGATTCCACCCTTGCAAAAGGCGCTGTTGCAGAACTGGACGGCGCTTACGAATTGCCCAACCCGAAAGCAGGCGAGTATTACCTACATATCAGCCTGATTGGCTATGATAAGTACTACAGCCCTGTTTTTAATTATAATGCGGGCGACCTGGCCCTCGACCCTGTCAAATTAGGCATCCAGGCAACGGAATTGAGTACGGTTACGGTTGCTGCCAAAAAGCCGCTAATCGAAGTGAAAGCCGACCGCACCATCTTCAACGTGGAAGCGAGCATCACGGCAGCCGGCTCGAACGGCCTGGAACTACTGCGCAAAACTCCGGGGGTGGTCATTGACAACAATGAAAACATCCAATTGCGCGGCAAAAACGGCGTGGAAGTCTACCTCGACGGAAAGCGCTCGTACATGAGCCCGCAAGAATTGGCCAACCTGCTCAAAGGCATGAACGCCAGCGACATCGAAGCCATTGAAGTAATCACCAACCCTTCCGCTAAGTTTGACGCATCTGGTAATGCCGGTATCGTCAATATTCGCCTCAAGAAAAACAAAAACTTCGGTACCAACGGCTCTGTCAACCTCAGCGGCGCGTACGGCGAAGGCCCGAAAGCCAATGCTTCCCTGAACCTGAACCACCGCAATAAGTCGGTGAATATTTTCGGAAACGCAAGCGGCGGCTATGACGAATGGTACAACAGTATGAATTTGTACCGCATTCAGAACGATAAAGTGTTCGATCAGCGCCAGAAACAAGTGAGCGAAGGCAGTCCGTTTAATGCGAAAATCGGCGCCGACCTTTCGGTGGGTACGAAGCATACCTTCGGCGTGCTGGCAAACCTCAATACCAATTTCATGAATCGTTCGTGGGACAGCAATAGCCGGACTTTGATTTCACCGGCAGCAACGCCCTCCGCCATTGATTCAATCCTGATTGCGTCCAATTTGATTAGCGGAAACAATACCAACGCGAACTTTAACTTCAACTACCGTTTTGCGGACACGCTGGGCAATGAGTTTACTTTCGACGTAGACCGCGGTTTTTTCCGATCGACAAACGAAAGTTTCCAACCCAATTTTTACAAAAATGCCGATGAAAGCGAAATGCTCTCCATGCGCGCTTTTGCAACCGACACGCCTTCTGACATTGACATCTGGACAGTGAAGGGCGACTACGAGCGCAAATTGGGCAAGCAAAAAGCGACCACCCTCGGCGTGGGCTTCAAAATCGCGAATGTGAAAACCGACAACACGTTCGACTTTTTCAATGTAGTTGACGATCAAAACGTACGCGACATCGAACAAAGCAACAATTTTACGTACACCGAGCGGGTTAATGCAGGGTATGTCAACTTCTTTACGCCGCTTTCCGCAAAATGGTCTGTTCAAGCCGGTCTGCGGATGGAAAATACGCATTCGATTGGCGACCTCGAACGCGATCCATCCATTCCGGCAAAACCGGAAGATTATGTGGAACGCGATTACATTGACTGGTTTCCGAGTGCAGCCCTGACGTACCAACTCCACCCGATGCACACGCTGAACGTGACCTATAGCCGTCGGATTGACCGCCCGAGCTACCAGGATTTGAACCCGTTTGAGTGGCGCTTGGACGAGTTGACGTTCCGCAAAGGCAGCCCTTTCCTTAAGCCGCAGTACGCCGACAGCTACGAATTGAAATATACCGCCATGCAAATGGCAACCTTGAGTGTGAATTATTCCCGCACGACGGATTTGATCACAGACATCGTAGAATTTGATGCGAGCCAACCGAACAGAAGCTTCATCAACTACCGCAACTTAGCTTCGCAGGACAACTACGCCATCAGCTTAGCCAGCCCAACGCCCATCAAAAAATGGTGGAATGGCTACGTGAACGTCACGATGTACAAATCCATTTACAAGGCCAATTTTCCGGAATACCAGTTTGAAGCAGAAACGCCGATCGCCTGGAATTTTTACGCCGAGCAGACCTTCACTTTGCCGAAAGGCTTTACCTATGAAATCTCGGGTTGGTTCAACTCCGCATCCATCTGGGGCGGAAGCTGGTTGAGCGAGCCGCAGGGATCTTTGGACATGGGTATTCAACGGGGCGTATTGAAAGGACAAGGCACCCTGAAACTGAGCATAACTGACATCCTGATGACGGCCCCTTGGCGCAGCTACAGCGACGCCATCCCGGGCTTGATTATCAGAGGTTCGGGCGCCTGGGAATCGCGTCAGATCAAGCTGAACTTTAACTACCGCTTTGGCAACCAGAACGTGAAAGGTGCACGTCGCCGGGCAACGGGTCTGGAAGACGAAAGCAAGCGTGTGAAAAACTAGATCAGATTCATATATTTAGCACATGAGTCATCCCGAGTTTTCGGGATGGCTCATGTCTTTTTAGGTAGATCACTCCGGGAAAACGCTACTCCTTTCCTCCCGTCAAGTCTTCGACACTGGCCTGAGGCGCGGTGGTCATTACCGACTGGATGCCGTTTTCCATGGTCGCTTTTGAAGCGTACATCTGGCTGGAACCGACGATTTGTTTGTTGGCGGCCAGCAAATTGAAGTGGAACTTTCCGTTGGCGGCTTCTTTGCGTTCGAAGTTGGCATCGCTGGCTGCGTTGGTTTTTACGGATTCCACGCCGTTTTTACAGCTGGCTTTGCTGGCATAAGCCTGGCTGGACAGAATGATCTGACCATTGCCGGCTTTGAGCCGGAAGTAGAATTTGTCGCTCGTTTCGCTTTGAAAAATCTCAAACTTCATCCTAAACAGGTTTTTGATGAATAATAATAAAGTGTTTGCCGATAACTGCGTTATGCCAGGCAAATTTCATTGATGCCTGAAAAATGGCCGTCTGGCTGCTCTACATGTAAGAGCATCGCATAAAAATAGGCAAAGGTCGAAGAATGTCAAATGTTTTGTGCGCATAATGTGTGAACCCCTTATTTTTGTAAGAAAATTACCCGTATGAAATACCTGAATTTTTGCTTGCTTTTTTTGCTTGCGACCTCTGTTGCCAAGGCTCAGGAGACGGATAGCAGCAACCCCTGGCGCGTTTACCTGAACGGCAACTTCCAGTTGGGGATTCCCCAGCAGGATTTCAAAGAAAACCTCGACCGGATCGGCATCGGTGGCGGCGGACTCTTGTTGTTCCAACTCGGCGAATTGCCGCTGTACGCCGGAGCTGAATTTTCCGGAATGTCTTACGACCGCGAATCCATTGATTACACCGTTAATGTCGGCGGCTTTTTGAGAGATTACGAACTGCGCACCAGCAACAGCATTTTTATGATGCACGGTATGTTGCGCATCCAACCCAATATCAACGGCCCGGTTCGGCCTTACCTCGATGGCATGGTGGGAACCAAAAACCTGTTCACCCGTACCCGCCTCATTGAAGATGACAACGACGGCGATCCGGATAATAATGACGAAGAAAGTCGCATAGAAACCGGCGACTGGGCTTTCAGCTATGGCGGCGCATTGGGCATCCAATTTGATATTTCACGCTCCCAGGGCATTTTGCTTGACCTGCGTTGTGCTTTCCTGCCTGGCGCAAATGCCAGCTACTTAGTGCGCAAACCCGGCGACAATGTCAACTACGACGAACCCATTGACGCGTTTGAGGAAAAATCCTCTCCCACGACGTTGCTGATGCCGCAAATCGGACTCACATTTTTGTTGAGCAACTTCTCAGACAGTGACAATTATTAAAAGGTCTTGTACGGAGGGTGTTTTGTAAAAAGCACAGAAAGTGATGGCTTGGGCAATATTGCCGATGCAATGCTGGACGAATGGGAAACTTCGATCCGGCGGGTTATGAAGGCTTGTCGCAAACGGAAATACGTCATTCCCGGACACGGGGGATGGGCCAGCAACAAAGGATTAAAGCACACTTTAAGGTTGTTGCGGAAGCAATAAGCGTTTGTTCGGAGATTTCCCGAACAAGCTCTAAAGGAAATGTTGAAAATTTCCCTGTTTCCCGTATGTCCGAAAAACGTAGCTTTGCGTTAGAAAGCATTGCAGTATTCAATCCAATCTTCACCCTCTTTTATGAAGTGGCAACAGCAACTAAAAGTAGCAGGACAAAAAACACGCGCAGCATGGGGATACGTCTGGGGGCCGTGGCGGCGTTTTGAGCAAAAATGGCCGCGGCTGTCAAAATGGATTGCCTGGCCAACACGGGCATTTAGCGTTTTAGTCGCTTTGCTCATCTTGTTTTGGATGGGCATTGCGCTATCTGTGCCTTCTGTGCGCGAACTGCGCGAGGTGCAAACCCAGATTGCTTCCGAAATTTATTCTGCGGACGGCGTGCTGTTGGGAAGGTATTTCAACCAGTACCGCACCGTGGTCAAATACGAAGATATCCCGAAACACACCATCCAGGCTTTGGTGGCTACGGAAGACGAACGCTTCTTCAGGCACAAAGGCATAGACTACCGCAGTTGGGGCCGGGTACTTTTCCGCACCATTTTGCGCCGGGATGATTCCGGCGGCGGAGGCAGTACCATCAGCCAACAATTGGCTAAGAACCTTTTTCAGCGCAAAAACTATATGGTGCTTTCTCTGCCCATCAACAAAATCAGTGAAATCATTACCGCCCGCCGGCTCGAGCGCGCCTACAATAAAGAACAATTGCTGGCGCTGTACCTGAATACCGTGCCATTCAGCGAAAATATTTACGGGCTTGATGTTGCTTCCCGGCGCTTTTTCAGCAAAGCTCCGGCTGAGTTGACGATTGAAGAAGGCGCCACGTTGATCGGGTCCCTGAAGGCGACCTCAACGTATAACCCCGCCAAAGCACCGGATCGAACCAAACAACGCCGCAACGTAGTGCTTTCGCAAATGCTGAAAAACAACTACCTCAGCAAACCCCTTTGCGATTCTTTGCAGCAATTGCCTTTGGTCACCAATTACAACCCGGTGGTCAACAACCAGGGCGTTGCGCCGTATTTCCGGGAATTTGTTCGCCAGGAAGCGCTGCAATTGCTGTCGGAAATGCGCAAGCCCAATGGCGATCCTTACGATCTTTATAAAGATGGTCTGAAAATCCATACCACCCTGAATTCTGACATTCAGCGCATTGCGGAAGAAGCGGTGAAAGAACAAATGAGCCAGTTGCAAAGCACGTTCGACCGCCACTGGCGCGGCCAGAAACCCTGGGGAGACGACGCCGTAATTGACCAGGCCATGCGGGCATCGAAGCGCTACAAACAACACGTGGAAGAAGGCCTGTCCGAGGCTGAGATCCTGGCAAAATTTGAAGAAAAAATCCCGATGACCATTTTTAGTTGGGAAGGAGACACCGAAGTGGAAATGAGTCCGTTAGATTCCGTCCGCTACCATTTTGCCTTGCTTCAGGTGGGTTTTATGGCGATGGAACCTTACACCGGTTATATCCGCGCCTGGGTTGGGGGCATTGACTACGATCATTTTCAGTACGACCACGTCCGCGCACAGCGGCAAACCGGTTCCGTTTACAAACCCATTATATACGCACAGGCTTTGCGCAGCGGCATTCCCCCCTGCGAGCAATTGCCGAACCGCCTGACGGTTTATCACGAATACGCAAAAGGAGACTGGGCCATCAAAGACCCGCGCCGGGACGACCCGGATCCCCACATCAGCCCGGAAGGTAAAGACGAAGACGATTGGGTGCCGCAAAATTCCGACGGCAAATACGGCGGTTCCTACTCTATGCAGGGCGCGCTGACCAATTCTGTGAATACCATTTCCGTTTCACTCATCATGCGCACGGGCGTGCAGCCAGTGATTGACTTGTCGCGCCGTTTGGGCATTACCGGGGAAATTCCGGAAGAGCCTTCCATCGCATTGGGCACTGCAGAAGTGTCGCTTTATGACATGGTTGGCGCGTTTGGCGCCATTGCCAGTCGAGGCCGGAAAACCAAACCAATCGTCATCAGCCGCATCGAAACGCACGACGGAAAAATATTGGCCCGTTTCGACCAGGGACAACCCGAGCAAATCCTGACCGAAACCCAGGCCGACATGGTGACACACATGCTCCAGTCGGTTGCCTCTTACGGCACTGCAAGCCGTCTGAAATGGAAATATGGATTGTATAACTATGCGATCGCCGGTAAAACCGGTACTACCCAAAACCAGGCAGATGGCTGGTTTATTGGCTTTACGCCAAATCTGGTTGCCGGCGCGTGGGTAGGGGGCGATTCTCCTTTGGTGCGTTTCCGCAATTTCGAGAATGGCCAGGGCGCAGCGACTGCCTTACCGGTTTGGGGATTTTTTATGAAAAAACTATTGGAAGACCCGGCTTTTGCGGCTTGGAAAGAGTCAAAATTCCCGGAGCTGCCGCCCGAGATTTCCCGCGAATTGGAATGTACCATGCGGATCAAATCAGCAGAAGAATTGATGGCTGATTCGCTGGCGGCGGATACGTTGCTGCCGATAGATTTTCCGGCACTCGATTCAACGGATACGTTTTTTTGACAAGGTGAGGTAAGAGGCAAGTTTGTAAGAGGCAAAGCATTTGACGTTTTCTGCTCGCGCGTAGGCGGCAACTGAGCGAAGTCGAAGTTCCGCCTCGCGTGTACTATTCCACCGGGCTTTGCCCGATTTTGGGGTCTGCCGGCTGAAGCCGGCGACCACAAGCGCTGCCAAACTACACTTCCAGAGCCTTATTCAGGCTTTGGCAAAATCTCCGTCTGCTCCCCAAAATACTGCACAAACCGTTGCATATCCGCGGCAAGCGCCTGATTCTGAGTTGCTTTGTGGTAGGTGTCTGCCATTGCGCGCAGGGTTTGGAAAAAGAAACGATCCATTTCCACCACCTGCATTTCTTTTGTCCAAAGGTCAATTTTGAGGGTATCCTTCGTCGTTTCGTCGAACAGGGAAAGCAACATGGCTTTGCAGGCTTGAAGTTCCTGACCTTCAGCTTGCCATTCCATTTTAGCCGGAATGCCGCTTTCGTCCAAGCTGACTATGATGTTGATTTGCGCAGTTTTTTTGATCGAACTCATGGTATTGAGATATAAGATATTAGACGTTAGATATTAGACAAATGGCGCCATTATGCGATGACGTCAAATTGCAATTTTGCCAAAACGTTGTAGGCGCCATCTTCAATCGAAGAAAGTTCATCGTGGGTGCCTTTTTCCACAATTTGACCCCCGTCAATCACATAGATGCAATCCACATCCCGAATCGTCGCCAACCGGTGCGCAATGATGATGGAAGTTCGGCCTTTCATCAGTTTATTCAGCGCATCCTGGACCGCTTTTTCCGATTCAGCATCCAAAGAGGAAGTCGCTTCATCGAGCAGGAGCACAGCCGGGTCTTTCAGAATGGCCCGCGCGATGGCGATACGTTGCCGCTGACCGCCCGAGAGTTTGATGCCGCGTTCCCCAACTAAGGTCTCAAATCCATCCGGGAAAGACATGATGAAATCCCACGCGTTTGCTTTTTTGGATGCTTCCGTAATTTCAGCGTCCGTGGCATCCGGTTTTCCATACAGGATGTTTTCGCGGATGGTGCCGCCAAAAAGCAATACTTCCTGGGGCACAATCGCAATATTGCGGCGATAATGCGTAAGCGGATAGCTGAGAATGTCCCGGCCATCCATCCGAATGGTACCGCTTTGGGCCTGGTAAAAACGCAGCAAAAGCTGGACAATGGTTGATTTTCCCGCGCCGCTTGCGCCTACGAGGGCAACTTTTTCACCAGGGTTAATGTGGAGGTCAATCCCTTTCAAAACAGGCATATCCGAGCGGGAAGGGTAGGAGAAATGCACGTTTTCATAGTCAATTTCACCACTCAGGCGGGGCAGTTGGTGGTCAGAAGGCGGGGTGATTTCCACTTCAGAATCTTCCTTCAGGATTTCCTGGATGCGTTCCGTGGCCCCGATGGCCGACACGATTTCGGTATAAAAACTCCCGATGCTGGCAATGGCGCCGCCGATAATGCCGGTAAAAACCACAAAATCAACCAATTCGCCTTCCAGCATCTGGCCGCTCTGCACCATCAGCGCCGCCCGCCACATGATGAAAAACAGCGCTCCAAACATGACAAAAATGATAAAAGCTGCAAACAAACCGCGCAGGTGCGCCCCTTTCAGCGACAAGCGCACGGCTTCCTTGAGGCTGAGGCCATAACGGTTTATTTCAAACCATTCATTGGTATAAGCTTTCACGGTTTGGATGGATTGCATGGTTTCCTCCACCACCACATTTGTCTCGGCCAATTTATCCTGGCGGTCTTTCATCAATTTCCGGATATGCCTTCCGAAAAACATCGCCAGGATAACAATGACCGGGAAAGTGGCCAGCATAGTCAATGCAAGTCTTGGCATCGTAATCACAATGATGGCAATGCCGCCTACAAGAATGATGATCTGCCGCAAAAACTCTGCGAGCGTGATGGAAAATACATTTTGAACCTGGGTGACATCAGTAGAAATCCGGCTGGTCAATTCGCCTACGCGCCGGCTTTCTAAAAAAGGAATGCCCAGCGTGATGAGCTTTTGGTACAAATCGGTGCGCAGCAGGGCCATGCTTTTTTCGCTGACTAAGGCAAATAACTGCACCCGCAGGTAAGAAAAAATGCTTTGGATGGCCAGCAATACCAAAAGAAACAGGAACAATTGATTGAGCGAAGCCCCGTATTCCGATTTCCCGGCGATGACATTGAACAGTTCGCCCGGCACTTTCATGATGCCGAGGAACAGCAAACTCCCCGCGGCAAGGAAAAACATGCCACTGATGAACGCCCATTTATAGGGCAGCAGGTAGCGGAAAATAATCAACGATTGCCGAAGCTTTTCGCGGGTAAGGGGCGTGCGTTCTTCGCTCTTGGGCGCTGAAGCCCGACCATTGCGCATACTCATGCGGCCATATAGATTGTATGAAAAGAAATTGGTGCGGCCATCGGCTGCATTCACATCGTGATGAAAACAGTTAACCGACTATTTTGGTTATGTATCAGGGGGGCAAAAGTAGAAGTTTATTTCATTTGAACGCTGATTCAATCAAATACCCCAAAAAGGAAAGATGAATTAATCGTCATGCAGATAAGATTTTGACAACTTCCGACGTTAAAAGCCGAAATTATCATCCTTAAACATGCTTCATTCCTTATGAAAAAGTCATTCCTTTTATTGATCCTGCTCCTGGGGGGGCTTTGGAGTACTGCACAACCGCTCGAATTGGGCCTTATGGGCGGCGCTTCATTTTACAGTGGCGACTTATCGCCCAAAGAATTTGGCCTTTATTTCAACGAGCTCAATCCTGCTTTCGGGATCTTCATGAGGAAAAATTTCAACAACACGTTTTCGATGCGTATTGGCGCCAGCTTAGCCAAAGTGGAAGGCGACGATGCCAACATCGGCTTTGAAAACAGGGGGATCAACTTCAGGACGCAAATTTTTGAAGTGGCGCTCACCGGCGAGGTGAATTTGTTCCGGCTCGGGTCGCCCAAAGGCACGCAGGTGGTTCCTTATCTTTATGCCGGGGTTGGAGTTTACCATTTCAATCCGGAAACTCTGTTTGATGACAGCTGGATTGAGTTGCATCCTTTAGGCACGGAAGGTCAGGGCTTGCCAGGGTACGATGACCCCTATTCGCTGACCCAGCTTTGTATTCCTGCCGGCGGCGGACTAAAATTCATTTTCAAAGAAGTCTGGACATTGGGCTTAGAGTTCGGCGGCAGAAAACTGTTTACCGATTACCTTGACGACGTCAGCGCCAAAGAAGTCAACTACATAGATATTTTGACTGGCAATGGCACCTTAGCGGCTCAACTCAGCAACCCGTCCATTAAAAACCCGGAAGAGGATGAGATCATCTATACTCGGGGCGGCAAATTTGACGACTGGTATTTCATGGGCGGCGTCACGCTGTCTTTTAAATTTGGCGATGGCGGGAATGGACGTGGCGGACGGCAGTTGGGTTGTCCGGGGTTTTAGGGTGAAGTTTGCGAATAGACAAGAGGCAAATTGGCAGACACGCAAGTGGGCAAATTTGCTTCTTGCCTACTTGCAAGTTTGCCCTTTGCTCCTTGCCTTTCGCCCCTTGCAAATTTGCCCTTTCTCACCTTACCAACACCACCTCCCCCGAATACTGCTCCGCTACGCCATCAGCGCGTTCCAATTCTATGTATCCCTCCGGCCAAGTCCACTACGCTCCCCACTGATCAGGGAGTAATTCAGCAATGCGGTTAATGGAATGCTCAGGGATACGACTCAAGACATCGGTCAGGTAAGCGCTGGGGTTAATATTGT
>JBJXFD010000670.1:0-5336 GCA_046153985.1 Saprospiraceae bacterium
ACAAGCGTTCCGGCGAACCTGCCGTTTTGGTTTTTTGTAAAACCGCGGGCTACCACCACGAATCCATCGCTGATGGCATTGCTGCCATCGAAAAGTTGGGTGCGGAAAATGGTTTTAAAGTAGATACGACGACCAATTCGGAATGGTTCAGAGACGATACCCTTTCTAAATATTCCGCGGTCGTTTTTCTGAGCACAACCGGCGATGTGTTTGACCACTATCAGGAGGCTTCATTTGAGCGCTATATTCAGGCTGGTGGCGGATACGTGGGTATCCACGCTGCAACGGATACCGAGTACGAATGGGGCTGGTATGGGCGCCTTGCCGGGGCATACTTTCTGGAACATCCAGGGATGTCTGATACCTTTAATAACGTGCAGGAAGGCGTACTGCACGTTTCCGATCATAAACACGAAGCGACCAAACACCTGCCGGATCAGTGGAAGCGCACCGATGAATGGTACAGCTTCAAAAAAATGAACCCGGAAGTCGAGGTGTTGATGACCATTGATGAAAAAACCTACAAGGGCGGCAAAAACGGCGATAACCACCCCATGTCGTGGTACCACAACTACGACGGCGGCAGGGCTTTTTATACCGCACTGGGCCATACCAAAGAATCCTTCACCGAGCCGGATTTTCTCAAACTAATCCTGGGCGGGATCAAATACGCCATTGGCAAAAATGAAAAGCTCGACTATTCAAAAGCCCGGACGCTGCCCGTGCCCGAAGAAGACCGTTTTTCAAAAACCATGCTGTCTTCCGGCGTTTTTTACGAACCCACCGAAATGACTATCCTGCCAAATCTGGATATTTTGGTTGCCCAGCGGCGCGGAGAGATCATGTTGTACAAAAATGAAACCGGCGAGACGAAGCAGGTCGGGTTTTTTGATGCGTATTTTAAAGCCAACGTTCCCGGGGTCAATGCCGAAGAAGGCGTGATGGGCATCCAGGCCGACCCGAATTTTGAAAAAAATCACTACGTTTTTGTTTTTTACAGCCCGGCAGATACTTCTGTGAATCGCCTGTCGCGGTTCAAATTTGAAAACGATACTTTAGATATCAAGACGGAGCAGATTATCCTGGAGTTGTATTCCCAGCGCGATATTTGTTGCCACACCGGCGGCTCTATTGCTTTTGACAAAGACGGGCTGTTGTACCTTTCTACGGGCGATAATTCCACTCCGTTTGACGAACCAAATCAGACCTACGTCAACCACGGCTATGCGCCATTGGACGACCGCCCCGGACACGAGCAATACGATGCCCGCCGTTCCTCGGGCAATGCCAACGACCTGCGGGGTAAAATCCTGCGCATCCGCGTCAAAGAAGACGGCAGCTACGAAATTCCGGATGGTAACCTTTACCCCAAAGGCCAACAAGGAACCCGCCCGGAAATCTACGTTCAGGGCAACCGAAATCCTTACCGCATTTCGGTAGACCAGAAAAATGGATTTTTGTATTGGGGGGAAGTTGGCCCCGACGCCAACAACGACAGCTTGGATGTGCGCGGCCCCAGGGGCTACGACGAGGTCAACCAGGCTCGAAAAGCAGGCTTTTTTGGGTGGCCGCTTTTTATCGGCGACAACTACCCTTACCGGGCTTACAATTACAGCACCGGCGCTTCGGGCCAAACTTTCGATCCGCAAAAGCCTGTCAATAACTCCCCCAACAACACCGGCATTCAGGAGTTGCCGCCAGCCCAACCGGCCTTTATCTGGTATCCATATGCCGCTTCTCCCGATTTTCCACAAACCGGAACCGGAGGAAGAAATGCCATGGCTGGCCCGATCTATTACGCGGATCTATTCCCGGAAGCAACGCGTCTGCCAGCTTATTACAACGATAAATTGATCATTTACGACTGGATCCGGGGCTGGATAAAAGCGGTGACGCTGCAACCCAATGGCGATTTTGATAAAATGGAGCCATTCATGCCCAACACGAAATTCAATTCGATTATTGATATGGAAATCGGGCCCGACGGGCAGTTGTATTTGTTGGAATACGGCACTGGATGGTTTACCCAAAACCTCGATTCCGGCCTGTCTCGGATTGATTTCAACGCCGGCAACCGCGCACCCAAAGTAAACAACCTCGTCGCTGATAAAACTTCCGGAGCCCTGCCGTTGTCCGTCGTGTTCACCGTAGATGCGGTTGATCTGGAAAACGATCAAATGACCTATAACTGGGATTTGGGCAACGATGTAAAAAAACAAACCACCGAGCCCCGTCTCGAACATACTTTTGACAAAGTGGGCGCGTACACCGTTGCGGTGCAGGTCAGCGATGACAAAAATGCGACGACGAAAAGCAGTTCGCTCGGCATTTACGCCGGGAATGAAGCGCCGGTAGTCAATATTGCCCTTACCGGCAACCAGACCTTTTATTTCCCCAACAAACCCGTTCGCTATGCGGTCAGCGTTTTTGATAAAGACGACCCGTCTATAGTTTCAGCAGCAGCCGGTGTTTTTGTCTCGGCGGATTACTTAGACAGCCCCGACAAGGCGGCTTTGCCCGTTGGCCACTTAGTTGCCGGAGCCGTTATGCCCGGGAAAAGCATCATGGAATCGGTGGTTTGCAAAGCGTGCCACAAAGAGGCCGAAAAATCAATTGGGCCTTCTTTTGTGGACATTGCAAAACGATACCAGAAAGACCGCAATGCCACGACTTACCTGCTGGGTAAAATCCAGAAAGGCGGCGCTGGAGTCTGGGGCGAAACGGCCATGCCCGGCAATCCGGACCTCAAGGAGGTAGATGCAAAGCAGATTGTTGCCTGGATTCTATCGTTGGCGCCGTCGGAGCAGCAGGCCAAAAAATCGTTGCCGCCGAGTGGTTCAGTTTCCCCAACGTTGGGGAAAAAGCCCAACAACAATGGCGTTTTTATCCTCTCGGCAAGTTATACCGACAAAGGAGGCAAAGACATTCAGCCCTTAAGCGGTATGGCCTCGCTGACGCTCAGAAACAACACCCTGGGTTTTGATAATGCCCGCAATCTGGTAGGTTTTACCGGCCTGGACTTTGGCGGACTTCACCTGCTGATGACCCCAAAGGCTGCCGGTTCCTTTAGTTTGGATAGTCTGGATCTCACGGGGATTTCCGCGGCAACCTTAGCGATGGGCTGGCAGTTTGCGCCGCAATTCGGTTATACCTTCGAGTTGCGCCTCGATGCGCCCAACGGCAAAAAATTGGGCGAAGCAATCTTGAAAGGCAGCGGCGGCGCGCCTCCAAAAGCAGCGTACGAACTTGCCACCCTGACCATTTCGATGCAGCCGGTGACCGACGGGAAACGCCACAACCTCTACCTCGTCAGCAGGCCCAACGATCCGGGCGAGCCAAATCAGGCGGCGTTGCAGGGGATTACGTTTTTGCCGAAGTAGCCGTGGTCGCCAACTTTAGTTGGCAGACCTTGAAATCGGGGGGAGCCCGGATTCCCTGCCGGGAATGACACACGCGAGGCGGAGCTTCGACTGGCTTCTACTACGCTCAGCCACCAGCTCAGTTACCGCCAGCACGCGAGCAGTATTTCGTTGGCAGCAGCCGAAAAAGTTGCTGCCAACGGAAAGCAGCCCCGTTCTGCCGACTTGTTATCTTGTCATCTCATCGAAATGACACTCGGGGCGACCGCGAGGGTCGCGCCCTACCGCCTTCCGCGCACCGTCCACCCCCGATGTCCTGGGCAGGCCGTCCACCGTCTCCCGTCCACCGTCACCCGTATTATTTTCGTCTGAAAGCTGACTTTTAATTTTTTTTGGCGTGAAGGGTTGCGCGTTTTATGTTTATTTTGCAATCCGATAGGATTCCATTCTAAAAAATTACGTTTTTATGAAAAAGCTCAACTTAGATGCATTCGCAGCAACAACACTGAATGAAGCGCAACAAACCGAAATCAAAGGTGGATTAAGCATTATTCAGGTACGCCGCCAGGTAAAATTTTCCAAGTGGGGAGAAATTGACATTCGGTTCACCTCCAACGGTATTGCTACGCCGACCGTTGTTCAGGGCGACGAAGACCCGGAATAGCGGGCGCTATTTTTGCTAATGCTTTTCTGAAAGCAAAAGCCGTTTGTATTTTTCCTGCACAATGTAACTGAAAGCCTGCCCCGACAGCTTGCTTTCAATCCAGGATTCAAAGTCAAACAATTGCAGCATGGCTTTTTCGGCGGGTTTGTCCGAAAGGGTGTCAAAATCCTGACGCAATTGCTGAAGGGCTTCCTGTATTTCTTTTGCGTGACCGGCCTTGACCGCTTTGCGCAAAAACTGGATGAGGCTCACCTCGAACAGCAGCATGGTTTTATGCTGGTTCAGGAAGCGGTGCGTTGAACGCAGCAGAGAATCAAGCAACAGGTAATTGTCCATCTCATAGTGAATGATGAGATTCAGGATACGCGCCAAACTTTGCAGATCCTGGCGTTCCACGCTCCGCGGCAGCCCCAGCCATTCGTTCAGGTAATCCAGCGCTTTGCCAAAATCGCCGGCGCCGAAGTAGATGTAGAAATACTGAAAATAGAAACTACTCCGCTCAAACTGCTCTTTATCAAAGAGTTTTACTTCTTCCAAGTGCTGCTCCAGCGTCTGAAGTCCCTCATTAAATTCGCCGGTTACAATGCACAACCGAAAAGCATTGGTGTAGTATTGGCGATGTATTTTCAACTCGTCGTCGCGGGTATTGGGTTGCACACTGCGCAATTTTTTCAGGCATTCCCGCACGCCTTCGTAATCGCCAAGGTAGCCGCAACTCACCGAATAATTGCTCAGCGCCGAAATGTATTCAGAAACGTCTTCCCGCAACATGAGCGGCTTCGATTCCATAATCCCGATCAAGACCCGGCTCATTTCATAAAATCCGGCATAATCCTTTTCTGCATAGCTAAAAATAGACCGGACGCGGTAGTACAAAACCCGCGCCTGGTGCGACAGCGCATGGCTTTCATCCTGGAGCAGCGGTTGCCCGGACAGCGATGGAGTGTCGTCGCCCGAAGCGGGGCGCAAGGCATTTTTGCGGATGCTCAGCCAGCTCGCATAAAAAAGATTCTGGTAGGCGTTGAGGTTTTGGAGTCGTTCGGTGCACAGGGCTTCTTCCTGCTCAATTTCACCTAAGCGCTTATCTAACCCGTCAATATCGCCCCGGGCATAAGCCACCAGTTTTTCCCAATGGAGCACTTCGAGCAGGGTTCCGAATTTTTCGTACTCCTGCGCTAATTTTCCTGCTTTGGTCAGGATTTGCAGGCATTCATCGAAATGTGCCCGCCGGTGCAGCGCGCGCACCCCCTGCAGCATCCCCTTGAGTTTGTAATCTATGGAGGTGTTCTCGTCATAAGCCTGCAGGCTTTTCA
>JBJXFD010000672.1:0-6250 GCA_046153985.1 Saprospiraceae bacterium
CCAAGCGCAGGTCGGCAAGGCTATCCACCCGGGCTGATAGACGTAGACTGGTAATTGCTGCAGCTGGGGAGATATAAAGCTCATTCGCGGCTAACAACAGCGGCATTTTTTTTTCATAATCCCCATGTACTTCATCCATGTCGCTCCACGAAAAATAAAGGCCGCCAAGGGTCCAAGCGAGGAATTGAATGCCAATGAGCACACCCAGCCAACGGTGGGTTCGGCGGATGTAGTGTTTTGATCTTGCCTTCATTTACACGTTCTGATTTTTTCTGTTTTTTGAGAAGGTATTATTCCCAATTTATTTCAAAATCACTTTTTCTACCCCCAATACCTTTCCTCCCAAATATGATCTCAGGAAATAAACCCCTGGCGGAAGACCAGCAGTTTTGAGCGAAAAAACTCGATCACCGCTTTGTTCTCCAGGAAAACAATAGGTTTGAACAACTTTTCCGCTCGCATCCTGCAGTTCAAAATTGACGTCTCCTGCTTGGATCAGATTCATTTTTACAGTCAAAAGTGTATTCAAATTCAGTGGATTGGGGAACACTACAACACGCTGTTGCTGTATCTCCGCGTTGACACTACTACTACCCGTCAAAACCCCTTGCCGGTATAGCACCTGACCAGCAGTAGGATCTGAATAAACAAGATGAAAAACCCGGTTTCGGAATTCGATTGAAGGCAAATGCAGGGTATGATCCGGCACCGCGAAACGTGTACTTTGAGCGGGTAAACCAGCCGCGCCAAGGGTGGAAAAATGAAACACGATTTCTTTAGAATTTTCTACAAAAACCATCCCAATCGTATCCTGCACAGCGGCCACATCAGCCTGGCCTTGTGCCGTTTGTGGTGCTGATGGCGTAGGAAAATCTAATTGAAATCCCGCTTGCATCGTACCAGAATGCAGCGTGTTCAGGTACACTCGGCTTGTACCGTTAGCCGCGCTCATCCAAACGGTAATCAGGCTGTCGCCCGAACGCGCCATACGCGGTCCGGCAACGGGGCAAAAGTCTAGTTGCCAGTCTGTTGCATCCACATCGGTAGCCGTATCAAACGTAGCCGCCAGGTCGGTGGAACGACTCACCCAAATATCCCGGCGGTTTTGATTGTTGTTGCGAAACAACAACCAAATCGAATCTCCAGAAGCCAATAAGTCGGAGATGCAGCACTCGCAGACTTCGCCGCCGGGTGCGGGTGCATTGCCCATTACCGAGGGCTCGAAGTTGAAGCCACCATCGGGTGATCTGCGTACTTCGTAGCTAGCTGTTCCGTTTTTGTATTGGATGTAACTGACCACTGGGTTGCCAGTGCCGTCTACTATGATGGACGACAGAATTGCATAACCTCCTGAAACCGTGCCTTGAACCAATGTTGGCGAGCCAAACGTGGAGCCACTGTCATCCGACCTTGCCAAAAATATCCCCTGTTGCTGTTGTTCAAACACAATGAACACCTGACTGTCCGACACCGCCACATCATAGCCTCCAAAACCATACAAAAGCGGCTCCTCAGGGGCTTGCACGACACCAATGGGCGTGGTGAATGCACCGTTCTCAAAGCGTGAGCACCAAATTTGGGAGGTCGAGTTGCCAAAATCTCCGCTAATGCCCCAGGTGATCAAGGGGGTTCCGTCGGGTAGAAGCGCAATACGGGGCGAAGTGATGGGCCTCGTTGTGGAGTCAATCAAGAGCGAGTCAGACCATTGCAACGTTGTTTGTGCCCTGAGGGCGACACTTGCAATGCAGAATACAAAATATAGGAGGCTGAGTTTCATCAAATAAATATTGTTCCAGACCGCTGGATATTATGAGTTTTGACATGGATTCCATTCCTATTCAAGAAAATCAGGTTATAGGTTGCCAGGACGATGGTGTTTTTTCACAAATGCGCTAAAAACACCACCGCTGACATTGCCATCAAATTGTACCCATCACACCATGATTTTTCAACAAACCCCTCAAAATTATCCCTGTGGACAACCTTGAAGGTGCCTTCGGGATAGGCCCTTGCAAAGGCTACGGGCAGTTTGGCTTTTTTGTCCTGCCATTTAAATTCATAAGCATTCAATTGCCCTGCTGATTCTTCAATATAATCCCCTTCTGCCCCTTCCGTCGTCCGCCAAAAATAACGATTCGGGCGCAAGCCCTGTGCTTGAAGATATTTGAGCCGCTCAACGATGAGGAAATTTTCCCAAACCGCCCCTTTGTCCGCACGCAATTCCATGGGCTGATATTGTTGCACGATGCTGTTGCGGATGCCAACATCAAAGAAATAAATCTTGTTCTTTTTGCCGATTTCGCTCCGCAGGTTGCGGCTGAACGGCGGCAAGCGGAACACGACGAAGGCTTTTTCCAATAAGTCAATATATCGTTCGACGGTGGCGGAACTGACTTTAAGTTGGTTCGCCAACTCGTGGTAGGAAACTTGATTGCCAAGTTGCAAGGCCAAAAGTTGCAGCAAATTCACCAGAATATCGGAGCGTTTGAGGTTTTCGAACATCAGAATATCTTTGAAAAGATAACTGTTGCTCAGGTTATCGAGCAAGAATTGGGCATCCTGTTCTGGCGCAAAAGCGATGTTCGGGTAAAGGCCGTAGCGGAGAAAAAAATCCAGATGCGCGTGGCGTTCGACTGGGCTTAGGGTTTGGGCGAGCTCGGAATAGGAAAAAGGGTACAATTCGAACTGTAAGGCACGGCCTGTGAGCGGCTCTGCGGCTCGGTTCGCCAGATCAAAACTCGAAGAGCCCGTTGCGATGATTTGTATTTCAGGGAACGTGTCAATCATCAGTTTCAATATTAGCCCGATTTCTGGCACCGTTTGCGCCTCGTCCAGCACGACGATTTTTGTGTCGCCGATAAAACGCCGCAGGGCTTGGGGCTCTTTCACCGACAAGGCCGAGCGGACGGATTGGATTTCACAGTTGAAATATGCCGAATCGTCGCCGAAGGGCATCAACAGGGTTTTGCAAAGCGTCGTTTTGCCCACTTGACGCGCACCGTAAAGAATCAAGGTTTTTCCGCGGAACAGCCATTTTTCTAAAATGGGCTGAATGTCGCGTTTTACCAATTTTTGCATTTAAACTTTAAATTTTTGGTACTATTATTTAATGTTAAGTTGCAAAAATAGGATAAATTTAATGAATGGTGAATGGTTGGCGCAAAAATTCTATTGATCATCGTTAGCTGGTAGATTATTTATTGAGTCGCCAAGTGCTTCCTATCGGCTTCATTTTGAAAAAACTTCAAATGCTTGCCCAATCGGATAATAATCATCGCCAGCAAGCCCGCCCCGATACTCACTGCCCAATCGGCGACCGACATCGGTGCGATCGAAAGTGCGGTCCGAACGGGGACAATTTGGTACAACAATACGATGATTCCAATACAAATACCCAGTGCAAACCACACATAGCGATTGCGCAAAACTTCGGTGCGCCAGAACGGAAGTCCCATCGAGCCCATGTTGAACACATGAAACAACTGACTAAATATCAAACTGAAAAACGGGATATTGTTGCAAAGTGCGGGTGCCCAACCATTCCAGTGTAATTTCACTTTGGATTGTCGAAAGTATAAGACAACCCAACAGATGCATAATGAAATAAAGCAAAATTGTAAACTTCATCATTGTCTGCACCGCCTTCCAGAATGCGGTATCCTGCACGTACGCTTAAGTTGTCTGACAACTTATATGTTGCAGCAATCATAACATCTTCGGCCCTGCCTTGAGGGGCAGCAAGTGCATCGCCATCGAGCAAAATCCCGAATTTGTTATCAATATTCCATAATAGCCTAAAATTGATAATTGGCACAAAACCCAAATTGGTTTTTTCGGATACCAATCCAGCCGAAGAAAGTGCAATTTTAGCGTCCCTTATTTTTGCGGTTAGCCCTAATCCAAACTCAAACCTGCGTTTTTGTACAATATCGTACCGGTATGTCAGCCTGTACGAATTAAATTTATAGGTGCCGGTAAGTTCAGTATTGGCAGGAAACACAACTCCTTCAAATAAAATGTCTTTTGTTGCACTACCCTTGGATTTTGTTTCAAGGGGAGCTTACAATAGGGAAATCGTATGACGGGACTTTATCGTGTAATTCAATCTTATCCTGTAAAAAAGTTCTGATTTTGGAATCAGGTTGTCCTTTAATGAAAAGCGTGTACCCTTGTCACCGGGGATGCGAACATTGTTATAACCTGTGGTAACAAGGCCAGTTTCAAAGTCAATCAAAGCCTGGGCTTTAACGTTTGATGCTCCAATATAGAGAAGGATCACCACCGTTGTTGAGAAGATTTGTTTCTTTTTGTTGTTCATTTTATTTCGGTATTTGGGGAAAAAATGCGCTCGTCCGGCGTTTATAATCCTGAAACTGCGCATCGTCTTTGTATTTCGCTTCCAGCATGGGGATACCCGACACATAGAGCAACAAAAAAGTAATGGTCAATGGGCTGATGATGCCCCAAAAACCATTTTGTAAAGGCAACGTGATGATAAAAATACTCCACCAAATCAAGACTTCGCCAAAATAATTGGGGTGGCGCGTGTACTTCCAAAGCCCCGTTTGCATGATGTCGGCCTTGTTTTTTCGGTGCTTTAAAAAAACTGACAATTGATAATCGCCGATTGCCTCAAAAGCAAAACCGATTAGCCACACGATTAAACCGATGATGCTGAACACATTTAGATGCTGCGTTTTGGCAAAGCCAACAATCAAAATGGGCAAACTGATGAGCAACATGAAAAAACCTTGCAACAAATAGACTTGCAGATAAGAGCGCAACAGAAAAAACCGGCCCCATTCTTTGCGCCATTTTTGATAGCGAAAATCTTCTTCCTTGCCCTTGCCGCGCTGCGCGATATGGACAGCCAAACGCAGCCCCCAAACCGCAACAAGCGAATAAACCAATGCAGAAATGGGCAATAACGGTTGCGTCAACGCGCAATAAAGACAGATGACCACAAAGCCCAATCCCCAAGCAATGTCCGCCACATCATTTCTCTTTTTTATCAAAGAAAAAAAGAACCACAGGGTCATGTAGCCGAAAATGAGTGCAGATGTTTTAAAAAGGGCTTGCGTCATCATTCATTGGACATATTTGACGATGTAAAAACCTGCAATGCTGACAATGCTCGTCAAAACTGACCCCCATAAAATGTCAATAAAAACAATGTTGAGCGGCCAATTTTTCAGCGTGGCCAAATTGGTCAAATCATAAGTGGCGTAAGTAAAAAAGCCAAACAATGCACCCAAAGTAATGGCAGAAACCAGCGAACCCTTTTCAACAGAGGGCATGATTGCGAATATAAAAACACCCACAACGAACAGTAAATAGAAAACAATGGCCGCTGTCCAATTGACCTGCTCGCTCAAAAAATCGCCCAAGTATTTTTTGTACAAATCCTTGGCGATGAAACCGAGCCAAGCCATGTCAATGACGAGGAACACCACAAAAGTGAGCGCGTAACTGATGAGTAGTTTTGTTATTGACATTGACATGAATTGATTGATTGATTGAATTGAATCATTTTACTGTAAAGCCCTCCAATCGTTCTAATCGGTTGGAGGGTTTTGCAATAAAAAATCGATATTTTACATTTTTGGCATCACCACTTTGTCAATCACATGGATAACGCCGTTCGATGCGGGGATATCCGCCGAGACGACATTCGCGCCGTTTATCATTACTTTTCCGTTTTTGATGGACACTTTCAGTATTTTCCTGATACTGTCAGGGCAGATGTGAAAGGATTTTCACGGGTAAAAGTGCTGGTTGGGGGCTTCGAGCCTTGATGAACCATTTTTTAAGGGCGGTTGAATGATAAAACAGAAAAAATACACAAAATTTTCCCGTTGTATTTGTACATATTGAGGGAAGTATTTTGGGTATTTTCCTGTTTTATGCAAAGACTTTTCTTTACATTTTTGGCAAAATAACCTTGTCAATGACGTGGACTACTCCGTTAGATGCCTGTACGTCAGCCGAAGTGACATTCGCACCGTTTACCATCACTTTCCCGTCTTTGATGGAAACTTTTAACTTGCCACCTTGTACGGTAGTGAGTTCTTGACCGTCTTTGAGATCGGCCGCCATCGCCTTGCCAGACACGACGTGGTAGGTCAAGATGTTGGCGAGTTTGGCCTTGTTTTCAGGCTTCAACAAGGTGTCCACGTCCGATTGGATGGCCGCAAAAGCAGCGTCGGTTGGTGCAAAAACCGTGAATGGGCCATCTCCTTGCAGCGTTTCG
>JBJXFD010000675.1:0-16778 GCA_046153985.1 Saprospiraceae bacterium
CGGCGCCCGGGAAAACCCGTTGAAAGAGGTCAACAGCATCCTCATGAGCGAAAGCGCTGCCCGGGAAATGTTCGGCGACGAAGACCCGATCAACAAAACCTTAGCCGTTTCGCATACCTGGACCACCAACGGCCAAAAAATCAACATGATGGTGACCGGGGTGTACAAAGATTTTCCATCCAATACCCACGTACACCCCAAGTATATTTGCAACATCCTCGCCTTGAAACCCATCGTCGAAGACCTGGAAAATTTGCTGAATACGGCAATGGGCGACGGCGAGCGAAGCTACTGGATCAGTTCGTTTCTCGTCATCCGCGACGAAAAGCAAATTCCGCTCATCAAAGCCGACCTCCAGAAACGGGTGGATGCCATTGTTGCCCGCTTCGATCCAACGGCGAAAGCCAGTCCCGTCATCCGGAAAGTCACCGATATTCACTTCGACCAGGAAATAGACTGGGCCACCAACCACAAATCGGCCAACGGCAAATACATGTCGGTTTTCATCACCATTGCCTTGCTGATCCTCGTGGTGGCCTGCATCAACTACATCAACTTAGCGACGGCGCGCTCCGTCACCCGGGCCAAAGAAATTGGCTTGCGCAAAACCTTCGGCGGCATCCGGAGTCAGTTGTTTTTTCAGTTTATGGTTGAATCATTTATGATGGTCTGCGGCGCCGCGCTGTTTGCGTTGCTGCTGGTCGCGTTGTTCCTGTCGCCGTTCAATGACATGACCGGAAAAACCTTCACCATTGGCCATCTTTTTAATGGGCAGATGTTGCTCATCGTCGCGGGCGTGATCGCTTTGGTCACTTTGCTGGCTGGCAGCTACCCTGCGATGTTCGTTTCCGGCTTCCAACCGGCGGTGGTGCTCAAAGGCAAATTTGCTTTCCGCAAAGGCTCGAACACCTTCCGGCAATTCCTGACCACCGTGCAGTTCAGCGTCGCGATCATGTTGCTGGTGGGATCGGTGGTGGTGGTGCGGCAGACCAACCTTATGCGCAACTCCAAACTCAACGAGGCTGGTAAACAAATCGTCTCCATCCGCTACGGCGGCTTTTCCGGCCCTGCAACAGACCTTAAATACGGCATTTTTAAAAACTTAGTGCTGCAAGACCCGGAAATCAAGGCCGTTACGTTAGCCAACCATTTGCCGCGACTCGATTTTTTCGGTCCCATCGGCATGGAGATGCAATTTCCGGACTTCGGCGCTGATAAGCACGAGTGGTCTCAGTTGAACGGCGATTTCGATTTCCCGAAAACGTTCAACATGCAGCTCGTTGAAGGCCGTGATTTCGACGCCAACCATCGAGCGGATTCCAATGCCGTACTGCTGAACATGGCGGCAGTGAAAGCGCTGAATACAACGCCTGCCGATGTGGTGGGCAAAACGATCATCCGCCCGGTCCATTCGCTGGGTTTTGGGCCACGCGATTCTACCCTGGCCCCCATACACGGCTTAGTCATCGGCGTGATTGAAGATTTCCCCTACCGCTCCATGCACCACAAAATTGAACCGTTGGCGATTTCCCCGATGCCTCATGTTATTGACCGCATCATCCACGTGCGCCTGCCCGCAGCGGAGATGGGCGAAAAAATTGCAGACCTGGAACGCAAATGGAAGCAGGTTTTTCCAGATTTTGGCTTCGATTACTGGTTTGTGGATGAAGAATTTGGCAGGATGTACGAAAACGAAACGCAAATTGCGAAGCTGACCAAGCAGTTTTCCGGCTTGGCCATGCTGATCACCTGCGTGGGTTTATACGGCCTGGCGGCTTTCTTGTCGAAGCAGCGCATCAAGGAGATCGGCATCCGGAAAACCTTAGGCGCCAGCAACCGCCAGATCCTGTGGTTGCTGCTCTCTGTTTTTGGAAAAATTCTGCTCATTTCCTGCATCATCGGCATCCCGGTCGCCATTTATTTGTCGGGGCGGTGGTTGCAGAGTTTTGAATACCGAACCGATTTATCCGTTTATGTATTTGCAGGTGCCGTGGCTGCCATTGCGGTGATTACGATATTGTCTGTTGGCTATGAATCGCTGCGGGCTTCGATGGCGAATCCTGTGAAGGCACTGCATAGCGAGTAATTAAGTTTTTTTACCATATAGTTTTTTCACCACATAGACCACAGTAGGGGTTTTCACATAGGGCACATAGTTCGGATGCACGCCAGAGAGCAGCTCCTATGTGATCTATGTGAAAACAACTATGTGAACTATGTGGTCAAAAAATCAACCAATTCAACCACTTATCATGAATCGCATCAATTTCCTGAAATCACTCAGCGTTGCCGGTCTGACCACTGCTGCATTTCCATTTATCAACCGGCTAACTGCCCAAACTTCGGGCGATCCCGACCCCCAACTCGACAAAGACCTGGTGTCCGCCTTTGTTGGTTCAGCACACCGGGATATGGAGAAGGTCAAAGCCATGCTGGCGGAAACTCCCAACCTGCTCAATGCTGCCCACGACTGGAAATTCGGCGATTTTGAGACGGCGCTGGGCGCGGCAACCCACGTGGGCTACAAAGAGTTGGTGCAGTTCCTGTTGGACAAAGGCGCGCAGGCCAATATATTCACCGCCTGCCTTTTCGGCAAAATGAGCATCGTGAAACCCATGCTGGAGGCGTTTCCCAGCGTGCTGCATGCAAAAGGGCCGCATGGATATACATTGCTGCACCACGCGGAAAAAGGGGAGGACGAAGCGCTGGAAGTGAAGGAATATTTGATGTCGCTGGGGTTGAAGGAGACCAGAATTTTGTTGTATTGATTCTACTCCCCAACAATCTCCGCTTCCACCAAAATAAAATTCAACTTATAAGGATCGCTGTCGTTGAGTTTGAGCTTGCCTCTTACCGTGATGATCTGGTCGTTGAGCAGGCGGCGCGGCTTATTGGCCAACTCGACCTCCGCAATGGTTTCCGGGCCCGAAGCTGCGCAAAAAAAGCAGGCTTTGGACGGGAAGCGCGACAAAATTACATTCAGGCGGATGTAGGCATCCAAAATGATCACGTGGCCGCGCAGGGTAATGATCTGCCCTTCCATAGCCTTCATGCCTTTGTCGAATTTGGGTTGTTGCCAAGAGATGCCCTGCTCTTCGAGGTAGACTTCTTCAAAAGGCACCCCTTCGAATAAATTCCAGCCCTGCATGCCGCCCATGCTGCGTTGTGCGCTCAGCGTTCCTGAAAAAAGGGTGAGTAAAGCCGCAGTCAAAATTCCGTATTTCATAGCGTTATTGCTGTTTTGCATTAGAAACGCGCAAAGTTGAGAAAAAGCTTAGAAGCGATTGCATAATTTAGATCAAACCCGCTCCTTTGCCAAAATTTGCTCCAATGGCGCATCCCGTTCGTTCAGATAAATAGGCCGATGAAAATGGTCAAGTTTTTGAAGCAGGTAGAATAACTGTTGCTTTTCCATATCTGTGAGGTTGCCGCTGACTAATTTTGCAATGGTGCGAAGTTCATCGAAAACACCGTACAGAACCCCCTGCCCTTTTTCTGTAATAGAAATTATTTTACTGCGCCGGTCAGAAGGATGTTCTGTTTGGGCAATCAGGCCGGCATTCAGCAGTCGTTTGATGACTTCCATGCCGGAAGTTTTTTCGTGGATGTTTTCTTCTATTAACTCGGTTTTACTTAAAAGGCCTTTCTCCGCTAACACAGCGAGGTAACTGAAATCGTCAGGCGTGGTCAGGGATGTTTTTTCAAACGCCTTTTTAAGGTATATCCTGGCGTAGCGATGCATAAAACCGACCAACTTACTAATGCCTACCTCCAGCGTTTCGTCTGGTGGATTCCAGGAACGTTCGTCAGCTTCTGTTGTTGTATTCCCTGAGGACAACTTCATGCTGAGCCATGCTGAGAAATGTTCCAGTGTCAGTTGCTCCGGATTCGAATGGTTCTGCTCGAATTCTTCTGAAACATTCATCAGTTGCCGATAAAAGTTATAGTGCATGAGGCAAATAATTTTAACAAAGATAACACGATTAGAAGAACGAAAACAGACCTTTTTTTATTTTTTAGTCTAAAAAAATACTTTTTTTGTTGTTTTTAAAACAATATCGTCTTATTTTTGTCTCGTTGATTTGAAAACATACTAAAATGATCCAGGCACAATCAAAACCCATTATAGCAGAACTGCGCGGCGCCGGGAAAGAGTACAAGACTGGCGATCAAACCATTACGGCTTTATATCCAACAGATTTTCAGCTACTTGGAAAGGAACTAACCCTAATCATCGGGCCTTCCGGTAGTGGCAAAACGACCTTATTGTCTTTGCTGGGTTGCGTGATCTACCCAACCCAGGGCGAGGTCATCGTCAATGGGCAACACGTTACGCAACTCAACCAGCGCCAGTTGGCAAATTTGCGCCTGCACAACATTGGCTTTGTATTCCAGAGCTTTAACCTGATCCAGCCGCTTACCGCAGAAGAAAATGTGATGCTTCCCCTTAAGCTGCAAGGCGTTGGCCTGGCTGAAGCCCGAAACAGGGCTATGGAAGCTATCGAAAAAGTCGGGATGGCTGATCGCCGGAAACAATTGCCTAAAATGCTTTCCGGAGGACAACAGCAACGCATTGCCATTGCGCGGGCATTAGTCACCAAACCCCCGATGATGCTTTGTGATGAGCCTACGGCCTCACTCGATCCGCGTTCGGTATCCATCGTCATGGAAGAACTCAAAAAATTGGCCAATGACGGCATCGCACTTGCTGTAGTGACGCACGATCAGCGACTCCGGCCTTTTGCCGATCGCATCATTTACGTAGACGACGGGCGTGCTTCTTCCCAGCCTCCGTCAGGCGATAATTATGAAACAGCTCATTAATCATTATCTGAAAATCAATACACCATGAATAAGGCTATTTTATTGGTCGCATTAGCCACCCTTGCTGCCTGCGGGGCGAAGGAGGAACCCAAAGAAACAGCCCGTCCCATCACGTATGAGGGCGCGCCGGAACAAGTATCAGAAGTGATCGGAATTGGAAAAGTTGAGCCCGAACAGGACCTCATCCTGTTGGCAACCAACGACGGAGGGGTCGTGACCCGGGTCCATGCAAGGGAAGGCGATGCGGTGCGCCCCGGTATGGTCATTCTGGAATTAGAAAATTCAGTGGCTGCTGCCAAATTGCCGCAAGTGCGTGCCCGCCTGACCACCCAGGAAGCTCAGGTAACCGCCGATCAAAAAGCAGTGGCAGAAGCAGAAACCCAACTGGCAAACTTACAACGAACCTTAAGTCGAAGCGAAAACCTGTACGCTAAATCGGCGGAAACATTGGAGACCTTGCAGAATGCACAATCCGAAGTCCGCCTGCAAAAATCTGCCATTGAACGGCTTCGCGCCAATGTGCAGGTGAGCCGCAACCGCCTCTCTGAAATTCGGAGCGACTTGGCCATTGCCGAACGGGAACTGGCACTGAAAACCGTCAAAGCCCCCGTTTCCGGCACAATTCTGAGTATTTCGGCCACACCGGGAAGCGCTGTGCCGCCACAAAGTTCATTCGCCGAATTGGCGCCCGACGGCAACACCATCGTGCGCTGCGAAATTGACGAGTTGTTTGCTGATCGCGTGAAGGAAGGCCAGCAGGCATCCATCCGCCAGATTGGCGCAGGGAAGGTGCTTGCGGAAGGGAAAGTGATCTATACGGCGCCATTGCTCAAGAAAAAATCCCTTTTCAGTGAAACAGCAGGTGAAAAAGAAGACCGCCGGGTTCGCGAAGTGAAAATTCTCCTTAAAGACGCAGGCAGCCTGTTGCTGAACAGCCGGGTAGAGTGCGTCATCTCCACCAAATAATCCATGCCATGTTAAAGGAAGCCCTTCGTTTCATTCAGTATGACAAAGCCAAAAGCATCGGCGTTGTGATTGGCATTGTCATCAGCACTTTTTTGATTGGACAGCAGATCGGCATTGCAACCTTTCTGACGGGTCTGATGTCGGGGATGGTAGACAACTCTACCGGCGACATCTGGGTGGTGGACTCCAGAACGACAGACGCCAACTCGCTGGGGAAACTTGACGTGCGCAAGGTTCGGGAAATCCGCAGCATCGAAGGCGTAGCCGAAGCTTATCCTATGGTACTCGCGGGAGGAACTGCCACGTTCTCAAACGGCAAATCAACCGGTATCCTCCTCGTGGGCTCGGAAGCGCCGACTTTTGCAGCCGGGCCCTTGCCGGAAAAAATCCTTCAGGGCAGTTTGGAGCGCCTGCAAACCGAAGCCGCCGTCAGCGCTGATCTTTACGATGCGCCAACGTATGAAATTGAGACCACGCCGGGCACAGAATTTGAAATTAACGGCAAACGCGCAGTCATTGGCGCCCAGACGAATAACCTGCGCGGTTTCGGCGGTTCCATGATGTACACCACCCTCGAACGCGCCCGCTACTTCGGAAACAGCAGCACAACAGATATTTCGGCAGTAGTGGTGAATGTCAAACCGGGATATACCCCGCAGCAAGTGCGCGACCAGATCAACCGGGGCATTTACGGCCTGCGCGCCTGGGTGCGTTCCGATTTTTCGCAGTCTACCGTAAGCTATGTTTTAGGAACCAGCGGGATTGGCGCCAGCACCGGCACCCTGGTTGTTTTTGCGGTGATTTCCGGGTTTTTCATCATTGGCCTTACCATGTATTCCTCTGCCCTTGACCGCATCCGGGATTACGGCACCTTGAAAGCCATCGGCGCCAGCAATGGCTATATCCGGCGATTGATCCTGCTGCAGGCTGCCATTTTTGCAGTGGTGGGATTTGCGATTGCTTATGCCTTGCTCGAAGGATTCCGGCAAGGGGTGCAGAGCACGGGCCTGATTTTTGGATTTTCCTGGCCGGTTATTGCCGGGATTTTTGGCGTCACGCTGCTCATTGCGCTGTCGGGCGCCATTTTTGCCCTGCGGCGGATTACGGGATTAGAGCCGGCTGCTGTATTCAGAGGTTAATGTGAATTCGGGCATTTTTTAGTAACGGCGGGCTAAAGCCCGCGAAACGAAGGGTGCCGTGCCTTGTTCCGCGGGCTTTAGTCCGCCTTATTCCAGCAAAGGTGCAAGAGTTGTCACGCCTGGCGGGAAGTACACCAACAGAAGTACTAGTAAATAACAAAGCGCTCATTATCAGGCATTAAGTGCCAAAAAAATGTGAGGTTAATTAAAAAAAGCAAATCATGAAATTTCCCATCCTCATCAGCCTTTCACTTACACTCATACTACCAAGGTTTGCGATCGGGCAAAATTTGCAAAATCTGACCCTGCCCGATGCCATTCAATTTGCATTGGAAAACAAACCCAGGCTAAAAACTTTGGACCTGGACGCCCAAATTGTCGCCGCAAAAACAGAGGTACTGAAATTGAAACGCCAGCCTCAGGTTTCCGCAGCGGTTGATGTGCAACTGAATCCGGTACTTCAAACAAGCGTTATTCCGGTGGGTGCTTTTAACCCTGCTCTGGGAAGCGATGCCACGGCGACAGTGCGTTTTGGCACACTTTGGCAAAATGCGGCAGGCATTACGGCAGTTCAGACGCTGTACGATCCCTCCATCGCTGCCCAGATTCGGGAGCAGGAATTTCAAAAACAATTGATTGCGGCAGACCGGGAAAAAACGGCAGTAGACCTAAGGCTGGAGGTGGCCAGGGCCTATTACGCTGTTTTAATTGCCACGGAAGAATTGGCTTTCGCCGAAGCGGATTCGGCGCGTGCACAACAGTTTTATGAAGAAACCCGCAAACGACAAGAAGGGGGCAAGTTGCTGCAAAACGAACTCAACTCGGCTTCGATATCCCTGAACGCTGCAGTGCTGACGTTGGAACGGGCCCGCCTGAACCGGCAACAGTTGCTGAAAAACCTGTGTTTTCGCATGGGCGTTGACCCCAAACGCGCTGCTGAAATTGTACTTTCCGACAATTTGGCTGCTTTGCTAAAGCAGATCGAAGGGCAAAGCCGTGCATCCTTTGATGCTGCGGCCCTGGAGCAAAACCGGCCCGAATTGCGACAACTCTATTTGGACTCAGAATGGCAAAACCTGAAAATCGAGGTTGAAAAACAACGCACAGCGCCCACGCTGTCGGCAACTGCCTACGCTGGCGCCAATAACCTGACAGACGACGCGCCATTTTTTGCTGAAAACTCCTGGTTTGGCAATGTTTTTGTCGGACTGAAATTGAATGTTCCAATATCAGCGTATTGGCAACAGCAAAAGTATTTCCCGCAATACCGCCTGAAACAACAGCAAAATGTCCTGGAAGCAGCAGCATTGAAAGCTCAATACCAAAATGATTTTGAAAATGCCCAACTGAACCATATGCTTGCCTTGCGCACGATGGAGGTGCGCGTGCGCGACCTGGAGCTGACCCGACAAAATGTGCAGTTGATCCGGGACCGCTTTAACGAAGGGGTTGCTTTACCCTCGGCAGTGCTCAGCGCAGAAACGACGGTGCAGCAAACGCAGTACAACTACCTGCGCAGCGCGTATGACCTGCTGCTGGCGGATCTGGAGCTGCGGCGTGTACAGGGGTTTAAATAGCGTCTGTCTTTATAGTCCCGTATCTGTTCTTTAGGGTTCCTACGGGACACCGACCACGCGTCAATTACCCGACTATAAAGACAGACACCAAATAGTGTCGCTCATAACTTCAGGACTCGCTGCCGCCATACCAACCGCCCGTCCTGCGAAGCGCTGATCTGGTAAGCGCCCGCAGGCAAAGCGGCAAGGTTCCACTCCACTCCGTCTTGTGCCTGATTTTCGGACAACAACAACCGGCCATGCATATCATACAATTTCAAATCGGCGACCAAGCCTTGCGGCAATTGAAGGCGGAGTGGCCCGGGAGTGGGGTTGGGGCCAAAAGAAATTGCCGGGGACTCCGGGACTTCACCAACCGCAGTGATGCCGCTGAAATCAAAAGGGACTCCCAGCTGAATAGAATCCCGCTTGAAAAAATGAATGCTCCGACTGCTTGGTCCACCCAGGCTTTGTACATCAAAATAAGCTCCTGCCAGTCCTTCTACATAATGATAGGGTCCTGTGGCATCAAACCAAATGTGGTAACATGCAGGCTCCGATTCTCCCAACGGAGACGCCAGGTATTTGGTGGCCCGACCCCATCCGAATTCATCCAGACTAACTGTGGCGCCATCTCCCGGAGAGCCCCAAAAACTGCCGGGTTGGGCATTCAGAAAATTGTAATTCGCCAAAGGATATGTCCAGGTATTGTTGAAAGACGGGTAGAAAATGGTATCCGGATCGGGAGCTGGGCTGCCTTCATAAGTGACCAATATCGGCCCTGTAGTGAAATAGCGCAGCGTTTGGGTTGAGGCATTCAACTGCACGTCCGTAATTGTCGCTTTTATGGCTTTTTTGACATTATAGTATCCAGTTGCCGCGCCAACCGTATTTTGCTCGATGATGTGCAACTCATCACCCACCTGAAGGTTAAAAACATCATCCCTGCCTATGTTTTGCAATCCAACCTTGGGCTCGCTCAAACCAATGATCGGCAAAGCGGCGGATGTATCCGGAAAATCCCGGAGCCAAAGCGCTTCGATGAGGCCGTGCAGTTTGCTGATTTTCATAGGGCGGTCGGGCGCTGGCAGGTAGGTTTGCACCCCGTTTTCGGCTTCTGTGAAAAAGTAAATGGACTTGACGCTATCCTCCAATCCCAGAAAATTAGTTGCATTAATTTCGGTGGTTATGCCCCAAACGGTATCCCCGTTCCATTGCCACGCAGGCCATTTTTCGCCGATCGGCGCATGTTGCCGGATGGTGAAATAGTCGGTATCCGTCATGCGAAACCGGGTAAAACTATCCGTTTGGCAGACTTCATAACCGATGAAAGAGGAGGCGATTTCGTTGCATTCCAAATCCCCGTACCACCGCAAAGCCGGGTACATTTCCGCGCAGGGTTCCGCGCCAATTTTGACGCCCAATACCGGAGACTCAGTGTATCCAGCATTTTCATGGGCATACAAATATTGAACACCTGGGTGGAATAACTGCCAGTCGGACTGAGCCTGAAGACCGAAGCCGGAGAAAAGAATGTAAAAAACGAGGTAAAGTTTTTTCATCAGAGAGTTGTTTAAGATTGGTTATATAAATTCAGTACTTCATATCATAGCTTCAGCACGCGTTGGCGCCAAATCATCTTCCCATCTTGCGAAGCACTGATTTGGTAAGCGCCTGCGGGCAAAGCGTTGAGATTCCAGTCTACCGTACCTTGCGCTTGATTTTCGGACAACAACAGACGGCCATGCGGATCGTATAGCTTCAAATCAGCGACTAAGCCTTGCGGCAATTGAATCTGGAGCAGGCCGGCAGTGGGGTTGGGGCCGAGGGTGATGACGGGAGCCTTGGACACTTCAGCGGCAGTTGTAATCTGGTCGAAATCTATCGGGCTGCCACATTCCAATGAATCGCTGTTAAAGTAAACCACCTCGCGGATGAAATGACCGCTGAACGTACTATAATTGTAGTATTCGCCAGCAAGGTTTTCATAGTAAGACGACCCGACAATCCCGTCAATTAAAGGCTGGTAGCAGCCATTTGAGCCTTCAAGGGGATTACTAAGGTATTTGCCGGCTTTTTCACAAAACCCTGATTGGGTCAAACTTACTATCGCTATTCCTTCCTCCCATATAAACGCAGGCACCGTCACTACGGCGCCAGGCTGAAGATCGAGGTATTCCAATTCCGAAAGATCGTATTCCCATATACCTGAAACAGTTTCCTCAGGAAAAACCTCGTAGAGAACAGGTGGCGTGCCCCATCGTTTGGTCTTGAGTTCCTGTCCTGTGTAATGAAAACGTATAAGTTGATCCCCGGGTAATTGTTCCACCTCTGTAATAAGCGCTTTCAGGAATTTCCGCTCAAAATTATTCCCCAAATATTCCCCCTGAACGTACCAGGGACTCAGCGTAGTTGCTTTAATGTGAATTTCATCGCCAGCCTGAAAATTAAATATACTTGCTCTATCAGGATTCTGTAGTCCGACTTTTGGAACACTCAACCCCACGATCGGCATTGGGGCAGCAAATTGAGGCGAGAAAGCAGGAAAATCCCGGAATCCGAATGTCCGAATCAATCCGTATTGTTTGCTCACCTGAACGGGGCTGTTTTCGGCAGGCAAATAGTTCGGCCCGCCGCCGCCTTGCCTGTAGAAATGAATTGACTTCACGCTGTCTGTTAATCCCAGGAAATTCATGGACTGAATAAATGATACCCTGGCCCAAACGGTATCGTTACCCTCGGTATAGGCAGGCCATTTTTCATTTAAAGCGGCCGCTTGCCGGATGGTGACGTATTCACCTTCGCGGATAAGCAAGCGTGTCTCTGTGGGCGTTTGGCAGACTTCATAGCCCATGAACGAAGACGCGATTTCATTGCATTCAAATTCGTCGTACCACCTCAGTGAAGGATACATTTCCGTACACGTATCTGTGCCTGTTTTTATCCCCAGCACAGGAGATTCAATAAATGTAGCGTTTGTATAATCATACAAATACTGTACTCCCGGGCGGAACAATTGCCAGTCGGACTGAGCCTGCAGGCCGAAGCCGAAAAAAAGCATGTAAAAAGCGAGGTAAAAGTTTTTCATCAGAAAGTTGTTTAAGATTGGTTATATAAATTCAGTACTTCATATCATAGCTTCAGCACGCGTTGGCGCCAAATCATCTTCCCATCTTGCGAAGCACTGATCTGGTAAGCGCCTGCGGGCAAAGCGTTGAGATTCCAGTCTACCGTACCTTGCGCTTGATTTTCGGACAACAACAGACGGCCATGCGGATCGTACAGCTTCAAATCAGCGACTAAGCCTTGCGGCAGTTGAAGACGGAGCGGCCCGGCGGTGGGGTTTGGGCCGAGTGTGATGACGGGAGCATCCGGTATTTCATCGGTTGAAGTGATCTGGTCGAAATCGAAGGGCGTGCCGCACTCGAAAGTATCCTGACGGAAGTAAGCAACATCGCGGGTACTGGAGCCGCCAAAACCATAATCGTAGTAATAAGGGCCGGCGAGGCCATCTCTGTAAAAATTTCCGGGGCCTGAATCAATGAGTGATTGATAACCACAGTTCTCCGTTCTGATCAGCGGAGTCCCCAACCCTTTGGTTGATCTGTCGCAAAAAGAAGCGTCGCCAAGAACTACCGTTCTGATCTGGATGGTGTCGTCGCCCTGGGTTTCAAGGAGCAAAGCTCCGGGTTGAAAATCGAGGTATTCCAAACCTGCCAAAGTATATTCCCAAACGCCCGAAAAAGTTTCCAGCGGAAATACCTCATAAGTTCCCGTGGGCGGCGTGACCCGCTTGGTTTTGATGCGTTGGGCATTGTACTGAAAACTGATTTGCTGCGGAGAAACCGTCATTTCCACATTTGTAATGGTAGCTTTCAAAAATGCTTTTTCAAGCACAAAACCGAGGTTTTCCCCCTGACTGCCGTAGTAAATAGACTCGTTTATGTTCAGAATATGCAATTCATCTCCCGTCTGAAAGCTAAAAATGTCTTCCCATCCGGGATTTTGTAAGCCCACTTCCGGCTCGCTCAGGCCAGCCAAAGGCATGAGTATAGATTCAGTTGGCGCTTCGCTGGTGTAGTTTGGGAAATCGCGGAACCAAAACGAGCTGATCAACCCGTATTGCCTGCTTACTAAAATGGGATGGTTTTCGGCGGGGATGAATTCCTGGGCGCCGCCGTTTTCCTGTCTGTAAAAATAGATGGCCTTTACCTCGTCGGTTAACCCTAAAAAGTCCATGTCCTGGATGGAAAACACCTCTGCCCAAACCGTGTCGCCATTTTGAATGTAAGCAGGCCACACTTCCCCTGCATCAGTATTGGTGCGAATCGTAACGTATTCGTCATCGCGGACACGCAAACGCGCCTCGTCCTGGGTTTGACAAACCTCATAACCGAGGAAGGAAGCTGCGATTTCATTGCATTCAAATTCTCCGCGAAACCGAAGCGCCGGGTACATCTCCGTGCAGGGTTCCGCATCAATTTTGACGCCAAGTAGTGGCGATTCTAAGTAGCCCGCGTTTTCGTAATCGAACAAATACTGCACGCCCGGGCGAAATAGCTGCCAATCGGACTGAGCGGAAAGAAAAGGAGCAGAAAAAAGCAGGGACAGCAGGAGGTAATACTTTTTCATCTGTTTTTTAAGGCAATATAAGCTATTCACCCCGGGTAATGTGTCAGCTATTCGACCATCTTAACAAATAGATTTGTCTGCTTTCTTGCAGATGGATGAAAACGGGTTTAAAGACAGACACTATTTCAATTTCGCCAGCACAATTTCCCACAGTTTCTCATAGGGAATAATTTCCAGTTCGTTCAATGCACCGTGGTAGTAAAAAGGGTGTTCGGCGAGTTGCTCCAGCAGCTTGTCCACGCCGCTGAGCTCGTCGGGGTGGTAGCGGGCCTTGCTCAGGCGCTGTAAGAGGCGAATAAATTGACGGGGGCGTTCAAATTCTTCTTTGTCTGTGTTTCGGCTGACGAAGTTTTTTAGGTGCTCTATTTTTTCGGTAGCCTGCTGGAAATTGCGCCGTTGCAGCAAAAAAAGCGCTTGTAAAATCATCACCAGCAGGTGGAACATTTTCTGTTCGCGGGGGTAGGAGGGGGACGTCTCTAAAAAACGGGAGAGTTTCGATGACTTTCGGAGCTGCTTCATCACGAAGTTGGGATCTATATCCCGGCTCTCAATTAAATATTGAAGGTAAACCTCGTATATGGCCCATTTTTCGCGGATAACGCCATCCAATTTCCTGAAATCGGAGGTATTGCCGGCCTGGTTGAAGATCGCCAGCGCCTGGATATAGTTTTCTGTGTGGATGGCCAGCAGGAGGTAATATTCCATAAACAGGAACCAAACTTCACTGCCTTCTGAAAAATCGTGCAGGCACTTTTCGGCGCATTCCCTGCCGCGCTTGTAATCCTTCATGTGGAGGTAAGCCACCATCCTTTTGGTGTTAAACAGAATGCGTTTTTCCTCCTGGTAAAAAAGCGGATTTTGATCAATGTACTGTTCCGCCTGCGCACAAACCTCCAACATGGCGCTGTACTCCTTAGCCATTTCATAGCGCATCACCCATACGATGTACATGTGGTAGTTCACCACCGGGGATTGGTGGGTTTCAGACAGTTGAATTAATTCATTGCAATAGGCGTCTATCCGTCTTTCGAACTCGTAAGATCTCGCTGAAGGCCGGTAATGTTGTATCAGAACGCGCTGGTACAACTCTTCGGAACGAATTTCGGCAGCTAAGATTTGATTGTATTCCCGGATATAGGCATCGTATTGTTCGAAGGCTTTTTCGCTCGCATTGAGCGCGGCGTATTCACGCAATATTCGGGAACAATTAAGGATTACATCTGAAAACCGGTATTTGAGAGCCGTGGTCAGGATTTGGCTCGCCAGATCTGCGGCAGGGGCGAGGCCTTTGTTTTGGAGCAAAATATTCACCAGTGTCCATTCCTTGTTGCAGGTAAAATAAGCCGAAGTGTAGTCGGCTGCATCCGGTTTTTTGATGTCTATGAAAAAAAGGGTATTCAGTAACCGTCTTCTGAACCTGGATTTCAGTTGGCGGTAGCGCGCATCGCTGGGGTCGGCGCCATAGAGCTGAGCGGCGGCATCGCGGTCGTTTTTGAACTGGCCGCTTTCTATGCCTTCATACATTTCCCGGAATTTGCTGTTTTTGGCACGCAGGGCCGTGTCATCGAGCAACTCGATGCGGCTGGCCTTTCGCCGGGTAGCAATTTTTACAATTTCGATCAGATTTTTCAATGCCGCATTATTGTAATTTTTCACCACATAGTTCACATAGTTGTTTTCACAATAGTTCACATAGGCGGCTTCAACGTGCTATGTGGACTATGTGAAATAACCTATGTGAACTATGTGGTAAAAGCCTGTATGTGGTATCTAGTTACCCAGGGTTGAAACAAAAAGGGTTTTGCACGTTCTGCGCAAAACCCTTTTCCCGTTGTATCAAAATGTACGCTTAAAGCGAATGATGCAGTTGCAGCGCGGGATCAATCAATATTCATCTTCATTGAACAGGAAGTCGTCTTTGCGAGGATAATCAGGCCAGATGTCTTCAATGCCTTCATACTGTTCGCCATCATCTTCCATTTCCTGAAGGTTTTCGATCACCTCCAACGGCGCGCCGGAACGGATAACATAGTCAATAAGCTCGTCGCGCGTTGCAGGCCATGGGGCTTCTTCCAGATGGCTTGCCAGATCAAGTGTCCAATACATAATGTCGTTCAGGTTTAAAAAATAAGACCATTGTTGTTAAAAGAGGCGCCTGGCGAACCGGGATCCCCAAAATGCCCAATTTCCGGCAAATGTAATAAAGTTGTTGAATTATTGCGCCGCTATATACGGATTTGTTATTCAAACTCAAATACTGCCTGGGCATAAAAAGGTTACTCCAAAAATCGCGCCACTTTTTATCGCCCTATTTAGTGTCTGTCCATTTAGTCGAGTGTCTGCTCTTTAGAGTTCGAGAGCAAGGCATATTTTGCCCCAAAAACGGGAGTTTACTGGCGTAAATGACCGATTTTGGGGCAAAATATAACGCAGCTATCGGACTATAAAGACAGATACTATTTATAGGTGCTGATAATCTCAAATGACTCATTCTCGTAGCCTTCCGGGATGAACCCAATCTCTGACGAATTGACAGGCCCGGTCGGGTCGCAAATAAAAAATTCCCGGCCTTTGTGCTTCACCGCGCTGCCCCGATACCCCGGAATGGCAACTCCGATGGTGAGGTGATCGTGGTAAGCAACGACAACCATTGGCAAATCCAACAGCGTTTTGACCAAATAATAGAACAAAGCGACCCGGTCTTCGCAATCAGAATGCGGATAGAACAGTACTTCATCCGGAATCATGGGTTTGCTGCGCCCGAATGCTTCTTTGTCTTCTTTGTAAATAAAAGCCGAACGCGTAAACGCGACCAAACACGCGATCGCCTGATCAGGCCGCCTGCCTTCAATCAGTTCGCGCAGTTCGGGCAACAATGAGGCCGCTGCCGTTGCAGTCAAAGGCGCTTCGATGTAGCTGCTTTCTGCAATGAGTGGATAAGATTTCATTAGTTGCACGACGTTCTCATCCGTTTGCACCGTAATTTCACGCATCAACCCCTCAAACATGAAATGGAGCTTGCGCGGACGCAGGCGCGGACTCAGGTTGGGGAGTTTGGTCAATTGAAAAGAAAAGGCTTTTCCTTTGGGCTGCGCCACAAAATTGAGGAGATAGAGCGCCTGCTGACTGCGCGAAGCCTGGTTTAATGCAGTGAGATTGACGTAATTGCGGCCATTTTCTTCGATCATGGGCGCTTCAAACACCTCTTCTTTGGTGTAAACGTACAAAAACACCCGGTCGTCTAAATAGGTAAGCCGGGTGTCGTAGCCCGATTGAGACAACAAAAACCAGCACACCAATTCTCGCTCCAAAGGTTTTTTCTGGACGTAAATTTTATCCACCACCCGCCGCATCAGATCGTAATAGAGCCAGTCGTTGAGTCCGAGGGCTGTTTTTTTGCGATTCAGGTCATCCAAAAGAACGCTGAAATCGGTTTGGTTCAGCCGTTGGTAATACCCGACTAAGCTTTTTTCCTGGATGTTCACCGAACTGGCGAAAAGCATGTCGGAGCTGTACGCTACGGTCAACTGCTCCGAAAAAAACGGAATAGCAACCTCCTGGCGGCTCGATCTGGCAAGCCCGGGGCAAAGTAGTGCGAGAAGTAAGGGGATTGAAAAACGCATGGGGCAAAGATCAATCTTTTTTTGGAGAAGTCTTTTCA
>JBJXFD010000676.1:0-2755 GCA_046153985.1 Saprospiraceae bacterium
ATAACAGTTACCAATTCCCGAATTATCCGGTGGCAGCTTACTATGTCGTTGGGTAGTTCCATTAGAACACAAAAATAAACTTTTTTCAAGCGCCTGATAACAAATGTAAATCAGGCTAACCAGTTACCTTTATTATAAAATTCAATGTCAATAGAAGGGTTTACAATTTGGGAATGTCCAACGTAAGCGTAAAAAAGGTCTGGACGCTTTGAAGCTATTTTTACTCCAAGTGCTGAGCCCCATGAAGTGCCAAATAGAATAATTTTTTGTTTTCCTAAATGCTTTAAAAGATATTCCGACAACTCAATTCCATCATTTGTCATAAGGTCAAGTGTTAATGGATTTGTTTTAAAATATTCAGGCGTTAGTTCCTCTGGAGCATATCGTCCAAAAGTTTTTCCTGTTCCTCTTTGGTCCCACTGAACTATAATAAAATCTTTTTCCAAATCTTTGTAGAGATTGTCTGAGTATGGACTTATAGGACTACCTGGACCTCCGTGAAGAAACAATATCATAGGCTTTGAACTTTCTCCTTTGATTGTAACCCATTGTTCAATACCATTTATTAAAATAAATTTCTCTTCTAAAATTGTACTTTTTAGAGCAGAATCTTTTTTGATAATTTCAGATTGTGCATTTGTAAATGTATGGATGGTTAATAAAAGAAAAAGGATAATAATATTCACTGAAAAAATAGTGGCTCTGTAAGTTTTGTTAATCATCATGTCGTTTTAAGTTAAATATTTGTATGCTTTTCAATGTTGTCTCTGTCGTTTGAATGCCTACATTCAATGACCGCTAACATAGTTCATAGTTCATACATCATAGTTCATAGTTCATAGTTCATATCATTTTCCGCTTCGACCGGGGGAACAATTCGGCCAATTCTCCTGGCAAACTGATTCGTTCTGGGAAACGCGCATTGAGTTCGCGAATAATCTTTACAACCATTTCCTCTTCCCCTTTTTGTAACAATTCAGACAACCTTAGCCGCACATGCTGCGCTGCTGGAGTGCCAAAATGTTCTTCCAGATAGAGGCTTAAAAATGCCGTGTAACGCCCCTGAACAAAATCCTTTTTTTCTGGCAAAAAATCGGATTCGTACCGTTGCATCAGGTTCAAATCACCTTGATTTTCAATGAGTTCAGCTAGTTTTTCTAAGTCGCCTTCGGAGGAAAGCAAGGCTGCGGTTTTAGGGATATCCCCTTTCGCATTAAGTTCTGAAAGCAATTGGTCGCGCTCGGCAGGCCAGCGTTCGGCAGCAGCAACTTTTAGCCTTTCAAATACCTCTGAACTGCCAGAAAGTAGAAAGCGTTTGCGCAAGAGGATCGTTTGACGCAGCTGATCGCCTGACTGTTCGGCAATAAAAAGTAGCACGTTTTCCAATTCCCGACTTTGTCCAACGAGGAAAATGTTTTTGGCTAAAAAATGCTCCCCAACCAGGACAGCTGCTTCCCAATGGTGAAGGTAATATAGTTGTAGAAATGCAGCTTTTATCATATCAGGCTTATCCTGATAATCTTCCAACACCCGAACAGCGGCTTGAGGCATTTTGCGGACAGCCAACGTTGCGAGAAAAAGTTGTAACATAAAAGCTGGGGCAGGGTAGGGGGTATGGTCGAACAATTCGCGCAACTTGCCAAATTTCTGCTCATCTTTGGCCGACTCCGCCAGAAAACGCAACCCATCACGTTCTAATTCTGGCGGGAAAGTGCTCTTGGTGCCGAAATTGAACAGCGTTTCCCAAACCGATTCGCGAAGCTCAGGGGAAGGGGCAGTGTTGTTGATATGGTTCAGCGCCTCAAAAGACTTTTGGCAGAAGTGAAATAATGCACTCCTCCGATTGCCTTCTGATTTTTCGTATAATGGATTGATTTTCAGAAATATAGTTGAAGAAATCTGAAACATACTTCGAAAATCAAGCGCACCTTGCGCCAAGGCTAGTTGCTCTTCTAATCCATCTAAAGCCTTTCGCAGGCGACGAAAATCAGGCTCACTAATTTTGGTTTTGGCAATGGCTTTTGGCAGCACAGAATCCAGTACAAGGGCGTATGGGTTTTCAGCCTCCGTCACGTGAACCGCAAAGCGGGTTTTAAGCGCAAGGGCAAAATCTCGATCACGTCGGGCGAAGTCTCGTACAAAATCGGCTAATGCTTCAGGGCTAGCATTGTCAAGCGCGGTTTGTACGGTAAAACGGGTAAGTTCATTGGCCGGCTTTTGTTCGGCCTTGATTCGGCGGGTTTCTTCGCGCTGATCGTAAAATTGCCTGATTTTGATTAAAGTCGCAGCAATATGGGGACACATCAACCGGCGACCTTCAGTGAAACACTCACAAGCGTAGGCTTTTATTTTATGGGGGGTAATCATTACCTCCGACTCATAATTGCCCTCGTCGGTCTCCACCAGTGCCACCCAAAAGTGGCGTTCTATTTCTCGGAGGTTCTTTACGCGGCCGGCCTGCACTAAATCATCAGCGGCATACCAGGTAGCAGGGCTAATGTTATGTTCAAAATCTCTGAGGGAAAGTTTTTGTATCATTTTGAGGGAAGCGAACCTCAAAAGTAGCCAGAAAGATTGAAACCGGGATTAAATATCTTCGGGTGACAAGTGTCATCCCATACTTTTTTGAAGTAGAAATTAAACTGGAAAACAGGAAAACCGGAGAACAGGAAAATTTAAAACCGTACAAGAGATCCGAAAAGAGGCAAAATTTTCTCTTTTTTGCGATCCAACTACTTGTGGTTTTAAATTTTCC
>JBJXFD010000677.1:0-25668 GCA_046153985.1 Saprospiraceae bacterium
ATTTTTTTTCAAACTTTTTTAAAACTGTGGTATCATGCAAAACTCACAATTCATTTCGATCATCAAAAGCATCCGGGCCATTATGCCCAAGTTGGGTGTGCTGATGGTCATAATTGTATACCTGGTCAGCGCTTACGCTGGGGGTAGTTTACTCACAACGCTGATCAAATCCAGCGCATTAGGGTTTCTGATTGCCTTTGCCATTCAATGCACCAGGGCTGTAATTGTTTTCTTTTCGCAAATGAACCCTGATCGGCCTGTATTTGGTCAGATCAGCGAAATTTGCGCCGTCACGTTTGGCCTCATTTCTATTTATGAAATGCACAGCCTTACGGCCAACTACGATCCGGCTGTGTTTGTGTCACTTGCCATCCTCATGGTTGCCGGCATCATCATTGAAATCTTTCTGCTGAAAGAGGTGAAATGGGCTACAGAGCAAGAGTTGATCAACAACCCTGCCCTATTGGAACAGATTCAAAACAATGCCGTTGCCCGCGTGAATTTAAAGAACCACCTGGCAGCCATTAAGGAAGCAGAAGCATCGGGAACAATTGCTACCATGCTTCAATCCCCTACCCCATCTCCGCGTGCAGATCATTCAAAAACATTAACCATTGATGATCTCAGGATGATCATACAGGAAGAAATGACCAAAGGAAAAGGAAAAGTAGCTCCGGACGTATTGGATGCCCTGGAAATAAGCCTAAACGGCAACTCGGGAAACGGGAAAGGCAAACATTAGGCGGTCCGGCCTTATGTCTGAATTGCCAAACGCCCCTGGGCTACCGACCGGACCAACGTGCAACCCTACGCTACTGTACACCAAAATGCCGAAGTCAGGCATGTAAGAAGCGTAAATCATTAACAATCAACAAAAATAGCGTTGCAGCTTAAAGAATATGAAAACATTGCTATTTGTCATCCTTACACTATGCGCAATCGTGGGCCTGTCAACAGAACAGGCCCACAAACGCAACCCAATGCCCAACGGCATCCCCGTGGTGGCACTACCAGACAGCGCAGGCGACTACCGCAGCGCACAGCTCACCGCAGCGCAATTGGAAACCTTGCTGAAATCCGGCGCCGTGGATGCCATCATTCGCCTGAACGGAGACAGCAACGGAGATGGCGACATACTGAGCACCGAAGAAGAGCGGGCATTATGCCAGAAACACGGCATTCCCTTTTTCCGCCTGGATGCGCATGTGCCTGCCTACAGGCATCACATTGTGAATGTGCTGAACCAGTACAATGCCCTGGTTCACTGCCGGCATGGCGTACATAGAACCGGAGCAACGGTAGGGCAGTACCTTCAGCAACGTGGCTATCGGCCATCGCAGATTATTCACCACCTCGGGTGGGAAGACTACCGGGAAAAATGGGAGGAACCGTATCACAGGTATTTCACTATAGCAATTACACCAGAATGAGATTTTCAATTTACATCGAAACGACCAATGACTATGATCCGGATAAAGTCATGGCAACATTGCAGAAAGCAATTGAGCTTGGTATTAATGCCCTGAATATAAAAGCACGCGTAACAGCAGATGCAGTAACTCACGCCTATACGTGTGAAATACTTGACAATGGAATTACGGTTGATTGCGATGATGAACATTAATTTAATTGACGGGGCAGGGTAGTGCCTGCCCCACAAAATCAACAACATGAACAGTTTTAATAGATGTCCAAAGTGTGATAATTATCATTGGGACAATGAAAAATGTAATCCTGAATATACAGTTTATCACGATGATTATTTAGGCAAAGACGGTAAAAAAATGCGGGCAATTGATCCTGTAGATGCTGCATTACGATACGCATCTTATTACAATGAACGCAGTGATTATTGCCTAATGAATGAAGAAATTGAAATTGAAGTCCAGGATCATGATGGGCAAAGAATAAAGTATAAAATCGGTGCAGAAGCTTCTATTGATTACCACGCAAATCGAGTGTAATGAACGCGATATTCCACAACGATCAGGAAACCGCCATTGAGCAAACCATCCGCGAAATGGCGCAGCACATTCAGTGGCTCAGTCAACAACCCAACGCCAACGATGCCACCGTGCAGCAACGGGGTAGGTGGTTGCAGGCCATCATCAAGTACCGCTCATCAGCGCAGGCCACCATCGAAGAATATGCCGCACAGAACAGTAGCCCCAAAGAAGATAAATACAGACGAACTGAATTTCAGGATTTGCAAAAAATGCGATTTTGGGATTATGAAGGCGCAAGGTCGTATACCATACAAAAGGCACATTTAGAGCTACCAAACTTATACTGAATTTCCCATGACAAAGAGAGCAGACATTGACATCAACAACCTGTTAGAAACCACCCTGAGCGACCTCACCGCCAACGAGCAAATCCGCATCGTTCAGGAGGCCAAAAAGTTGCTGTTGGCCATGAAAGGCGAAAGTAGGGAGTTTCCTATAGATGCCTTTCCGCCACGGTTTCAGGCCATCATTAAGGAGTTTGCAAGCAGCTTCAGCTTTCCGGCCGATTATTACGGCCTTGGTATGCTGGTTTGTGTGGCCACGGTCACCGGCAATGCCTTCCAGGTGGAACTGAAGAAGAATTTTTTCGCCTGGGGGCAAATCTATGCCGCCATCATAGGCAAATCGGGGATGGGAAAAACGCCAACGCTCGATGCGGCGCTCGGGCCGCTCTACAGGATTCAGGACAAGTACAACAAGGAATGGACCGAAAGGTGCCACACCTGGAAAAACGACTGCCTTAACATAGACAGTTCGCAACTGAAGGAAGAAAAACCACTACAGCCACACCGGCAACGGCTGATGATCAACAAAGCGACCTTAGAAGCTTTGATGCCTGTGCTCCAAAAAAACGCACGTGGCGCGCTGTTCTTCCGGGAAGAGCTTGCAGGCTTTTTCAAAGGCATGAACCAATACCGCGCTGGCGACGATGCCGAAAGCTTCCTCGAGATGTGGGGATGCCCGGCCAACCTGAGCATAGAGCGGGTAGGGGAAGGCAAAAGCATTTTTATGAAGCACCCCTGCATCTCAGTTTTCGGCGGTGTTCAGCCCGACATCATCCAGGCAATGGCATCAGAGCAACAGAAAAGCAACGGCACGGTGGCCCGCTTCCTGTTTGCCTATCCGGATGACTTATCTAAACCCCATTTAAACGACCTGGTGCCAGATGCCCGCGTATACCAGGAATACGACATGCTCATCAACTGGATTGATCAGCTCCCCAACGACTTTCAACCACCGGCCAACGACTTCGATACCTGGGAAATCAATAGGATAACAATCCTTTTTGAACCTGATGCCAGGATCCTGCTGGTGCAGTTCATTAATCAGCTACGGGACCGGCAAAACGAAACGGATGATGACACCATGGTGGGCATCCTTGCAAAGCTGGAAACCTACAGTGTGCGCTTTTGCTGCATCCTCACCATCATGGAATTTGTGGCCAGTATGAAAAACGAGGATGAATTCCAATGGAAAAAAGACCAGGTACGGCAACTGAAGGTGACCAAAGCCATTGTGCTCAACAGCATTAAGCTCACCATGTACTTCGAGTGGACCGCTCGAAAGGTGACGGCACGGCTGGAAAGCCCGGTGAACAAGCTGCCGGCAAAAGAAAAGGCTTGGTACTTGAGCCTTGCCATGGATACGGAATACACCAGGGCCTTGTTGCTCGACACCTCCAAAGCAGCCGGAATATCCACCCGGCAATGTGAAAAGCTAATGGGGGATCAGGTTTATTTCAGGCGGTTGGGTAGGGGGAATTATGAACGGAAAGTGGTTTAAAAAATCAACAAAATGCATTAATCATGAAAATATTGAAGCGACCAGAGAACATTGTTTTTGATACAGAAAATCCTGATAAAATGGATTTTACTCCAATGCCTACACATGGCTTAACACCATTGCACCAAACAATTGTGGAAACGGAGTGGGATTTTTTAACTCAGTTTTTTGCAGGAATAGCGGGTTATGATCATCCAATTTTCAAGGATTTTGGGCAGTCATATTTCTATTGCATATAAACAATTAAACACCACGCAACATGCTTACACTTAACATTGGAGGTATAGAAATACCTTATTGTCAATTTGAATTAAATCCTGATCAACAATTTGCTGTAGTGGCAACTGATTTTCATAATTATGGCGGCTTTGAAAATGTGATTGTTGAAACGCATGAAGTATTGCCCGAATACTTAGGCAAATTATCTGAACAGAATTTTGTTTTTGAGCAAAGAACTATTTGTTCTTTAGCCCTTGAAGATTGGGATTTTGAAAAATATCCTGATCCGGAAATTGTATTACTAAATAGAAAAATAACCAATGTATGAGTTGGCTCTTTTCGCGGGCGCTGGTGGTGGAATCCTTGGCGGCAAACTGTGTGGACTTACAACAGTTGGCGCTGTCGAGATTGACCCCTGGTGCGCAGGCGTACTCGTTCAGCGGCAAAACGAAGGTTATCTCCCGCCTTTCCCGATATGGGATGATGTGCGCACATTTCGCGCCGACAACCCCGAATGCGCCGACTACATCGGCTTTCTTCGCAGCATCTGCAATGACCTGGTTATATCAGGAGGCTTCCCATGTCAGGACATCAGCAGCGCAGGAAAAGGAGAGGGCCTCACAGGCACAAAATCCGGCCTGTGGTTTGAATTTGCTCGAATCGTTTGCGAAGTACGACCCGGCATCATCTTCGTGGAAAACAGCCCGCGCCTTACTGTTCGAGGAATACATACCCTACTTGGGCAGTTGGCCCAAATGGGGTATCATGCGGCATGGGGTGTGCTGGGAGCGGATGATGTTGGCGCCAATCACTACCGAAAGCGCATCTGGATTGTGGCCCACGCCCACCGTTCAGGATGCCCACGGCCGCACCTGGCACAACCAACGCAACGGCACGCGGAAACTATCCCTGCTGGGAGCAGCCATGATACCGACGCCAACGGCTCAGCACGATGGACAGGAAACCAAACCGGAATGGCATTGGACGGGCAAGTACTACAAAAAGCCCAACGGCGCCAAAGTGCAAACCAGCCTGACCCGGTATGTGGAGATATTCCCAACTCCAACGGCATCGGACGCAAAGTCATACACGGGCAAACAGCCACGGCAGAATACCCTGATGAAGCATGTGCAGATGTTTCCGACGCCATTGGCCAACAATGCAAACTCCAACGGCAGCAAAGGCCGACAGAACTTAAACCCAGGATCACCTCCATTGGATGCTATCGTTGGTGGCAAGCTGAACCCCAGATGGGTAGAGTGGCTGATGGGCTGGCCAATAGGGTGGTGCAGCTTAGAGCCATTGGCAATGGACAAGTTCCGGGAGTGGCAGCAGAAGCATTCAAATATTTAAACCAAATACTTTCATCCTATGACAACAGCACTCAATCCAGATAAACTGGAATTTTCCTACAACTGGAACAACAAACTTGATTGCACCTACTTCACCACGTTGCGCCTGAGCGGTCGCTTTAAGGAAGGCGACGTGGTGGAGATATGGGAAAAGAAACTCTTTAAAGGCGAAGGCCGCATTGTAAAAAAACGAGCCATTATGCTCAAAGACATCACCGACGTGGCAGCCTATTTAGACACAGGCTACAATGCGGAAGAAACTCGCAACATCATCAAAAAAATGTATCCCAAAATTACAAATTGGGATGCACAGACAATCTACTATTACCTCATTCACAAAACGGCACGGATATGATGTTCTACCTATACCTGTTCATAGCCATTGTGCTCATCATTGCAGCAATACAGGGTATCCAAAACATACTAAAACGAAAGCCTGTAGAAGACGCCGGCGTTCAGATTGGTTCCTATTTTTACTACAAAGGCTTTGCTGTAAGAAAAGCCCACAACGTAGAGGTTGATGAGGACGGCAACTACTGGATTGATGGAAGAAAATACACATTGGAAAAACTCGAGAACTGGCATAAAAAACTGACAGAAGCATCATGACACCAAAACAAATCTACGCCTGCGACATTTGCCACAAGGAATACCCAACAGAACAGGAAGCACGGCAATGCGAAGAAAGCGGATCCGCAAAAGATTACCAGGCTTTGTATGCGGTAGGGGATCGGGTGCTGGTGAGAACCGGCTATGGCGATGAGACACAAAAAAGAACCATCACCGAAGTGGTCACCGAAGACCGCCACGATCATGGCTACATCCTGGATGAATGTGTATCACAAAAACACACCCTGCTGGTGGCACGAAAGATGAATGGATACGATGGCCTGTATATCAATAATGAAATCCGCTACGCCGAAGCCATGGACCTAATTCCGGACATTCCGGATGCCACACAGTACATGCTGAAGATGCTGCCCTGCTGGGTAGAGCATGAAGGGGATGAATACATATTCCAACTAATGAATGATGGCGGCACAGAGCTGCGATTAGGTTACATAGCCGCTCATTTCAAAGATGACTATAAATATCATCACGAAGGCCCGTTTGGAGGCCCTGCCTGCACGATCATCTGGATAGAAGGCATTGAGGACGACAACGACCTGAAATTGGGCCTGCTACAATGCAGGCGCTTTCTGGAAGAAAAAAATCTGTTGCAGTTCTGAGGCACTTGCTTATCTTTGCAGTGGAACCGTTTTTCAGTAGGCAAAAGCCTACATGCCCGTGTGGGCTTTTTTCATTTCAGTAATTTTGGCAATAGCCTATCCATAAATGGAGTGGGTGTTGCTGTCTCAGGCGCACAGGATGCGTATTGCCTGCTGAAGGCGGTTCCAGTGAGACGGTGGCACTCACTCCTTTTTTGTTGCCACATTATCAAACCATCTAAAATTGGAACCCAAGATGGAAAAGACAAACCAGGCCACGCCGGCCACCACTCACCAGCTAATAGAAGCGCTCTTCGATGCCTACGGGCTGGAAACCATCCAGCAGGGCATTCAGGCAATGGGCATTGAGTATCTTAGCAGCGATGCGCATTGCTGCCAGGATCAACAGGGGCGCTACAGCTCCGCCAATCTCGTTTTCGATCTCTACCACCTGGTGGAAGCGCTGCATCGGTCGCACACGGAAGGGTAGGAGAAAGCGTACACTGATTTTTATCTAAGAACATTTAAAAAATGTATCTATGACAACGATTCCTTTTGATTCCTACAAAAACTTGTGGGTTTGCATTTCTCCCAATAATCACATTGACTATACGTCAATATCACATAAGAGATCTGACTGCATTAAAAAGTTTTCAGATGGCTATACCTGGAACTGGGGTAAATTTAAAAGAAAGGGCTGGAAATGCATCCGTGTAGACATCACTTTTAAGCCCGTACAAGAACCAGTAGAGTAGGGGTAAAATCAGGTCTCTTTCATCAGCGCCGCGCAGGTCATTTTCTTGTGCGGCGTTTGCCGTTTTTGGGGGCAAATAGCTTTATCCGGTTTCCGCGTTTTTGGCGCTCTAAGAAGAAAAAGCCCAGAAAAAAGAGTCAATATTTTAAAAATCGTGCGGAAACTATAAAAATCCTATAAAAAAAAGAGATAAACATTTTATTATTATATTTTTATCTTCCGCACACTTCCGCACACTTCCGCACACTTCCGCACAAAAGTAGGGGGTTTCCGCACAAACATTTAATACACGCCGCACTTCGGGCGCACTTTCCGCACAAAAACAGCATTTTCTGAAAAAACACGTTTGCGGAAGTGTGCGGAAACGTGCGGAAGTTTAAACGTTGATAGTCAACATTTTACGCTGTTTTCCGCAAGTTTCCGCACAGTGCCCGTGCGGAAGTTAAACGATTGACGCACAAAGCGTTAGGGGCACTTTTTGGAGTTTCCGCACGATTTGCCCATCGTATAAATACAAATACAGAAAAAAGGAAGTCACAAAAGAGTAGGGAAAATGATGTCACACACATCACATAGAGATAGGAAATAGGGAATAGAGTAGGGGCCTACATACCCTCCTGTAGAACGCCAGGTGAACCCACTCAAAACAACCAACCGACACGAAAACAAATGTTCACCATTTTGCAAACATTTGTTGTCATTTTACGTAACATGCTTATATTTGTATCAAGAGATCACAACAGTTATGCAAACACCTGCCGAAACATCTTCAGTAACCACTTGCTTCATTTTCACAAAAAAGGAACTGGCCGCGCAACTCGGCCTCATCAGTGCCAGTGGGCGGGTGGAATATCGCCGGCTCAGGATGATCCTTTTCACACCTAAGTTTCTCCAAAAGATTGGCCTCACAGAAAAGGAATATATAAAGCTCCGGACTTTTAATCTTGAGCAATCAAAACTCATTGCTCAGGAACTAAAAAATGATTAATGGCAGACTTAACAGTAAAATATTTGCAAGGTGGATTGTTTTTGAAAAACAAAACTATATCTGCATCCGGATGGCACGCCATGTGGCTTGAAAAGCTGAAAACGGCCAACGAAAATAAATCTTGGTTAGTTGTATTTGCAATTCCAAATTCGCCAAACGGAGATTTTAACCATAGTTTGGTAGAAGAAATTGAACGCGTATTGCAGGCCAACTTCAGCCCTTCACAGGATGATGAACCTTTAGAAATTTCGCTCACATGATAGATTGCCTAATATTTTTGTGGTATCATGGTTTTGTATTGGAACACAAAAAAAGCTTGGTAGTTTTTGAGCTACTGGAAAACGTTTTTTTGATAGATGCCATAATGTTAGGCATATTGATAAACCGCAGCAAATGACGACTTACTTCCTCTACAAAGTCACAGGCAAAGTGAAAACCACCTATGGCCGGCGCCGCAACAAAGTGGTGGCCTGCCTGGTGATTGCTAACCGTACAGAAATAGCCGTGCAGATGGCCACTGCAATCTTCGACCTTCAGTACGTCGCCCTGAAGGTAGATGAACCGCTGGATCTGATCAAAAAGGTATTTGTGTCGCACACGCTTGCCAATGGCCAGGTAATAACCGGTGATCCTGATTTTGATGCAGGGTTGTTATCTTCTAAATTTCAATCGTATGTGCGTGACAATTACGGATTGGATGATATAGAATCATTGGCGTGTTTTGTAGCCAATCATTCTGAGTATGAAGAGTATTATAAAGGCGGCAAAGCGGAAATTGATGAACTAAGCAAGCCCGGATTTGAAAAGATGAAAGGTGTTGTTTTTCCTCATTTTAAATAAACAAAGCTATGTGGGTAACACGCGGAAAAAGATCAGTTAATTTGGAATATGTTATGTATATAGATATTGAGGATAATAATATAATGTTTCGAATGAAAGATGAAACAACCAAGATATTATTTACTTTTCAAACAAAAGAATTAGCGTTATTGGAATTTGACCGAATAAGCGAACAACGCAAAATGCTGGTGTGTAACCGGCAATAATTTTAAAAAATTAAATTTAAATGAAACCACACACCACCGCCGGCTGGGTGCTTTTTCACGCTGAAACCGGCACAATTTGGGCTGAATCTTTTTCCCCTTCCAAAAAAGTATGCTGGGCGATTGCAAAAGAGCAATGGGCACTGAAAGGAGATACCAAAAAGGACAATCCAGGGTGGAAGCCTGTGAGAGCACAGCAACGAATCGTTATTTTATAAATTTACGTAAATTTATGAAACCAGCGTGAACGCCCGAAAGGGCCGGAGGAAAATAGGCACGAAGGCGATTCCACCCGGGGGCCTGCCAACAGGATCATATCGTGCGCTCGCTGGTTTCATTTTTGTTTTGCACATCTCAATCTTTCCCCTTATATTTGCAGCGGAACAACTTTTTTAACGAGGGCAAAAGCCCGCGCCCGCATGGGCTTTTTTCGTTTACATAGCTTTCAACACCACAGAATCATAGGGGAAAGAGTGGGTGTTGTCATCTCAGGCGTAGGGGAGAAATCCGCTTGCGTACCCTCGTTAAGAGGTTGTTCCAGTGAGATCGGCGGCACTCACTCTTTATTTGTTGCTGCTACCATCAAATGTTGGAACAATAAGATGGAAAAGACGAACGCGGCCACACCGGCCAAAAAGACACAGGAACTTGTCGAAAACTTTTTCGACGCATTTGATCACACCAGCGTGTTGGTGCTCATTGAGCAAATGGGGGTGGAATACCTGGCAAGCGAAGCCCACTGCGGGGGCAGCCGGCAGGCACGAAACGCAGGGGCAAGTATGGTTTTTAGTTTGTATCACCTGGTGGAGGAGCTGCATGAGGTGCAGGAGCTGGAACCGGGGTAGGAGTGGCCCCAGCGGCACAAACAAAAAGCCCGATGTGGATGGGATCCGCATCGGGCTTTTTCTTTGTGTGGTACCTTCAACTACTGTGTGTAGACACAATAGTTGGCCAAGGTTCAATTTAATCCAAAATCTATTTTTAGTTGGCGCGGCTCAATGGCTTTTATTACCTCAATTTCATCTTTCACTGCTTTTAGCCTGGCATTAAATTCTGCATTCATCTCCTTTTTGCTGTTCTCGATCGTCAGCAGTTCGTTTTCCTTTTTCATCAGCATCAGCAGTTTTTGCTTTTGCAAAGTTGGTTCCAAATAAAACCGATCGTAGAGCACATCATAAACTTCATTCTGGTACTTCATTACAGCGTCAGCGGCTTCCGGTTTCACTTTTCGGGCATCAATACTAAACAGCCATCCAAAAATGTATTTGATGGGCAAGCAGGTCATATTTCTTTGCTTTCCATCACCGGCAACTGTGGGGTTCTCCACCACAGTTGAACCTAATATTGGATGGTTTTTGATACTTTGAATTTGTGCGGAATGGTCAATTCCCAACACTTCGCAAAGTGGTTTGATGGGTACTAAAATGTTTCCACCATTAGCAGGCAAAGAAACTTCTACGTTGTTGATTACAATGACATCCATGATTAAGATAGTTTTTAATGTAAAAAAATGATAGTGAACGCAGTAAGTATATAGGATATGTTGAAACAAAGCAACAGTTTGGCAATATTTTTATTTAAAACCAATCTTGCATCATTCCAATGCCGTATGAGTCTATATCTAACTATGTAAACAAATATTTGCAATTTCACTGTTTTGCGTAAACTATTGTTGTCAACCCACCGCATATTGCAGTTCGCATTACTACAGTGACATCAGCCGGGGGCCGGTCGCTTGAATGGCAGGCCGCTCCCGTCTCACTATCATCCACTATCCTGAACCATGAGCAAAAGACGCGGTACAAATTGGCCTCTTATCTTAGGAATCATTGCCGTGGGCGGCATCGCCCTGTTCGCGTTTGGCAAAAAGCTCACCTCCCAGATTTATGTTAAAAAGGTATCGGCTCGGGACATTAAATTGACCTGGACCGGCATCACCGGCAAAATCATCCTCGAAATACAGAACAACAGCGAGTTTGCGGCCACCATCACCGGCTTCATAGGCAAAGTGCTCTATGGAGAATTTCCGGTGGCTGATCTCAACATTGCATCGCCCATCACCATCCAAACCGGCACATCCACCATTGTGCCCATCAATATTGTGGTGGGCTATGAGCAATTGCCGCAAAGCATCATCAGCATCATCCAAAGCGGGCAATACCTGAGCGCACTGAAGGTGAAAGGCAACCTGTATGGGCAAGGGCTGACGCTGCCGATTGATTACACAATCAGGCTGACGCCATGACGGGGGGAGTGGATCCCGGCCTGATCAGGCCAACGCAGAACCGCCGGCGCGTGCTGTATGACAATGCGGAGATTGACGACATAGTGGATGTGATTCTGCATGCAGACAGCTTAAGCGCAAGCTTTACAAAGGATTTTGCACAGGGTTTCAAACGTGAAACCGATGAGGAAACGCTAAGGGCCATTTGGACTTTTGTGAAAAAGAACATCCGCTATGTGCGCGACAAATCGGGCATAGAGGAAGTGCAAAGCCCGGGCAAGCTCTGGAACCGCCGGCGCGGCGACTGCAAAAGCTTTTCGGTGTTCATTGGCAGCATCCTGAAAAATTTGGGATACCGCTACAAATACCGCCTGGCTTTCTACGATGCCGCCAACATGGACAGCGCACACATTTACCCGATTGTGACGCTCCGAAACGGGCGCAAAGTGGTGATGGACGCGGTGCATGATCGGTTTGATGATGAGGTGAGGTTTTATAAGGCATTCGACTACAGCCCGGCAAAGGGAGTGGGCGCCATGCCCGAACCGGTGCAGAAAAAGCCAGGCATGGGCTTTTGGATTGTGGTGGCTGGAATTTTCATACTACTTACAACTAAGCAATATGACTAAGGTAGCATATATACACGGCACGCCGTTTCAGGACAGCATCCCATCGGATGAGTGGGGGCAACGCGCTGCATTGGTGCCTCGGGCGCAATACATCGCCTACGATGAGATGACGGAAGGGGGCTTAAAGCTGGCTTTGTTGAGAGAACAGTTAGAAATACTCAGCAACTTCTACCAGGACAATGTGCAGTATAAAACGGCGCTAGACCGTGTTAGCCAGGCGCTGGAAGGCAATCGGGTGAGCGGATTCTATAGCGGCGGCACAACGCCCATGCTCGATGCTGTGAACAAAACAATAACCAAAGCCCTGCAAAAGACGCAGCCGGCGGTGGGCCTGGTGCCACTGGAAAATTGCAACCGCAGCAATTCAGAGTTTGCAGCGGATCCGCGCTACAAGGACATAAAAAGCTGCCTGTTTTGTAAGCCAATCCGGGAGCGCTATCAAGACCGGTGCGAAAACCTGAACTACTACCCAACGGTACTGAACGAGCACCTGGAAGGCAGCGCACACCACATGCTGTACAAGTTTGTGAAGTATCCTAACCTGGAACCCAACGTGGTGTCTACCAAATCGGTACTGCACGCCACGGCCATTGATGAACTGAGCAAACTAAGCGGCCTGAACCGCGACAACATGGCATCCTGGTATCGGAATGGTGTGATGCGTGGCAACACAAAAGTTGGTCTGAATCCAATGCAGCCGGAGCAAACCATCCAAAACTTCAAAGACAGCATACAGGCCGGCGTGGGCGAACCTTTGACGATAGCAGCGCTAACGCTGCTTATTAGTGCCATTGCGTCGGCTGTGGGCGGCACAATCGCACTGATACAAAAATTGAGGGCATCAGATCAGGTATCTTTTGAAAATACGGTACGCGGAGCGGGAAACCCCTCGTGGGGCCCTGATAAAGGCGACTTCCAGAATGGCGCCAACAGTGGCGTGGAGGAAGAAAGCGGAGGTTTTGCGGGTAGTAATTTGTTGTTGCCGCTCGGGCTGGGCGCAGCGGCTTATCTCTTATTAAAATAACTATTACCATGGGATACAGGCAAAGAGTGCTCACTGAACAAAACAACGCCATAGCGGCGCAAACGAAGAATAAAAAAAAGGGCGGCAAGAAAAAGGTTGTTGCTCTTGTGGTCCCACCAGCTACTGGAACTCAGGAAGGCCCAGAAGTGCCACCAGCTACTGGAACTCAGGACGGCCACGAAGAGGAAGAATAGGCGGCAAGGCAGGGCCATGCCAGGAAACCGGTTAAGTATTTAATCATCATAAAAATAAACGCAACCATGCCGACCAAGACAACCACTACGGTGGTAAAACGCCGCAGAACAAGCCCGGCGCTTACGGCTTACAGAACTTTGGTAAAAACCAAAAGTAAGCTGTGCAAAGGCTCGAAGACAAAAACGGATGTGAAAGCAGCCGCAGCACGCTACAAGGCAGCCGCGGTGAAAGCGGGCAAAGACGTGAAAGTGGTGGAAAAAACCGTGGCGCGCGTGCTCAACAGTGGTTGCAGCATGACCAGCGCGGTGGCAGGCAAGCTCAAAAAGCGCACCGCCGGCACTACAGTAGCGCGCAAGCGCAAAGTGGCCGCTCGCAAACGGGCATAGCCCACAAAGGAAGGAAAAACGACCCGGCGAACGACGCGGGCTAATTATTTAATCATAAAAATCGAACACTATGTGCGGTTGTGCAATGAACACCAACGTAGCTGGATCGCAAAAACGTCGCAAAAAAATGGCACGTAAAAAGCGCAGAACAACCTACCGTCGCCGCCGGGTGGGAGCAATGAATCAAGGCGGAATTATGGAATCTGTAAAGCAAGGCGCCTTGGTTGCCGGTGGCTATGCCGCTGGTAGCATGCTAGGCAACTCAGTGGGATTCCTGAAGGAAAACCCATTGTTTGCTGCCGCAGCGCAAATTGTTGCTGGCATTGCCACAGGCAGTTTCGTGAAAGGCCCAACTGGCAATTCCCTGGGCGCCGGCATGGCTGCCGCAGGTGTGCTGAACTTGCTGAAGGCAACGGCGCCATCAGTGGCCAGTACGCTGGGCATTGCGGGTGTGCCTCAGCAGGATTTCTATCCTGGTAGCTTTTTGCTGCCTGGTGTGGCCGGCGTAAGCGGCGCCACAGGAAATGAGGGCCTTCTGTACTTCGACTAACAGAAGCCTGTGAGATAAGCTGAAATGGTGTGACTGTGTAGTAATGCGCACATTGTTCAACCATCAACTAATTCAGCAATGGATCCAAGACAATTAGCTGTGAGCGTCTACAACGACGAAATGAAGCAGCTTTCGATATACGTAAAGACCGTGATGAACGATCCGAAAGGCACGATATACCAATATCAGCCTTTTGTTTTGCGCATGTATCAGGCTCTGAGCACCAGCCAGGAAAATTACATCTTCCAACTGAAAAAGGGCATCAGCCCGAATGAGACCCCCATTGATATCAGGTTAGATAACAATGACGGGTTCTATGCAGCCTACATGAGCGTTGTGATCCGGAAATACGTAGGCACTGCCGGCAGCGAAGACTGGGGAAAGTATTACGACTTCCCTTATGTTGACCCCAATTTCTTTGCGGGCAACAACGGCGAAGCTGCCAGTTTGAACACGGTTTTCAGCGGCGTCACGACAGTGCAAACCAAAACAGTGGAACGCCTGAACCTGGCCACGGATGTTTTCCGCATGGTTCCTGAACACCCCTACGTCATCAACCCGGGTGCAGGCCCACAAGTGGCGCCTGAGATTCCGCAGTATGGTGCAGGCCTGGCAGCGCAGGGATACTTCCGACTCCCCGATTTGATCGGCTTCAACGGCAACGACGACAACCGCATCACCGTGGCCCTCGGCAACGCAAGCAACTACACAGGCATCACCGGCACGGTGAACAGTGGCGGCACGAGCGTCACCACGCGTAACCTGATCGGTGTGCGCCTGTTCGGCATCAAAATCGTTGGCGGCAGTACGCCTGCGATTCGCTAATAGCTTCAAGAGCTTCCGGCCTGTAAATATGCTTTTCCTGAGTGTGAAACCCGGCGCTGTCAAAGGCGCCGGGCTTCCAAAACTTTGAACAACGATGCAATCAATTGTAGAAATTTATAATAAATACCCGGGGCGGGTTCGTCACTTGGCACTTGATATTCAGGTGCAAGGGCAAAAATCTATCTTGCCCGATGATAGCATCCTGAGGGATAACTACATTGTTGGTATTTTCATCACGCCCAATGCAGCCGGAACCATCCGCAGCGGCATCACGCAGCGCGTGCTGGTGGATGAGGCCACGCAAAACAACAGCTACCTGACATTGAAATGCCTCAATGACTCGGTATTACAGGATATTCCTTTGTCGCTTTTCCGCGCCAACGACAACGACACAGAAGTTTTTCCGCTCGATATGAAGAGGCTCACGCCTTCTCAGTCCTACATCTACATTGCCAACTCGGCGCTGGCAGATACGGCGGAGAGCTTTTACCTGAACTTTTTCTACGTCATCCACTCCTAAACACAGCACGAATCATGGCAAAAGCAATGATGAACAGCCGGGAAGCTTTAGAGCGCTGGTTTAGGAGCACGAACCACACCATTTGGGTGCTGTATGCCGGTCACCTGGATAAAGTGAGCCAGGACCGCGCCGCAAAACTAATTGAGCAACGCAGCGATGAACTGCCTATTGATGACAGCTTTGAATTGCTGATGGAAATGATTGACTTGAATAGCCCGTTGGGTGGTGACTTCACAATTTGGTCGCCGGCCAAAACCACACAGAACCAGGGCATGAAATCTTACTACCGGGTGTTGCCACAAGAGGCTGGATCCGTGCGGGGTATTTCAGGAATGCCGGTGATGGCCGGAAGTGGCTATGTATCCAAAGCGGAAGTGCAGGGTATGATTGAGAAGGAAAAGGAGCTGTGGGAACTACGCCGCGACATGGAAGATATGAAGGCCGCACAGGAAGGCAGCGTAGGCATTGGCGCCATGATGATGAACACGCTGCTGGCCGATGGAACCATTGGCGCAGTACTACAACATCTGGTAGCGCAAGTGGCAGCAAGGTTTGGCCCCATGCCCCAACCACGCGCCCAAGTGAGCGGCCTGGGGGCACAGGCGGTGCCGGCCACGGCTGGCACAAATGAGCTACAGGTATTTGAATACACGGATGGCGTATACACGGCACTGGACCGCATGCGCAGATTCTTTGCGACCGATGATGAATTTGAACGAGCTATTACGGCGCTGGCCACTCAATTCGAGGCCCAGCCGGATGTGTTCAAAAACATGCTGCGATGAACCAGTGGAACGAACTAACGAAACTGACGCTGAACACCAGGCTGTTCACGTACAATCAGAACTATGATTTGCGTTGCCGGTCGGCTGTGTTTCAAAACATGGGCACGGGCAATGTGATCATCAACGAAATCTACACGCTACTGCCAAACGCTACCCTGCAATTGGGTGGTACGGCTGGGCATCACGTGATTTTTGACCGTATCAACATTCAGTTTGTGACAGGCTTCACCAACCGGCTGGAAATGATGGAAGAGCAATTTGCAGACATTCCACTTTACAACATGTAGTAGCAATGATTATAGGAATAAATGGCAGCGCGGGCGGTACTACTCAGGATGTTGCGGTTACGCTCGAGGCGGGAACGCTGACACAGACGTTTGCAAACCTTGCTCCAGGGGCAACCAACATTCTGGCGGGCGCCTACGAGATCAGGCTATACAACGCGGGTTTAGAAAACATCACAGCAAACGGGGTAACCGTGTTTCCCGGCGAAACCTGGACCATTTCAGCACGCGAAAACTTTGTTACCCAAAAATTAGACTTCTGCCCCGTGGTGGCAGTGGTCGTACCAGCCGGCGGTGCAGCATCGTACCAGGCAGAATATCCATCAGTTTAATAGCAATTCCATGAAATTCAGACTTCTTACCATACTTTTTTTGCTCGGAGCGCTGGCTCAGGTTCGCGCACAGGGAAATTCAATTTACTCAATTGCCCCCATGGCAGTGTGCTGGACTACTGATGCTGATGTGGACAGTAACCTGATCGCATATTGGCTGTTTTCGAGCCGGGAAACAACGCCCAAAGTGGTTAGCTACCTCACCGCATCCGGCACTGCTGTTGTGGTGGCCGGTGGCACGGTGCAGAATGGATTTTGTTGCTGCAATAGCAGTCAGGACACGATTGGCATTGAGATCAACGGCGACACGCTCATCCTCACCCAAAACAGCATTGTATACACCTACATTGGTGGTGCCGGTGATGATGATTGGCGATGGGTGGATCCAGGTGCGGGTGAAACGATGTATGAGGCCATTTACCGAATGGGAAAGGCTTCGATTTTCACGGAAGATACAACGCACGCCTTCAGGGTAGACAGTACGTTTCAGTTTCGTGTGGATGGGGATCGATCTATTTTTGACTGGAGCCGGGGAGATAGTCTTCTCCCTGAAAAAACCTGGTTGTTTCGGGCGCCGGGCGGAGGCACAGGGCAGGCACAGAACGACGCCAACGTGATCACCATAGCGCGAACGAACGCCACAACCACCCGAACCACGGTGGGCAAGATCAAATTTGCATCGCCGTTTGGCGTTGGGGATTCTTTACGAACCGCAGCACAAATAGATGTGCTGGATGAGGAAGGCGGAGGCGATACGACCAACACGAGCATTAATTTTTATACCAGGCAGTTGGGCGAGGCTTTTATCCGAAACACGATGACCATTGAGGGCAATGGCCGGCTGGAACTGGACCGGTACAACACGTTTGAAGATGGGGTGCCTGAAAGGATTTTGGGGTATGACGACACGGACAAGGATGTGAAGGTGAGCGATGTTACGGGAAACGCACAGCCCGGTAATGTGCTTGGGATTGATGCTATAGGTACGGGAATGCAGTGGCTGGATCCGGACACGCTGGGGGCGGGCACTAACCTGGCGTTTGCGGGCACGGATTCTATTGTGAATTTGAATAGCAGCACAGGCAATGGTGTTGTTTTTCAGGAAGGGGATAATGTGGAGATTACGCAATCGGGGGATACATTGTTGATTAGTGGTGTTGGTGGGGGTAATGGGATTTTTGGGGTATCAGACACCGTACCGGCTGAATTAACCGCAACGCTAACAGATGCAGGCGGCGACGCTTCTTTCTCTATTTTATGGGAAAACGGATCGGACGCGATAACTTTTTACGACGATGGGAATAAAAGTATCAAAATAGCGGGTGAGCCTGAAACATATATGGTTTTATACGGTTCGGTGACTGAATATAAATCGCCGAACCATTTGTTTCAAAACTCAGACAATACAAAGTCGGGTTTTGTCGCAATTCAGGAGCCAAGCGGGCTTGATCAATTTGTGTTAACAGCTCCCGTTTTATCTACAACAATAGGTTTAAGGCTGCCCCCAACAGCGGGCAGTACGGGAAATGTTTTGACCTTAACTGCTCCTGGTGTAAGCGGCTGGGCAGCTCCAGCGGCGGCAACAGCAAATTTAACCGTATCCGGCACCACTCCAAACTTTACAATTTCAGCCGGTGGAACGACAATGGGAGTAGTTGCCGGTAACGGCATGGATGGCAGTATTGCAAGTAATATTCTTACACTTAACGGGCTGCGAAGTGGAACGGTTAACAACGGCACGGGGTGGACGCTATTGGGTACGCTTGGAATTAATTCAGCAGGCGGCAATGGACTGCTTTTAAACAATTCAGGTGTCCATACGTTGGGCCAATCAGGCGGAAATTTATTTTCAGTTGATCCGGCTAATAATTTTTATGTTTTCGGGTCTGCGAGTACAGGCACAAATGCGACCATTAGGCTATACAATTCGGATGGGGACTTATTCAATATTAGACCGCCATCCGGAGAACTGGCATATACTTTTGTTTTGCCAAATAACGGAGACGGTGCAACGTCGGGGCAAGTTGTTACAAGCATAGGGGGAGGAGCTACTACTTTTGCTTTTCCTCCGGTGTACATGACGTTCACTCACACCCCTTTTACGGAAACCAGCATCGCTGCGGATGGGTTGGGGGCGATTGTGATACCTCCGGATTTAGACGGGTACACCATTGTCAGTGCTTCATACCGTACACAAAGTGCCGTGTCGGGTACAGGAAATATAGCAGTTGAATTAGTTCGTACAACGTCGGCCGGGGCAATAACATCGGGTCGACTTACAGGATCAATACTCAACACAGCAAGATACGTAACAAGCACGACTAACACGCAGGTGGTCGCAACAGGTGATCTTATAACCTGCGTTGCAACCATCGGCACAGCTACAGCTGAAGGGCTTACTATTACTATAGAATTGAATAAATAACCACACACCTCCCCCCACCATGAGATCTACTATGAGCTGGAAAAACGAAGCGCTCTTTTGGCTAAATGTAGTGGGCCTGCAAGCGGCATCAATGCTAGCTGGCATGGTGGGCGCTATGGTGAGCCTGGTGCATGAAAAGCAGATCAGCCGGCGCAGAATGTTTGCCATTCTGTTGGTAGGCACGGTGGCCGCGGGCTACCTCACGCCATTGCTAAGCCACATCACAGGCATGCCGGAAAAGATGGCCAACAGCCTGGCGTTTCTGGTGGGCCTAATGAGTATGAAAATAACCGATGCCCTGCTGAAGGCGGGCATTTGGGTAGGCAATAACATTGGAAATATTCTTAAATCTTACAAAAAATAAGCCATGAAGCTTTTAAAACTTATGCTCGCGGGCGCTCTTTTGATGATCGTCAACGTACTTTTTGCACAAACGGTGGACACCACAGGCGTATCTACCATAACTGTTTTCACTGATCCTACGCTGGGCAAGATGATCAACAGCTACGAGGCCATTTTTGGGGCACTTGTGATCTTGTGGGGCTATCTGGCAAAGCTGTTTAAACTGTCGCCTACCCTCAAAAACAACTTTGTTTTTGTGGTGCTGGCCGGTGGCATTGTGCTGGGCGGCGTGTTCATTTATGCCGGTTGGTCAAAGACTTTGCCACTTGTGTTTTCCTTCCTGAGCGCAATAGGCATTTTTAACCTGATCCTAAAACCTGCTGGCAAACTGGTTTCTGCCAATGCGCCCTTACGGCTCCATACGAAGTAAAGTTTTTTCATTCCAATTTGTGAGTAAGACGAAGTAAGCGTGAAGTCGATCAGTTCCGGCAGCAATGTCCGGAACTGGTTTTTCAAAAACCTGATCTTTTATGAAAAACGCAGTTCCTTTTGGCCTTGGCTTTTTGGCCGGCGTGTTGTACATGCAGTACCGAATTCGGGGCATGCAGAGCATCCTTCCCGCGCCACCACCGGCAAACAATGGAGGCTATGCACAGCTGCCACCAGAGATTGCACCTGTGGTGCCATCCTTCCCGGCTTTGCCCGCGCCACCTACCAAACCGATGGACACCTGGGTGACCACAACAGACAACCAAGGCAACCCAACCGGATGGGCAAGTGCGCCAACGGTAAATGGCGTGCCACGTCGGGGATGGAACTACCAACAGCGCGGTAGCAGCGTGCCTTTTGGTTCTTACCTGCCACCCAACGCATAATGGCACTGCCACAACAAAGCAACAACCCGTTCGCTATTATTCAGCGAACACCATCCGCCTGGCAAGGTCTCGAGGGATCCACCAGCAGCGGGTTTCTTATTTTTGCTTTGCCTGTGTGGGGAGTGCGCGCCGGATTCATTAACCTGGTCAATACTTATTTGAACAGGGGCCTTAACACCATTTCGAAAATTTTGCCCGTTTATGCTCCCCTGGGGCATGGCGGAAACGATCCTGAAGCATACATCGCCAAAGTGGTGCGCATCACTGGCATCGGTCGCAACCAAGCCATCACCACACAGGAACAACTCAAAAAGCTGGGGCGCGCCATCATCACGGTGGAGGAAGGAAACTTCTGGGTGCGAGAATCGGACTTTCAGGAAGGTTTCCGGCTGGCCATGCAGGCGCGGCCGTGGCCATCAGGCACAGTGGTGCAGGCAAGCATGGGCGGTGGAATTATACTACTTTTATTGGCAGGAGGATACTACCTCTATAAAAGATACAGGGCATGAAAATCAGGCTATACCTAATCACCTCCACAGCAGAATATGACGCGCTGCCACAACGGTGGCAGGAAGCAAACTGCCAAACCAATGCTTGCCGCAAAGTGGTGCAGGCAGCGGATGTTCTTGAGGGGGAAGGGATATACCCCGATTTCCCTCAGGATATTCGGGTAATAGCTTACGCGTGGCAAGTTTTCAATACGGAATATCCCGACGTGGCGCGCAAGCTGGGTTTGAGTGGCCCACCGGCAGTGCTGTTCTATGATGAGGATGAACGAATGGTGATTGCCACGCTGAGCGGCACAGCCGTGAGCACCAACCGCATTGTGGAGCTTTACCGCAGGCTGGCACAATTTGTGCCTGGTGAACAGGAAGGCGTGCGGGGATACTTTACGGATGGCGGAAAATTTACGCCGCTGAGCCAGATCCTCGAGGCCACCAGTGGCAGCGGTTTTGGCCTGGGCCTTTTTAATGGCATGTTGGGCGGAGCACAATTACCGTCGTGGTTGTGGCTGCTGGCAGCGCTGGCAGCGGGCTACAAAACCGTGACCGTGAAAAAGGGTGATGAAAACATGCGCCTGGTGTGGGGTGGCCTGGCTGGCATTAGCGTATACAACTACCTTAAGCAAAACAAAAACACAACACCACCGGCATGAAAAATTCTTCGAAAACCATAGGAATTGCACTCATTGTGGCGATAGGCGCTTATTTCCTGCTATCAAAAAGATCAGCGCCCGCGCTACCGACCTACTATCCCCCTGCCCCACCCCGCAACAACGGGCAAGCCTGGGCGCAATGGGCAAGCCAGATGATTGGCCTTTTCGGCCAAAGTGCAGCCCTCTTTCAGGAGGGTGGCCCTTTCTACAAAGTGAAACCTGAAGACGTGAACGACGCCATCAACACCTACGTGAATCCATACGAAATGGGCGGCGGTGGACAAGGCGGATGGGTGTAAAGAAAGTCATAGGGTAATATCAGTAGCTGCCTGCATAGGTTTTGGCGTGCAGCTTCTTTACACGCATTTTTTTTAAGTTCATGGGATTATAATTTGTTAGTTAAGCGCAATGCCCGGGAGAAATGGAACCGGGCATTGTATTTTGTGGGAAATGAAAAGCCCGATCCGGAAGTGTTCCTGATCGGGCTTTTGCATTTAAATTAAGCGGTTTTTAAGTTTCTGCATGCCCTTATTCACACGGGCCTTGTGGTAGTATTTAAGCGTCATCTTAGCATCGCTGTGGCCGGCCTGATCACGTACGGCCATGAGCGGCAAATCCTCGAGCGCGTCGGTGATGCCGGTATCCTTCCAACTGTACCAGGTCAGGCCGGCTATGTTTTTCAGTTCGCCACGCTTTTTAAGTTCCTTCAGGGCAAGCAGGTGTTTGTTGTACATCGTTGTGCGGCCACAGGTGCCCTTTTCGGAGGGCTGCCACCCGCGCCCAAAGATGTACCAGTGCTCCGGATAACTTTCGAAGAATGCGGCATCGAATAGCGGCAGGAACTCGCTGGGGATGGTTGGGTATCGGTGCTCGTGGTCTTTGGCGTTGGCAGCCTGCACATGCACAATGCCCAGCTTCATATCCACATCCCGAAACCGGAGCTTTCGGATCTCGTTTGGCCGAATGAAACAGGAATATTCCAGGATCAGCGCATAGAACAACAGCGGATCCGCTCGCCGAATGTAGGCAGCCACGGCGCGAGCTTCATTGGTCGCAAAGTTGCGCCGGCTTTTCTGTGGGGCGCGCAGCATAGGTGTTTTGGCAAACGGATTTTCCTCGAGGTATCCCCTATCCAGCAGCCGGTTGCATAGCGTGCGCAGGTGGCCCACCTGGTTATTGTAGGTCCTTGGTGCAAGTTTCCGTTTCACCAGGCAGTGATCAAGGTACATCATGGCGTGTGTGCGGTCCAGCTCGTTGCATTTCAGTTTGTGCAGCTTTTGCACCCGCAGGTAGTCCACCAACGCCAGGCCAATGTTGCGGTAGGTCCGCATCGTGTCTGCGGTCATCGTTTTGTTGAGCACTTCCAACAGGTCGGCCATGGCCGTGGCAAATAGCACGCTGCCAAACTGGGTGTGTGGTTCTGCCTCTAGGATGCGCACCCGGGCAGCATCGAATTTGCTGATGGGTTTTCCCTGAGCCATCCACCAATTGAGTTTTTGGCATAGCTCCTGCCCCATTTGCCGGCGTTGCTGAAGGTTGGTGATGCGGTTGAGTGAGAAGGTAGGCCGAAAGCGCTCCATTTTGCCGGTGGCATCATTCAGACAATAGAATCTGATATACCACCGGTCGGCGCCTTCTACCAGAAAAGCAGGTTGCCAGGCGGGCAAAAATTTTTTATTCATCCTCTGAATGCTATGGGCTGGCCACGATGGGACAAAAGTGTGTCAGCTGTCGCAATCAAATCCAACAGCTTCGCCAAGGTCAAATTGACTGAATCCTTTCAGTTTGCGTAAGTGCTTAATGTTGTTCCCGAAATACATTATTGCAGATAAAATGTTTGATTGAATGAAAAATTTTATCTGATTTATTTGGACGTCTGATTGCATCGCCATAATATTGCATCATCATTCAATTAAATGAATGCGAAAGCAAAAGAATGTACAAAGATACATTTTTATGTTACAAAGTTACATTGTTGTAATGTGACTACCCTATCCTATAAGTCAACAAAAAGTTAAATGCTATGAGGTTTGAATCAGATTTTCACCAAGTTATTGAAAACACGCTGACAAGAATAGCTTGGAAATTCCTTGGAGAAGAGCTTGCAAGCCTTCACAGGCGCAGCCAATTAATGCGGCAACCACCCCGCGCATCGAATGCAGAAATATTGGTCTTTGAACGGCTGACCCAAATACCGGCTATAGTGCTTATTGAAAAGTATAAGCTGGGGGTGGAAGTGCTGACAGAGAATGAAATACAGATGCACGCACAACGTAGTAACCAACAACTTCCTCCCTATGACTCAATCACCACACTCGTTGCCGGAACAGGCAGCGCAACAACGACCAATCCGGTCACGCCGCGAAATAAAAGAACGCTTGTGCCTCCTGAGGTCGCAACTTCCTGATGCCTCTACCCTGCTACAGTTCAGGGATCAGGAAGCCGACGCGGCAGTGCGCAGCTACACAGCATGCCTTTTGGCTGCTATAAGAGAACTGACGTGGGTTTTAAATGAAAGTTTTTTACACATCGAAACCTAAAAAAAATGAGTGACCAGGAACGCAATCAAACAAACGCATTCTGTCTGGAGTTCATCCATAATACGCTTGAAAATGAACTACTGGCGGCATGGGCAACTAGGCGCGGGCAGTTCACGGAACTACCTATTAAATCAGTCATCAACCTATCAAAGGCTGTGGACATGCTCCCAACTGATTTGATCCTCTCCTATGGTTTTGGAATTGAATCCGTTACCGTATCCGAATTGAATGAACTACTGAAAGAAGAAAAAGAAGGTTGCTCCCTGCAAAAAGTTGCAGTGGCAGCATAATAAAGAGTTTTGGTTTATTGGGGTTTTCTCTATGCCGCTCCCCTACCCTTTAGGCGGAGCGGCTACTCCAAAAACCTGAGAAAGTGAAGAATTAGTAAACTGTTCGTCTTTTCCGCTGGCTGCTAATGAGTGGCCGGCAACTCCAGGGTAGTAATGGCACTTAATGGTGGTTCGATTCCACTGCCCTGGTCAACATCAAAGCGGTATAGCTAAACGATGATTTCCGCGGCCTATCCAAATTTTTAAATACTCGCGGATGGGCAAAATCAATGTTGTGGCCGGCATCAAAAATGCCGGTCACACATTGACAAAAAAGAAAGTTTTCCCTATGGTGTTTTAAATTATTTTTTCCCTCCGAAATTAAATTCTTAACGGGGTTTTAGTTTGATTTTTCAAGAGGTGCCACGGCGCGCCCTGGTACCTCTATTTTTTTACCATTTAAAAAACTCAGGAAATGACAACTGCTAATTTACAGGAAGAAAAAAAGGGCGATTATTTGCCAACTACAGAATTTAATATAACTCGGCCTCCCGTTCCGTGGTGGGTTTTACTTTATTTTAGTAAGCACGAAACTATTGTGCATAACGAATACCAGGCAGTATTTACTAAGTCGAATGAGCAAGATATTATTTTGGGTTATTTTATTTGGTTTGACAGCTTCACTACCTGCTGGTATATAAGAGTTGATTTTCTTTATGAAGACAAGATCATAGACCCTCTTTTTACATCGCCAATATTTAGCTTTCCCCTACCACCTACCGACGTAGAATTTCGAACGATAATGAATATCCTGGATATAAAATAATTATTTTTTTTCAAACTTTTTTAAAACTGTGGTATCATGCAAAACTCACAATTCATTTCGATCATCAAAAGCATCCGGGCCATTATGCCCAAGTTGGGTGTGCTGATGGTCATAATTGTATACCTGGTC
>JBJXFD010000016.1:0-10138 GCA_046153985.1 Saprospiraceae bacterium
CGGGAAATTTTGTTTTATACTTCGTTAGATTTTTTCACCATAGCTGCCGGCTATGTTTGCAAAATCTGCCTCGTCTAAAACAAAATTTCCTCGCTCTCGCTCGATCATGGAAATTTGAACATGCTCTTAGTTGAAAGGTTTTTAATTCATTATTTCAAGCCAATATACAATCAGCAGCACATTAATTGTAAAATCCATAAAGATTCAAAAGTAAAAAATTTGCTACTCAAAAACAATATAGAGACAATTTCGGTAGGCTACGAAATGGATGGCAATAATTTTCAATTTTGGTCCCCAGAGCAAAGTGCAAAAGAATTATTCTGTACTTTCAATTTTAATAAGCCTGAAGATGGGTATTATGGGGGGTTATAAAAAAACAAACAGCCAGTACTCTCAACCAAATTCGTAAATTAAAAAAAACAAAAGATGAGTAAAAGCAAAATCATAAATGTAAAAGGAACTGAAATCACGCTTCTTTCTAAAGGGTCAAATGATTATATATCACTTACGGGCATTGCTAAATTCAGAAATAAGGCAGAGCCCTTTGCCGTAATAAACAATTGGATGCGTAGTAGGAGTACTATTGAGTTTATCGGTTTGTGGGAGAAGCTTTGCAATCCGGATTTTAAACCTCTCGAATTCGAGAGGTTTAAAAATGAAGCTGGTAGTAATTACTTTGTTCTTTCTCCTCAAAGGTGGATCGAAGCGACCAGTGCGATAGGAATTATTTCTAAGTCAGGGAGATATGGTGGCACTTTTGCCCACAAAGACATTGCCTTTGAATTTGCCTCCTGGATTTCTTCTGAGTTTAAGCTCTATCTTATTGTAGAATTTCAACGCCTGAAGGAAGACGAAAACGACCGGCTTAAGCTCGAATGGAACCTGCAACGCACCTTGGCAAAGGTAAATTACTATATCCACACCGATGCCATCAAAGAAAACCTCATTCCTAAAGAACTCGACAAAACCCAAATCAATTTTGTGTATGCCAATGAGGCTGATTTGCTGAATGTAGCCTTGTTCGGTGTAACTGCAAAACAATGGCGGGATGTCAATCCTAATGCCGGGGGCAATATACGGGATCAGGCTACCCTTTAACAATTAGTTGTACTCAGCAACCTGGAAAGCATCAATGCCCTGCTTATCCATCAGGGATTGTCCCAATCTGAAAGGCTCGTACAACTCAATACTGTGGCTATCACACAAATGAAATCGTTAGTAAACAGCACCCACCTCAAGAAGCTCAAATGATAGGAGACGCCCAACAAATGATGACAAAAGTTATAGAAAAATATCCTGTTTGTTGGGCGCTTTTACCTCAAATGATGACCTTAGCCAAATAAAATTATCCAAAATCACTGCTCGTCCATGATCTACAAGGCAAAATCCGATCGTTACCAACAACTTCCTTACCGGCGCTGCGGAAAAAGCGGCCTGCAACTGCCCGCAATTTCGCTGGGCTTGTGGCATAATTTCGGCGGGGTAGACGTCTACGAAAATTACAGGGATATCCTGCGGGTAGCGTTCGACCGGGGCGTTACGCACTTCGATCTGGCGAATAACTACGGGCCGCCGCCGGGTTCAGCCGAGGAGAATTTCGGGCGCATTTTAAAACAGGATTTTTTGCCTTATCGCGATGAACTCATCATCTCCACCAAAGCAGGCTACCGCATGTGGGATGGGCCTTACGGCGAATGGGGCTCCAAAAAATACCTCGTGTCGAGCCTCGACCAAAGCCTTCGCCGCATGGGGTTGGACTATGTGGATATTTTCTACAGCCACCGGCCCGACCCCGACACACCGCTGGAAGAAACGATGGGCGCATTGGATTTGATCGTCCGGCAAGGCAAGGCCCTGTACGCCGGTATTTCAAACTACACCGCCGAACAAACCACGCAGGCAGTCGCCATTTTGAAGGAATTGGGCACGCCCTGTTTGATTCATCAACCCAAATATTCGATGCTCGAAAGGTGGGTAGAAGGCGGGTTGATGGACGTGCTGGGGCAGGAAGGCATTGGATGCATCCCGTTTTCTCCTTTGGCGCAGGGGCTCCTGACCAATAAATACCTGAAAGGCATTCCCGCTGATTCGCGCGCCGCAAAACCACATGGATTCCTGCAGGAGTCGGCCATTACGGAAAGTATGCTGGCAAAACTCACACAACTGAATAAAATCGCGGAAAAACGCAATCAATCCTTAGCGCAAATGGCGTTGGCGTGGCTGCTCAAAGATCCGCGGGTGACGTCGGTGCTGATTGGCGCAAGCCGTACCTCCCAGTTGCTGGATTCTTTGGACTGTTTGAAAAACCTGGATTTTAGCGGGGAGGAATTGGCAGAGATTGAGGGGATTTTGGGGAAGGATTAGTTTGGAATGTCAGGCGGAGCCCGACGAATAGGACACGCGAGGCGGAGCTTCGACTTCGCTCAGCTACCGCCTACGCGCGAGCGGGAATTGACGGGGTTTTGCTCTAAATTACTAATTCAAAAACCCATACAACCCAATCAGCGCCACCGCCAAATACGGAACCACACCCGCCGCTCCGCCGTAATCCTTCGACATGCGCAGTCCAAAAATCAGGGCGATGAAGTTGAGGCTCCCCAGGCAGAGCGCCCATAAGCCAAATTGGTTGCCGCCGCCCGTCCAGAGCTGAACTAATCCTGCAATGGCAAGCAGGCCTGAGCCAACTTCCATAATCGTGATTACCGGCAACAACAACCCGGCTGTGGCCGCCAACGGTGAGTTTTTGAACTGGCCTTTAAAATAAGCTAAGTTGCCTTTGTAGTCGAGTACTTTGCCCAACCCCGATTCGCCCAACGTGGCAATGAGGTAGATCAGGGGGATGGATTGAAAGAGGAGTTGGTTGGTCATGAATGTATTAGGTTAAAGGAAATAAAATCAAAGGTTTAATAAAATTGTTGTTCGTTGCCGGTTGATCGTTGTTCGTTATGGGGTAACACATAAAATGACGTATTTTGATTCAATCAGGAGTAGCGCCACGTGTTGAAAATATGTCACTTCCCCTATCCGAACGCTAACGAACAACGCTCAACAAACAACGCTCAACATCTTACCCCTTCACCAACTTCATCGTCCGCACCGCCGTTCCCGTTTGCTGTTGCAAAAAATAAAACCCGGGCGTCAGGTCCTGCACCGCCATCGTCAGCGAGGAAAGCCCATTTAGCAGGTGTTGCTGCACCGTGCGGCCATTCATATCCGTCAGACGGATGGTGCAGGCTTCGGAGCTTTCGTTGTCAATGTACAGGTTTTGGCTGAACCGGTAATAGGGCAGGTATCCGATGATTTTAAAATCCTGCTGCGCGCGAAGGGCGCCGAAGGTCATAAAAACTAAGGATAAAGAGAAGTAGTAGTATTTTGCCATGAATTCCGGTATGGATTTATTGGATTGCGAACGCTTCAATTGCGGACGCTTGATCCAAAGATAATAATACCACGCATTATTTTGATTTTTTGCGTGGTATGCTGCGCTTCTTTCGTTGTGAGCTTTGTGAGCGTTGAGTGAAACCTCAAAAAGCGCACAGCAGATTTTTTCACACAACGGCACAACGACACAACGTACTATCTTATATTCGTAGCGAACTTTGTGTAAAACCTGCGTGATACGCATCCAAAAGACAACGCTTATTTTTCAAATCAAAAACCATTGCACATGATTCGTTCTTTGTTCCTCATCTCCGGGCTGCTGCTGAATAGCATGGCTTGCAAAACGCCAAACTCATCCGATAACGACCACACCCGGTTGCATGACATTTGGGCTTTGCAAAGCATGAAACAAAAAGACCTGCCGGAAAGCGCCAAAGGCAAGCCCTACATCGAAATCCACGTAAAGGATGGCAAGCTGATGGGCAACGGCGGGTGCAACCAGTTATTCGGCAACATTGCATTTGAAGGCAAAAACGGATTTCAGGTTTCCAACCTTGGGAGCACCAAAATGGCTTGCCCCGAACTGAATGTCGAATCCGAATTCATGCAGTTGTTGCAGGCCGTCCGGAGCTACGAACTGCGTGAACTTTCGCTTTTCCTGATGGGCGCGGATGGGAAGGAATTGATGAAATTGAAGAAGGTAGATTGAGGGATTTTTCAGCATGCTTTAAGAGACTGCTTGTCAGGGTCGCCTGTGTGAGAGGGAGACTTGAGTCAATATAAGAGCATCGCCATTACAAAGAATGGCCACGTCAAAATATTGTTAAAAATTAGTGCAACAAAATGAAACCAATGGATCTGTGATTGTGTTGTTAGAATAAATTGCATCAACAACGTGTATAAAGTACCAGAAAGGCGGAGCAAGCTTTTCAACACGCTCAAGGTAGGACAAACCTGCAAAAGCAATCAAACTAATCACCAACATCACGGTTAAGAGAATGGAAAATCAAATTGAGATTTACATATCACCTGAGGGGAAGAATATAGAAGTCAGGATAGAATCAGAAACGGTTTGGGCTACCCAACGCCAAATGGCTGAGATTTTCCAGACAACTCCTCAAAATATTACACTTCATTTGAAAAAAGTCTATGCTGATGAAGAAATAGCACTAGAGTCAACTTGTAAGGAATACTTACAAGTTCAGCAAGAAGGCAAGCGTATGGTAGAACGCAAACAATTATTCTACAATCTCGACGCCATCCTGTCAGTTGGCTACCGGGTAAACTCAAAACGGGGCACCCAATTCCGCCAATGGGCCACCCAACGCCTCAAAGACTTTCTGGTGCAGGGCTACGCCATCAACGAAAAGCGCCTGGCAGAAAAACAGATGCAGGTAGAAACCCTCAAAACAGGTATCCGCATTTTGAGCCGGGCCATTGAAGAGCAAGCCGAAAGGGCGGATGACGAAAGCTTGATCCTCTTTGCCAAAGGCCTGGAAATGCTCGATGACTACGACCACGAAGCATTGGACATCAAAGGCAAAACCATACGAGAAGCCATTTTACCTTCGGTAGCCGAATACCTTGAGATTGTGGCAAGTATGCGGTCGGTGTATTCCTCCGATGTGTTTGCCAAACCCAAAGACCAGAGTTTTGAAAGTTCGGTGGCGCAGATAGGACAAAGTTTTGGCGGAGAGGAATTGTATCCGAGCATCGAAGAAAAAGCAGCTACCTTGCTCTATTTGATTGTCAAAAATCACAGTTTTGTTGATGGAAACAAACGAATAGGCGCGCCGCTTGTTTTCTCTACTTTTTGGAAAAAAACAGGCTTTTGTTCAATGACCAGCAGCAAATGATCATCAGCAACAAAGCTTTAGCTACGCTTACCCTCTTTGTGGCAGCGAGCAAAGCCGAAGAAATGGACACCGTCAGGAAACTAATCATCAGTATCCTCAACAGGACATAAATTCCGAAGTAAATCAGCATGAGTTCTTCCGGGCGTAGGCTGTGCATAACGCATTATCGGTCTTTCCCGGTAGGAATCTGAAAAACCATAAACTGCTGTTCTTGTGTTGCAACTCCCTGTGGGAAAGGCGACCGCGCTCAACTTGAAATAACCATTCAAATGGGCTTTAAAAAGGAATTGAGCATAGCGATGGAGAGATTGGATGAGTTGTTGGGGAAGCATTTGGTTGCCTGATTCCGATTGCCTGATGCAACTTTTTTAGGAGCTATTCGTAAGATTACCGGGAAGAAGGGTTAACTTGGGGTGGCTAAGTGGATTCTGATATAACCTAGATAGAACAATAGATGGGCGATGCCCCACCTTTTGGTGGTTGCTGGGAGTGAGTGTGTTGTATTAGTTTAAGGTAATAGTGTTGGAATGGTGCCGGTGGGTATTGAGATGGGAAGTTTGGATTTTAATATCTGGGTGGCGTCGTAGTATGATATGTTATGGATAATTGTAAAAAGAGAAAAAAATGAACGAGTTCTTTAAAGAAATTTTGCCAATAGGCGTTGTTCTGACTTTTGTTGTGACAATAATAAACATTTACTATACAAGGCGAAATTTAAAAACAACAAAATATATTGACACAATTACCTCGGAGCGAATCAAGTGGCTTGATGTGATTAGGAACGAAGTAACCAATATTATCGCCAATATTCATTTCACTCTAAAAATTTATTCAGACGATATACAAGATAGGGAGAACGAAATAAGTAACTATGAAGATTCTGTTGAAGCGCAGATAGAAGCACAATCTACATATTTTGACACACCAACTTCTTTCGCATTAGGGCAAAAAAAAGAAATATGGAGTCAAAGTGATTTTATTAAGTATTTATTTGTTTTTAAACTTCGGCTTAATCCTGAAGAGGATAAGGGCATTATTGAGATTGTTGACTATTTTATTAAATTTTATTCAGAGTCAGAATATAAATCTGAAGGAGAGATTCCTGAAGCAAGAGAAAATATAAAAAAATTAATCACTCAAACTCAAAGCCTTTTAAAACAAGAATGGGAAAAAATCAAGAAAGAATCAAAGGGCAAATTATAAAAATAAAAAAACAACATAGCTCGCTCCAACAAACCACCAGTTCGCACCAAGTGTTAGTGAGATACTTACTTACAGAATGGAGATTCTCCCGAAGAGAGGGACAAGTTGTGCAAACCAGATATGACAACGCGGCGTACAGAGCTACATAACCATCTCTTCGCCAATCAATCTTTCCATGTCTTCTTTGACCGCTCCTTCGACCAGCCATGCCCTGATCAACCGCTCAGCAATTGCATAACTTTCTTTGGAAAGTACTATATCCAGAACCAATTCCGGCACAGGCGCTACTTTTTCTGACAACGCAATCGAATCTAACCACGCGGAAATATCAAGGTGCTCTCCTTGCGGCGCGGCTTGTATGATGCGCACTGCCCGGTTGCACTTTTTTTCCAACGCATTAAAGATCGGGTTGCCGTCGTATTCTTTTTGCCCGATGCGGGTTTCCGGGTTCAGGTAAGGTACAAAGTGGAGTTGGTGCTGATGCGACAAGCTGGAAAACAAACGCTGCCAATAACCTTGCGCGAGGTTATAGATTTTTTTGTCGGCTAAAAAGTTTGTATAGAGATGGTGTACCATGTCCTTCTGTTATTTGAATGCAACCACGATGAACAAAATGAACAACACAATTGCAATAAACGCAGTTCCTGCCAATATTTCAATATCAACCCGGATATTTTGGGTTTTTCTGTTGCGAAAAGTTTTCTTCTTAACAGCGTCAGCGCCACCTTGAATGTTTTGAATATAACGTTCAGCTTCTGCAAATTGATCAGCCCGATCTTGAAATTCTTTTTTGGTAAGCTTGTTTTTTAGCTCGGATAACAATGCCAGACCCTCGCCTTTGGTTAGCGGTTCATCCTTAGCCCACTTGACGGACTTTTCCAGCTCGTCCCCCTGTGCCTGAATCCGGCCACGGTGCTTCTTTTCGGCCATGTTATTTGGTTTTGTGGCAAAGATAAGGGGAATACGAAACTACACAACAATATTTATACGAATTTGTAAATATTTTGTTTTCTGCACATGACATGGTTTGCGCCGCTTCCTTACTCCATCTTCCCCATCAATAACCCCGGATACTTTTTTAAAAAGATAGCTTCCAACTCCGCCATACTACACCTGAAAATCAACCAGTTCGCTAAGACATAGCTTTCACTGATCCTTTTTTCAGAATAAATCAGTCCGATGCCTTTCGCGTAAATTTCTTTACCGCCATACCGGGGTTCCACATAGCCTTGTTGCCGGTTGCCGGATTCCAGCAGCTCCTTTACTTCAAAAACGACGGCCTTGTTGGTTTCATTTTCAAAAGTAACAGTCGTATCGCCAAGGTAGCGCCGGTTTTTGATCAGGGTAATTGTGTCTAACGGATTTGCCGGAAAGGCAAAGCGGATTTTGTACAGAAATATCCCACCACCGGAGTCGCTGACTTCAAAAGGGAAAGCGCTGCCCGAAATGATTTCTACGGGCACAGGCTGCTGTTTGCCCAACGAGTCCGTCGTGTAGAGGAACACTTCGCTGGTCAGCATCCCGTTGCGCACCATTTCTTCGCGCACAAATTGCTGCGGGAATGGCAACGAGCCGTAATACGTTCCGGTCAGGAAGATGGCCGTATCGCTCAGAATGGATCGGTAATACCAGTAGGTCGTATCGCGCAGGCTGTCGTTGCGGGCCGACTCGTAGGCGTACACCATGCCGTCTTCCAATTGTTTGAGCGGAAAATAAAAATCGCGGAGGTCTTTTTTGCCATCGCGATTGCAGGCAACCCCGACGAGCAGAGCCATAGAAACTAAAATCCAGATCTTGCGTTGCATGTTGCAGGAATTGTGGGCATGAAAATTATTGCTTTCGGTCATAACGTCTTTTGGCTTAAAAGTTTTCTGCCATTCTGGCACTAATTGCCTTCGGAAAACCGGCTGGCATAAAATGTGCGATGACAAACCTATTCCCCAAAATGGCATCGCAAATATATATATCGTATCTTTGCCCCTCATTTTGGAATCACTCTTGAAACGAAGATATATGTTCGGCAATATTGGTCAGTCTCTTAAAAAGCTTTTTGGCACCAAGTATGATCGCGATGTGCAGACATACATGCCCAACGTGCAGCTTATCAATGAGATATACGAAGAACTCCAGGGCGTAAGCAACGACGAACTGCGCCAGAAAACTGTGGAATTTCGCGCACGCATTGCGGAATTTCTCGCTGAAATAGACGAGGAGATGCGCACGCTGCGGACGCAAGCGTCGGAAGAAGAGGACATGAACAAAAAAGAAGCCCTCTTTCAGGAAGTGGATGATCTGATCAAAGAGCGCGACAAGCAATTAGAGGTCGTTTTGAAAGAAATCCTGCCGGAAGCTTTTGCCGTGGTAAAGGAAACAGCTCGGCGATTTAAGGAAAACGAAACCCTGACTACGACTGCGACCGAACACGATAAACTGCTGGCGGTCAATCCGAATAAGTCCTACGTGCGCATCGAAGGCGACAAAGCCATCTGGAAAAACCGCTGGACGGCTGCCGGGGGCGAAGTCGTCTGGAACATGCTCCACTACGATGTGCAGCTCATTGGCGGGATGGTACTCCACGATGGAAAAATTGCAGAAATGGGTACAGGTGAAGGTAAAACCCTCGTCGCTACCCTGCCTGCCTACCTTAATGGCCTTTCCGGCCAGGGCGTCCACATCATTACGGTAAACGATTATCTGGCCCGACGCGACTCCGAGTGGGTGGGACCGATTTTTGAATTCCTGCTGCTGACTTGCGATTGCATAGACAAATACCGGCCACATTCTGACGAGCGCATCAAAGCGTACCGCTCAGACATTGCTTATGGCACCAACAACGAATTCGGCTTCGACTACCTGCGCGACAATATGGTGCGCAGCCTGGATGAAATCGTACAAGGCAAGCACCACTATGCGATGGTGGATGAGGTAGACTCAGTGCTCATTGACGACGCGCGGACGCCTTTGATTATTTCCGGCCCGGTAAGCCATGGCGTTGAAGATCAGGACTATGTAGAGCTAAAGCCTTTCGTAGAGCGCCTCATTGATGGGCAACAACGACTCGCAACCCAATTTCTGGCGGAAGCCAAAAAACTGTATGAAGAAGGCAAAATCGGTTACCAGGAAGGTGAAGCCGGCTTAGCTTTGTTCCGGGCGCACCGTGCTTTGCCCAAATACCGGCCCCTCATCAAATTCCTCAGTGAAGAAGGCGTAAAAGTGCTGCTGCAAAAAACGGAGAACCACTTCATGCAGGAGCAGTCGAAAAACATGCACATAGCAGACGCGCCGCTGTTGTTCACCATCGAGGAAAAAAACAGGAATGTGGAACTCACCGAAAACGGTGCGGAATACATGTCCAAAGGTTTTGATGATCCTCAATTTTTCGTCATGCCGGAGATTGCGACCCGCATGATTGAAATTGATAAAGATACCTCCCTCAGCGAAGAAGCCCGTGCAGATGTCAAAAATAAATTAGCGCAGGAATTCGCCATCAAATCCAAACGCCTCCACGCGGTCAGCCAGTTGCTGAAGGCATATACCCTGTTCGAAAAGAACACGGAATACATCGTTACAGACGATGGGCAGGTTAAAATTGTGGATGAGCAAACGGGGCGTATGATGGAAGGCCGCCGCTACTCCGACGGCTTGCACCAGGCTTTGGAAGCGAAGGAAAATGTGAAAGTAGGCGAGCTTACGCAAAC
>JBJXFD010000102.1:0-7300 GCA_046153985.1 Saprospiraceae bacterium
CAATTGTTGCAAATAACAAGTCAAACGAAACCCAATGCCAACCGCATCTCGCCATTGTCCATTTTTCTCTTTTTTGGAAATTTTCGTCATTCCCTTCTGTCGGTTCGTTTACTTTCAGTTCTTTGTCTCCCACAAAAGTGTGAAGAATAAAGGCTAAAAGTGTCAAGATGTTTGCTATCAAAATTGCTATGTCCATATTTTCTATTTTTCTTTCTATTTAGGTTGTCGTTTTACAATGCCCGCTAACTCTTGAATATGCGTACTTTTTGAACGCTTGAGCAAAAGTAAAGAAAATACCTAAATCCTGCAATAAGCCAACTGTTTAAGGATTAACTCGTTGAAATTAAGTTATTTAAAAGACAAAAGCTTGTTTAAAAAAATCAGCAACAATACAAAATGCGCAAGACCAGTTGTCGCTCCCTGCCTTGAATAACAATACAAAATACGAACCTTGTCTGCAACTCCCTTTTAGCTATAGCCGCCAACAATCCCCACCAGAAACTGCCCAGGAAAAAAACCTTCGCCAGAACAGAAGCACCCAATCCTTGTTTGGTCGTTATGCAAAGCATCAAACCGTTCCTCCAACACTACACCACCCTGCCCGAAAGCGACTGGCAGGCCATCGCTGCTTGTTTTTCGGAGCGGGTATTGCCCAAAGGCGCGTTATTGCTGGAAGAAGGTAAAATTTGCAAACACCTCTATTTCATTGAAAGCGGGTTGTTGCGTTTTTTTGTCTGGAAAGACGGCGCCGACATCACCAAGTTTTTCACAGAAGCGCCGTATTTGTTCACCTCTCAGCAAAGTTTTACCAACCTTACGCCTGCCCGCGAAAGCATCGAAGCGCTGGAAGACAGCCTGCTTTGGCAAATGTCCTACGAAGACGCCAACCGGCTGCTGGCGCTCCCATCCTGGAATACTTTCGTCCGCAAACTCATCCAGTAGGTGCAGTACCTGACGGAAGAAATCCTTTTACCATGATGGCCGCACAAGCACAGGAAAGCAATTACCACTTCAGCCACACCGAAATCACCTCGGCGTCCGCAGCTCGAATCTGGCAGGTTTGGACCGATGTTCCAAACTGGAAACAATGGGATAAAGGACTGAAAGAAGCGATGCTGGAGGGCGAATTTGCCATCGGCGCAAAAGGAAAACTCATTCCCGACAAGGGGCCAAAATCGAAGTTCGTGGTCACGGAATTGAAGCCGTGGGAATCCTATACCTTCAAAACGCGCATCCCCTTCGGCTGGCTGATCATCAAGCGCTATTTGACGAATAAAGACGGAGTGACCCGGTTCACCCACGAGGTGGAATTTACCGGCATGCTGAAAAAGATTTTGGGTAAAAATCCCGGTGAACGTTACCGCGCCATGTTGCCGGAAGTGATGCAAGCGATTGCCGCGTTGGCGGAAAAATAATCCGCTCGCGCGATGGCTCCGCCTCGCGTGTCCTATTTGGCGGGTTCCGCCCGCCTCACGACCTCGCCATCTCCTGCTCCAGCGTAATGACGATAAACTCCGCCGGCTGCGTTATGGCAACCAGCAGCGTTACCCGGAGGTAGCCGTCTAAAACATCCTGCTCCGTCATGGTCGAACCAATGCCGATCTGCACGGAATAAGCATCTCCCGGCGAGGCGCCCTGCAAACCGCCGGCCTGCCAGACGGTGTTCAGGAAGTTTTCCAGTATTCCTTTTATCGCAGCCCAGGTAAAGGGCTCATTGGGTTGAAATACATAAGCTTTTACCGCCAATTGAGCGCTTTGTTCGATCATGGTGACCGTTCTGCGTACGCTGATATAGCGCCAGTCCTGGCTGTTGCCGTCCAAGGTGCGGGCGCCCCAGACTAAGATGCCGCGCCCGGCAAAAGACCGAAAGGCGTTGATGGATTTGCCGCCGATGGCATCCACATTCAAGCCGCTCTGTTCGTCGTCGCTGAGCAACTTCGTGAGGCCACTGACGCCGATGGGCGCAACATTGGCTGGCGCCTGCCAAACGCCGACTTGTGCGTCTGTCAGCGTATAAATGCCAGCCACAACGCCACTGGGCGGCAGCACATTCATTTGTTCCTGAATGATGGCTAAGATTTGTTTTTGCGTTGCCGGATCCTTGAGCGGGGTGGTATCGCCCTGAACATTGGCCACAGTAACCTGGTCCGCCGTAAAGACGGTCGTTTTCAGGAACGGGTAATAAGCGGCGCCGTAGCTTAACCCATTGGTTCCGGTATTTTCGCGGAAGGTTTGAATGTCCTGTTCCCATAGCACCGGATCGGGATTCCGGGCGCCGATCACATCAAAAATGGCCATCGCCGTTTGCATTTCTTCACATAGGAGCAGCGCCGTTTCCATCAGCGTGCCGTTTTCAGCGACCGTAAGCAGCGTCGCTTCCGGGAAGACGTACATCGTTACGGATGTTTCCATTTTCAGGCTTTCAAGCCCTTGTTGCAATTCCGCTAATTTGACATTCGGGTTGACCAACGGGGCGCCCGGCTGGATGGGGGCTTTGGAGGGCGGGCCGTATGTGCCCACCGATACGACATAAGCTTTCTGGCCGCCATTTTCAAAAAACAACAGGAGGCTGGCGTACAAATACCAGACGGTAGCCGGGTCGGGTTCGATGGCGTAGAGGACGCCGTTCAGGGGATAGGATTGCCCTTTGTCCGGCGCTTTTTTTAATTGGGTCAGGTAATATTCCGGCACATACTGCGGCGACATTTTTCCGGTTCCGGGATTAGCCGGGTAGCCAAAGTAGTATAAAAAATCGCCCATGCTGGTGATCAACAACGGCTCGAACAATTTTGCACCCGCTTTTTGGTTCACCTGTGGCGTGTAGCCAATGAAGGCTGGGACGGCGGTTTCAACCTGCACGACCGAGTTGGGAAAAGCAGACTGTTCCTGGATGTAAACGCCGGGAGTGGTGCCGTTTAAAGGCATAGCAGTAGGTTTCTAATCAAGTCTTTCAATGGAGGAAATATGCGTACTTTCCGAGCACTCAAACAAAAGTAAAGAAAACATCTGAACCCTGAAATAAAGCGATTTAAAGGCTCAAAAAAGAACGGGCAGATCAATGCTTTCGCATCCATCTGCCCGTCTCTTTACCAAGTACCTTGATTCAAAGAAATATTAATGTTTCACAAAACGCTGCGGCTGTAACGCTCCATTCACTTCGATAAGGAGGTAATACAGACCAGGCGTTAGTTTAGAAATGTCAATGCGCTGCTGGTTGTTATCCAGTTTGATCTGACGTAATTGCTGGCCGGTAGCACTCATCACGCGGATAGACTGCATGTTAGCTGCGGAGTGAACATTCAGGATGTCCTGTGCAGGGTTCGGGAATATGCTTACGTCATTGCCTTCCAATTCCTTACCCGGGTCAATAGCACTCAGATCCACTGCTGGGGTGCTGTATTCCGTATTGCTGCCTTCTACTTCTCCAATAGATACCACGGTGCCTCCTTCTACGAGTGCTCCGCTATTAGCCGTAACAGTCACCGCATCAATGTAAATGAGGTCGCTGTTATCACTGGCATCACACTGGAAACGAATTTGCGAGTTGCTGGCAAAATTATACTGAGCACTGCTCAAACTTACCGTAGCTACGTAGAAGGTGTTGTTGTTAAAGCTGGTTCCTCTGGCATAAGTGGCTACAGTGGTCCAGGTAGAGCCATTGTAGAACCGCACCCAAAAATCTTCACCAGTCTCCATGCTGGCGGCGTAGAAGTGGAATTCGATATCAATTGAACTGTAACCAGACAGGTTCAACACAGGAGAAGTCATTGCCGAAATGGTACCAGAGTTATCCCGAATGTAGATAGAATAACTTCCCTCATAAGAGCGGGTGCCTGAATAACGGGCACAATCATCACCGCCATCCGCCCAGCCGTCCCAGCCAGTCTCGAAGTAGGAACCAAGGAGTACCGTACTTCCACCACAAGGTGCACAATCAGGGCCACCGCAGTCTACGCCCGTCTCGTTACCGTTTTGAATCCCATCGGTACAAGTAGGAGGAGGAGGGCCGCCTACACAGAAGTTGGTGGTTGCACTAGATCCGAAAGTACTGCCGGAAGCTTCCGTTCCATCACTGGAAGTAACGGTATAGCTACCGTTGCCGTAAGCACAGCAGATACCGTCACCGTAAGTGTCAGAAATCGTAAAGTCATAGCAACCGTCTACCAAACAGATATTTTCTACTACCGTAGAGCCATCAGGCTGTGAACCATAAGTACCACCAGAAGCCACTACAGAACCTCCGGCGTTTCTGATGGTCCAGCTTGTTTCTTCAGGGTAGTTATCCAAAGTGATGGTTACAGTCACCAGGTTATCGTTACAAGGCCCGGCACAAGGTGCACAGACGGAACCTCCGCAGTCCACACCCGTTTCGTTACCGTTCTGGATGCCGTCAGTACAAGTAGGACCAGCTACCCCACAAGTAGCAGACAAACAGCCTGCATTGGTTACCGTATTGCGGATAACATTACCTGGCTGAGGGCCAAAACCTTGCGTAAAGTCAATTCCCGTAGTGAGGTGACAGTAACTCATAATGGTACCGCCGCCGGAAGGGCTGCCTGGCAAAGCACAGCTACCTTCCACACCACCTGCACAACCATCAATAGCCGTACCGTTGCCATTCCATACACAAGCGTGGGTGTGGCGCGAGCCGATCAGGTGCCCCATCTCGTGGGTTACTACCATCACGGTGAATGAGTAAACAGGTACGTTGCTGTAAGTAGCATCAATGCTGCTAAAACACTTGGAGAGATCCGGGTTAGCATTACAAATACCTGCAAAACCGGCGGCAATACCACCACTGGCCTGATAAGATACCAGGTGGCTCAAATCACCATTGAAAGCACCTGTGTTAGCCTGGTAAGAACTCAGCATCGCGCTGGAGCTGGTGCCAGAATAAGGAGCAGGCGTGTTCCAGGCTTTGATTTCAGAAATGCCCATTTCCAGGCTTTCATTCGCGTAGAGGGTGATGGCTTGGTTGAACACCCCCGTCACATAGTTGGTCGCACCAACTACTCCACCTTTATTCGTCACAATATCATCGTCAATTTCGATGTATACCCGAATACAATCACCCGTTGTCCTGGCTTGGGTGTACTCCAGATCGCTGGCCCTGTACACTTCTCCATCATCAGGCGTAGCACAGTCTAAATCCTGTGGTTGCCGGAAGGAGCGGTCATTGTAAATCACATGCTCCTTGTTACGAGCCCCTTCAACGAGGCCGATTACATAATTGCCGTATTTTGTGGAGATCAAGCCGTGAATCTCATCGTCGAATACGCTAATAGCAACCAGGGCGGTGGGGTCACCATCCAACGTTCCTGCGTAGTAAAGGCCAGGTGTGTAATCTACGCTTCGCCCACTGCTGGTTGTAAGTATAAAACCATCCGAAAGTACCTTATTGGGAATCAGTGTAACAACAGCCTCTCCCTGGCCTGGCAGCGGAAAAGTAAGGCTTAGTACCTTTGGGCGCTCCTGTTGTAAATTGCGAATTGCTTCGCGATCAAGTGTTACAATTAACCCTTCTGTAAGGACATTTGCAGGGATATCAAAATCTTTGAGATCCTGATCGGTAGCTGTAACAAGTACATAATCACTTATGTCGTGTTTAGTAACTGCTTTAGCTACCCGTTTGGCAACAGCTCCTTGTCCAAATGCCAGTACTGGCGCAAACAATAGCAATAGTAGATAGTGTGCGATTTTCATACTAGAAAGTTAAGATGATGAATAATAATAGCACTGTGATCTACCTCTTCAGGTAAACCCATTCTTAAACCAGAGTAAATTATTGTTTTAAAAAAGCGTGTTATCTCTGAGAGCATGTTCGGGAATCCCAAACATGCTCTAATGCAATTTCTCAATATTGGATCACAAGATATCTTTTTTTTTATTTATTCGCACTAAATAGATGTTTTTAATTTAAAATTTTTTTTTTTTAAACTTACGACATTTTTAATATTGTAAAACCAACAATAAGCAGTATTGATAAAGAATCCACTTCGCATTGCCTAAGAAAACCTGACCGTCTAAAACGAAATCGCCCCGAATCTTGCCAAATGGAAGATTCGGGTCTGCTTGCCCGCATCTATTATTGATAATGTGACCTTTTCTAAAGTTTTTTCATTTTAGAATTTTCTAAAGTTGACAGGTCCGCCACAACCTGCGTCAATAATACCAGAAGTCCCGTTACAAAATGTCGCTGTCAGGTCGTGTTTGAATGTTGTCCAAAAATCGTTTGAATGCTCACATTTAATTTTACAAACGATTATTTCTTTCTCGTTTTTCAGGTAAAGTATTGGTGTCGTCTTTAGCTTTATGCCGTTGTCGCCCCATTTTATTTTACCGCAGTCTGTCCCAAAACAATTAAGTAAACTGTCCAAAGCGGCAGCGCATTGCTTATCCGTGTCGTATTGGTAAAAGCCTAAAAAAAGTCGCTGGTAAACGGTCTGGCCATATTCGTTTTTGAAAGCTGTTTTGCGTTTGAGCGTAGCAGTCCTGTTCCAGGAAGTCTTTACTTTTTTGTCAAGAATAAAGTCGTTGCCGTCAGAATTAAAAGTCTCGGTAACTGTCCTAAAGTCTGTCGAATACTTTTTGACAAAACGGTCAACGCTCGTCTGAAAGTCAGTCGCAGGTTTGTCCCGTTTGCTTGACAACGAAGTGAAAGCAAAAGTCAGGATGAGCAGTATAATTGTTGTTGGTTTTAGCATTGGCGGCTATAATTCTACAGATTTTTCCCAAAGTAGCTCATCCTTAAAAGAAGCAATATTCAGCACACTTACCTTCGGGAATTGCACCTGTTCCAACAGCTTGAAATGTTTATCTTCGGACACGATGAAGTTCGCATTGGCAGCAATCGCACAGTCAACGAATTTGTTGTCATCAGGATCATTATGAATCAAATTCCATTTGAAATATCGGGTAATAAATTCAACATTAGGCGCATTTTCCAAAATCCCCAATATGGCATCCGCAGCCTCTCGCCCCATATGCCGAGCAATTATTTCTTCATACTCTACCAGCATATCTGTAGTGACGCAAAGGATATATGCCTCATCAAGAAACGATCGGAATACCCAATGTTCCCTGGCGCGATCTGAAATAGAAACCAACAGCACGTTGGTGTCAAGTACAATTTTCAAATTGAAAAATTTTATTTGGAAGGATAAGGCGTACGCTCGTGCGTATGCAGAAGCTGGTCTAAGTCATCCTGACCCCAACCTTTTTCATCCATAGTTTCATTTGCTGCCCGTATTGCTTTTTGAGCCAAAAACTTGACCAAGACCCTTTTCAACTCAAGTAAGTC
>JBJXFD010000103.1:0-15576 GCA_046153985.1 Saprospiraceae bacterium
CGGGAATCGTGTTGACATGTGATGATTTGGGTACGGTAATCGTACGCATCTATGCATGGGACAGCGCATTCAACCCATACGCAGTACAGCCAGATGGCACGGTAGGCGGACCAAACTTCGACTGGTGTGAAACTTACATCCTCGTTCAGGACAACATGTTCAATCTATGCGATACGGGCCAGGGTCGGATTGCAGGTTTGATTGCCACAGAAGAGCAGGAGCCGGTTGCAGAAGTGGAAGTGAACCTGAGCGGTTTGATGAGCGGGAATATGAACACGCCGCTGGCGGGGACCTACACGTTCGACAACCTGACCACAGGGCCGCAGGCTGACTACACCGTGGCGCCGGAACTGGATGCTGTTCCGCTGAATGGCGTATCTACGTTTGACCTGGTGCTGATCAGCCGTCATATCCTGAGTGTGGAGCCATTAAACAGCCCATACAAGCTGATTGCGGCCGACGTAAACAACGATAAGAAGATTACGACGATTGACCTGATCCACCTGCGCAAGCTGATTTTGGCCATTGATACCGAGTTTGCAAACAACACCAGCTGGCGGTTTGTGCGGGCAGATTATATCTTCCCGGTACCGACGGATCCATGGTTTGAGGTATTCCCGGAGGTGTACAATGTGAACGACCTGACGGGTGAAATCAACGATGCAGACTTCGTAGCAGTGAAAATCGGCGACGTGAACTCGAGTGCAGCAACCAGCTTTGCCAGCATCGAACCGCGGACCATCGAAGGCTTGTTTGCCCTGGAAGTGGAAGATCAGAAACTGATCGCAGGCAACGAATACACCGTAACGTTCAAAGCTTCTGAGATTGCTAAGATCCAGGGCTACCAGGGCACGCTGACGCTGAATCAGGCAGCAGTGGAACTGGTGAACATGGAGTACGGAGCGGTGAAGGAAGACAACTTTGGCATGCGGTATGCAGCAGAAGGGATGATCACAACCAGCTGGAACGGCGAAGCGACGAAGGACGATGTCTTGTTTAGCCTGGTGCTGCGTGCGAAAACCGATGCGTCCTTAAGTGAGGTACTTGGGGTTAGCTCAAGCTACACGGTAGCAGAAGCATACCGCCAAAACGGCGCGCTGCTTGATCTGGGCATCCGCTTCAGCAGTGGTGTACTTGCCAGCGGAGCCGTGGTGTTGGAGCAGAACACGCCCAACCCATTTGGGGAACGGACGACGATTGGGTTTACATTGCCCGCTTCGGCTTCGACTCTGGCTTCGACTCTGGCTTCGACTCCGCTCAGCCAACGGCTCAGCCAACGCAGCGAAGCGCAGGAAGTAACCTTGACCATAACAGACGCACAGGGTCGCGTGGTGAAATTGTTCCGGGGGAACTACGGTCCAGGCCGTCATACTCAGGAACTGGAAGCGAAAGACTTGCCGGCAGGGATGTTGTTCTACACCCTGAGGGTCGGTAATTTCTCTGCCACACGCGGCATGATTGTACAAGAATAGAATTGTGGAGCAAAACTTGTAGTTTCGGAGCCGGGCATTTTGCCCGGCTCTTTTTGAACTTTACAAGCACGCTTTCACGAGTATAAAGAAGTTCATATGCAATACTGGCAAAAATATTGCATGTTTGTTTTTGTAGGGTCGGGGATATATTCCCGACCTTTTTTATTGAGTGCTGCCTTGAGTGTTGCCCAATGGATTGATACTAACCGAGTGTTTCCGATTTCCAGGCCTCAATATTTTTGGTTTGGCTGGAAAAATTGACGCCAACACCAATGACCGGTTTGCCCTTAAGCCACCAGGCCTGGTAATATTTTTTTCGCCGGATTTGAGCTAAGGCGGCCTCGGCACTTTCGTCCAATTTGAATTCCAGGATATAGATATGGGTATCCGTTTCCACGACGCAATCTGCACGGCCATCGCTGGTACTCACTTCGCTGTGTACGCGAAGTCCCATGTATGAAAAGAGCAGGTGAATAGCCGCGTGGTAAAATTTTTCAGGCTGCTTTTCATATAGTTGATAGGGCAAGCCCTTAAAGAGGGTCTGTAAAATCCGGATGACCTGATCAAGATCGCTGGCAAAAAAGGCTTGTTCCAATTGTATCGCCATCGCCAGCCCGGATCCTTTTCGAACCCCGCCGAACGCTTCCAGTAAATACGCCAGCATAGAGTTTTCTACTTCGTGATTGGGGTAGTCTAATTCATACAAATCAAATTCATTTTTTGATTTTATGGTCAGGTAGCCGGTTTGGTAAAGCAGGCCATAAGGATTCAAGTCTTCCAGATCGAAAGAATCGAAGCTTTGTTCGCTTTGTGGTTGTAGTTTGAAGTCGTACAACCCCTCCGTTTTCAGGACATTGATCAGAAACGTGGGCGTACCGGTAGCGAACCAAAAATTCTTGAATTCCTGTTCGGTAAAAAACAGGTTAACAGATACTGGATTGTAAACCGTGTTGGCACGATAAGAAAACCGGTAACCGTTGTACCAAAGGCGGATTTTATCCAATAATTCTTGCTTACTGCATGCTAAATACCGGGCAGTATCCTCTATTTCTTCTGCAAAATTGCTTTCGAGTTCTTCCTGTGTGTATCCCAGCATGGTCGCATATTGCGGGCTCATGGTGATGTCCTGAAGGTTATTCAAACCTGAAAAAATGCCCACTTTTGAAAATTTGCTAACTCCGGTGAGGAAGACAAATTCAAGTTTTGAATCGGCATCTTTAAGCACCGTGTAAAACTCCTTTAGAATTTCCCGATTGGCCTGAGCCTGACCAATGTCTTTGCCTAAATATTGAATAATCGGAGCATCATATTCATCAATCAGCACAACTACTTTTTTATCCACAGCAAGCAAGTCAATCAATTCCCGAAACATAGGACCTATCGCACTTTTAGAAAGTACAACTCCTCGTTTTTCAGCGAGCGTATTCAACTCCTGTGTGATGGCCTCGGTCAGGCCCAGGCTTTGAAACCCAATGCCGGTAAACGAAATCCGGATCACAGGATGTTTTTTGTCCCAGTCCCATTTATCTTCAATCCACAAACCTTTGAACAAATCGCGGCTTCCATTGTACAACTCCTGTAAAGTAGCAATGGTGATGGACTTGCCGAAACGACGCGGGCGCGAGAGGAAAAAGAAGGTACCGCTCGTACAAAGTTTGTAAACGTACTCCGTTTTATCAATATACTTGTACCCCTCCGCAATAATGGTACGGAAATCCTGGAGTCCGATCGGGAGTTTTTTGGCCATGGAAACCGATTGTTTGGCACAAAGATAGCAGAAAATAGCCTGTTGAATTAGCGGTTTATCCCATTACCCGCCGCCATCTTTTTTCTCGGTATCTTTCTTCTTCTTGAACGGATTGAACTTTTCCAACTCTTTCTCAATCTTCTCCTTGCTTTCTTTGCCGGCACCCTCCAGCACATCATCTACTTTTTTGCGCGCTGTAGAGTCGAGTACCGTACCGGCTTTTTCACCAATTTTTTCTTTCACGACTTCGGTGGCTTTGTCTTTTGCTTCGTCCACTTTTTTGTTGATGACCGCCCGGGCCGTATCGGCTGCCTGGTTGATTTTTTCATTCACCATGGCTTTGCCTTTTTCAAGTTCGGCTTCTGCTTTTTGGCGTAGTTCTTCTTTTTGTTTGTCAAATTCGGCTTTGACTTGACCCTCTGCGGTTTCGCCCAGCGTTGCTTCGCCATCTGCGCCAAGCAGCTGTAGTTTTACTTTAGGATCGGTGATGGAGCCGGTCAGGTTGACCAACACATTCACAAACTCGCTTTGTTTCAAATTTACACCGTATTTCGCCGCTTCTTTCTGTAGGGCATTCAGGCCACTTGAAGCTGCGGCCCCAACCGCATTTTGCTCCAGCAACTTGCGGGGAACTTTGGCTTTGATTTTATAATCCATGCTTTGGGTCAGGCTATGTGTGCCGCCGATTTTCATGGCAATCCCTTGCACGGCATAGTCGAATTCCTTGAGTTCCACAGCGCCATTTTTCACTTCAAACCAGTTTTTAGAGTTGGTCAACTTTAGGTTGTCCTTCAATTCCTTGACGTTGAGCGAATTGCCAATAGCCTGAAGCGGTTTAAAACCTTTGATGACGCCATTGAGGGTTTGCAGGAACCCCTGCGCGGTGAGGGATGACAGGTCGGGCATCATGTCTTTGCCCAAACGCCCTTCCATGATGAGGCTGGTATTAAACAGCCCTTCAATGAATTTACCAATCGGCGCCAGTTTCTGGAAGGTGTTGAACGTTGCAAAACTCTTCTGGAAATCCATTTTTTGCAGATCGAACTTAAAATTAAACGCCGGGTTCTCTACGTTTTTCGAGTCATATCCGCCCGCAACCGCCATCGTACCACCAAGGGTTCGGGTGGTGGCGTCTTCAAGCACGACAGCCTCATTTTCTATAACGAGCTTGCCTTTTAGGTCTTCCAGCACCATATTGGTGTAGAGGAGCCGGTCTACATCGGCTTGTATGTTCATGGCAATGTTGGCAGGCACCCGAATCGGTTCCAGGTTTTCGGTCGTGGCTGGCGGTGAAGTGCTTCCGGTTGTGGCGGCAGCAGCGGCAGCGTCCGTTGTCATGAACTGATTGAGATCGAGCAGTTTGGAGCGAAGCTGAATGTCGCCGCCCAAAGTTCCGTCGTCGAAAAGGTAATCAAAGGCATCCGTGATGACCCCGCTGGCTGTAATATCGCTTTTGCCGACCTGTGCGCCGATGGTTTCCACCTGCAGGCGGTTGGGTTTGGCGTTGCCTTTCAGCACAGCGTTGAGCACGCGGTAATCGCCATATACGATTTCATTCATTTTTGCATCCATCGTAAAGTCGAAGCGGTCGAAGGGGCGTTCGCCGGCGGCGGTCGTTTCTTCTGCTACGGGGGTTACCGGTTGCAGGGGAGTTGCGCCGGCCGGGGCAGGCGTTTCTTCTGTCAGCCATTCGTTGGCGTCAAAGTAGTTGGAGCGCACTTTCAGCGTTCCCGTCATGGTTTTTTTAGGAGAAAAATAAGCTAAGATATTGTCAATGGATCCACTGGCCTGAATATCGCTTTTGCCCAATTTGGCATCGAAGCGGTTGAGCTGGACGTTGCGCGGGGTGAAGTCCATCTGTGCATCGCGGATATTGACCGCTGGCATGTCAGGCGTGCGGTAGATCAGGTCTTTCAACGCCAGTTGGCCATCCATATTTACCCGGTCGTAATCCTGGTTTTCAATATAAGACAGGCGGGTTTTTGCCGAAATATCAGCAGATATAATCCCTCTGATCTGGTCAATGCCCTGCATCGGAAAGGCTTGCGCCAGTTCGCCCAGGTTGATGACGCCTTTCGCAACAGCCTCTACGTCCGGGTCGGAGATGGGGGTTTTGAGCAGAAACTTTCCTTCAAAAGGATTGCTGCCTACTTTCATGGCAAAACGAGAAACGTTGACGACCATGTTGTCAAAATTGCTGTTCGGGCTGTTGACGTCCACCTTCGCCTGAATATTGGCAATGCCCAGAGGCAGGTCTGGATATTTTACGTCGCCGTTTTCTACCACCATTTGCACCCGAAAAGCAGGGTATTGTTCTTTTTCACCGTTGTAAACGCCTTTCACTTCCCCATCCAGGTCAAATTGACCGTTCACTTTCACGTTTTCGTAGCCGGCAATGTAAGCGCTGGGGATGAGTGAAAACAAGCTTTTGAAGTCGTTTTGCGGGCTGCTGAACTTCAGGTCCATCGCAATGTCGTCGCCTTCGGGCGGCATTTGCACAAAACCTGCTGCATTCAATTGCAATTCATTGATGCGCAGTATATTGTCCTTCAGGGTGTATTTGCTGTTTTTTTGATCAATATTGAAGGTCGCTTCCAGGTTCGCTTTTGCCTTATTGAGCAAATTGATGCCTCCCTGGGCAACCGTCAGCGCCTCAATGGCTGTTTGGGTTCTTAAATCAAAGACATCAATGGTAAAATTGCCCTCGCCGCTGTGGTTCAGGTTTCTAATTTCGAGGAAAATATCCCCGCTTTTATCGTCGTATAGGATATTGCCGCCGGCAATGCTGTATTCGCGCAGGTTGATTTTCAACCCGCTGTAATCCACCGATTCAGCAGGCGTTTCAGGGGCATCAGAAGGTTTGACAACGTCATAATTGGCAACACCGTTTTTCAGGACAAAGACGTTGATTTTCGGCTTTTCCAAATGTACCGATTTGATTTCTACGGGGCCGCTGCCGCTTAGCACCGACATCAGGTCGAGCGTAAATTCAGCGGACTGACCGCCTGCCAGACGAACGCCTTCAAATGCATCAATACCCGTGACGGAAAAATTCTGCATTTGAAAACTCAGGTTGGGAAAACTTCTGAACAAGGACAGGCTCACATCCTGGAAATCTACTTTAGCATTGAGCGTAGCATTGATTTCTTGTTTGGCGAAAGCCAGCAATTTACCTTTGAACAGAAAAGGAATGGAGAAGGCCGCTGCGACGAGCAGCACCAACAACACGCCTGCAATGATGAGAATGCGCTTTATAACTTTCATCGGAGGATATTTTTGATTTGAAAATTTGAAAATCTGAAGATTAAACGGAAATTTTCAAATTTTCAAAACTTGTCCCGCCCAAGCGGGGTTGACTAATTTTCAAATTGTTTCCCGCAAATCTATCGAATTCCGGGTAATAGATATTGCTCTTTGGAGCATTGCTTACGTGAATATTAACCATATACACCCATTAAGCCGGAAAATCCATACTTTTGATGCTTTGGTTATGAAAAATACACAAAGTAGTCCGATAAAAATAACTACCCGCTATGCAGACTGAAGTTCAAGCCTTTCAGTTGGTTGAAAGCCAAAAGGCATTAGATGAGTTTTACCGCGACAACGAACAGGCCCAATGGATGGCCTTCGATACGGAATTTGTTGGCGAAAAACGGTTCGTAACAAGGCTTTGTCTGGTTCAGGCTGCGACCGAAAATGGGAATTACCTGATTGATCCCTTTGCAATACCGAACCTTTCTCCTTTTTTGGACCTGGTTCAAAACCCGGATTGCATCAAAATCACCCATGCGGGCGATAATGATTACCGGTTGCTTTATACCTTGTATGGCATCACCCCCCGCAATGTTTTTGACACCCAGATTGCCGCCGGTTTTGCCGGTTACAAACACCCGGTTGCTTTTCGCAAATTGGTCGAACAGGAACTGGGGCGTTCGCTCGATAAGGGGTACGCCGTCACCGACTGGGAGTCGCGGCCTTTTCACAAAAAGCAACTGGCGTATGCCCTCGATGATGTGTTGCCCTTGTATCCCATCTGGCAAAGACTGCAAGAACGCCTGCGCAAACGGGATCGCTTTCACTGGCTGGAAGAAGAATGCCTGCAATTGGAAAATGCGGCCTCCTATATCAAAGACCACGAACAGGAACTCATCAACAGCAACCTGATGAAGTCGTTGCGCCCAAAAGAACGCCTGTTTTTTCTGCGGCTAATGACCTGGCGTCGCGACCTGGCTGAAAAAAAGAACTATTCCAAAGAGATGATCTTGCCCGAGCGCTACTTAGCTGTACTTGCACGCGGCATCGCTTCCGGAAAAGAAGCATTGCTGCACAATCGTCGGGTGCCGGATAAAATGATCGAACAACACGGCTCGCTTTTTGAGTCTTTTTACCGCGAGGAAGCCACGGACGCCGAACGCGCCTTGCTTGTTCAGGTAGTTTCGCAAGAGGAGTCAGAAGACCCACAGGAAGAAATTTTGTTGGAAATGCTCTACCTGCTTGTCCGCCATAAATGCTTAGAAAGCGACATTTCGGTAGGCATGGTGATGCCCAAAAACCTGTTGCGACGCCTTCGGGCTGACGAAGACGCCAGCAACCTTATCCAGGGGTGGCGGAAGGAACTGCTCGGGGAAGAACTGACGACCTGGTTGCTGCGCATCAATGACCTGGAGCTGCATGTGGAAGGGGGGAAGATTGGGTTGATTACTAAACGATAGCAGAGTTTGCAGGATGCAGTTGGCAGTTGGCAGGGGGTATGGAAATTTCAGCAAGTAAGATAGTTGGCAGTAGGCGGTTTTACAGTTTGCAGGAACTTCAACCTTCATGATATGTGTAACCCTACTGCCAACTGCTAACTAAAAAACTGCCAACTTTTTATATTTATTAAGACAATGCCGGATCAAAAAATACTGGAAATCAAGGGTTTAAAAACGAACTTCCACGTAAACGGACAAGAAATCCGGGCGGTGGATGGTATTGATTTTCATGTATTGAAAGGGGAAACCATTGGAATTGTTGGCGAATCTGGTTCAGGAAAATCCGTAACAGCTTTGTCTGTGATGCAATTGGTATCCAAGCCTGGGGTAATTGCCGGTGGCGAAATCCGCTATTTCCCGGAGAACGGGGATTCCGTGAACTTAGTTGCGTTGTCGGAAAAAGCGATGCAACGCTACCGGGGCGCCCGGATTGCGATGATTTTTCAGGAGCCGATGACCTCGCTCAACCCCGTTTTTCGCTGCGGGGAACAAGTTGCAGAAGCCATCCGGCTGCATCAAAAAAAATCGAAAAAAATTGCCCGCCAGGAAACCCTGAGTTTGTTTGAACAAGTGCAATTGCCCGACCCGGAACGCATTTACCGCGCCTATCCGCATCAATTGTCCGGGGGCCAAAAACAGCGCGTGATGATTGCGATGGCACTTTCCTGCAAACCCGATATCCTCATCGCTGACGAACCGACAACGGCCTTAGACGTCACAGTGCAGCAAACGATCTTAGCCCTGCTCAACGAATTGAAGCGAAAGTTCGGGCTATCCCTCATTTTCATCAGTCATGACCTCGGTGTCATTGCTCAAATTGCCGACCGCGCTTTGGTCATGTATGGCGGTAAGATTGTGGAACAGGGCAGCATTCATGAGCTTTTTCAACATCCGAAACACCCCTACACCAAAGGCTTATTGGCTTGCCGTCCACCATTAGACCGGCGCCTGCGTCGCCTGCCGGTTGTCGAAGACTTTATGGAAATCAGGCAAACGGAGGCTGGTGTAGAACTAATCGAAAAAACAGGGGCTGCGGAGCGCCTTGCCTCCCTTGTAGAAGCTTCCAGCGCCTATCAAACCCGCCAGAACTTGCTTCAGCAACAACCCGCCCTGCTCAGCGTACAAAACCTGAGCGTCTGGTTTCCGGCAACGCGAAACTGGTTGGGGCAGCCGCGCACCTGGGTGAAAGCGGTGGATGAAGTCAGCTTCGAAGTATTGCCCGGGGAAACGCTGGGCTTGGTAGGAGAATCAGGATGCGGAAAAACAACGCTGGGGCGCGCGCTGCTGCACCTGTTGCCCATCCGCAGTGGTGAGATTGTTTTTGACGGGCAAGCCCTCAACACGTTAGAAGCGCAGGCTATGCGTCGCATTCGGAAAGATATTCAAATTGTTTTTCAAGACCCTTACGCTTCGCTCAACCCGCGATTGGCAATCGGACAAACTTTGCTGGAGCCGTTAGCGCTGCACGGTATTGGAGCAAACGCAAAGGATCGCAAAGACCGGGTCATGGCACTGTTGCAATCGGTTCAGCTCGGACCGGAGTATTTTCAGCGGTACCCGCACGAGTGTTCAGGCGGACAGCGGCAACGGGTTAGCATTGCGCGCGCTTTGGCCAGCGAACCCCGGTTCATCGTTTTTGATGAATCGGTCTCTGCACTCGATGTTTCGGTACAGGCCCAGGTGCTCAACCTGTTGATGACCCTGCGCGAAGATCGCGGGTTCACCTGCATTTTTATCTCCCATGACCTTTCCGTCGTCAAACTCATGAGCGACCGCCTCTTGGTGATGCACGAGGGAAAAATTGTGGAATCGGGTTACGCAGAAGAGGTCTATGCCCATCCCAAAGCAGGGTATACGCAGCAGTTGATTGGAGCTATTCCCGGTTTTTAGAGCATCCTTACCGCGCAACACAAAACCTCCTTGCCGCCGTCTTTTTCCCATCCGCCTCAATTTGGTAGAAATAAACCCCACTTTCCCAGGTGGATAAATCAATCCGAAGGGTTTGTTTCGCAGCGGTGTTATCCAGCGATTGTTGCCACACCTGTTGCCCCAATACATTAAAAAAGAGGAGGTTGCTTTCAGAAGTTTGCAGGTCGGTTGCTTTTTCTATTTCTACAAAAGTATAGTTGCGCGCTGGATTGGGGTAACTTTGCACAAGCCGAAATTGAGCGGCGGGCAAGGGTTGAACGGATGTAAGCAGGGTATCAGTTTGATAAATGGAAACGTCGTCAAAATAAAACCCGTCGCTGTTGTTGAACCCATCTGAAGCCAGCAGAAAACGCACCGACAATTGGTCGCCGGGCTGCACATACGGCGTCAGGTCCATTTCTTCGGCCACCCATTCCTGGTTGATTCCGTCATAAATTGGTTGGTCAAAGCTTTGAAACTGCCCGCCTGTGGTGGTGTATTTTCCACAAACCGGAATGTATTCGCTGTCGTTGACTGAAATCTGTACCTGTGCGTAATCGTAATTAGGTTCAATGTCCCAGCGTGCACGGAAAAACAGTAAAGCCTGATCAAAATCGGTCAGGGTCAGCGGTTCGCTCAGTTCCAGGATGCTCAGGGTGTTGTTTTCATAATTCTCATTTGGTGAATCAGTTATGCTGGTTGGGAATGAGAAAAATGCTTCATCCGTAGTTCCCCAGCCGAAAGGGGCGATCCAGTTTTCAAGCGTGTTGCCCTGCTCTTCGAATACCGCAGGTGAATTCATAAAAATGCCGCGCACCGTATCCAGCTTTGTGTAGAAACCATTGTCGAGCGTCAGCAAAAAAAGTATGGTTTCGCCCTCTCGCATGTTGCTGTTGAGGGTATAGGAAATGGCGTCTTCGACCGTCTCAAACGCAGCCGGCTGCAAAACTTTGGGGAGCCCCGTGGCCACGATATTGTCGCTGATGGGAGAAAGCGAAACGGTGAACGGGCCGTTAGCCAAGCCGTAGCGCTTCAGTTTGAACATAATTTCACCCTGGGTTGCCGTAATTACGGGGTCATTGATGGACGAAAGCACCCCATAGCGATGGGGCAGCGCTGCAGTCGTCAAATTCATAAGCATGGTTGCTTTGCAATTGGGGAGGATATCCGAAACCGGCGGCCAGAACCCTTCTGTGCCCACTTCCGGCGTCATCGAATAAATGCGGGGTTTGATGGCCGCTTCGCCATACATCCAGTCGTCGGAATTGCCATTCACCACGTAGCCCACCGTTTCAGTTCCTGTGCCCGCCCGAAAATTGTTTTGCAGGGTCATCGCTTCCGCGAAAGCGTTGAACGTTTCGGCCTCGGCCGTTGGCGTATCGGAATATCCCCAGGGATACACCAGCAGGTTGCCATAGGTATGGTAATTCAGCGCCGTGATGAACTTTCTTTGGTAGCAAAAATCCCTGACCGCTTTTGTTTCAGGTTCAGAAAACGGGCCGGTGCCACGATAAACAGCTGACGGTGGCGACGACGAGGAGCCGGTATTGTCGAACCCCCACTGATAACCATAATTCCGATTCAAATCAACCCCGAGCGTATTGTCGTAATTTACCTTGCGGTTTTTGCGCCAAAGTCCGCCTCCATTTGGATTGGTAAATTCATTGTACAGATACCCGTCTGGATTCACACAAGGAATAAAATACAGCGCTGTATTGTTAACCAAAAACTGAACTTCGGGGTCGGATGCGTAATTTTCCAGCAGGTACCACATGAAAAAAATGAGGCTTGAAAGGCTGCCAGGTTCCCGGGCGTGGTGCAAACCGGTGTAAAGCACTTCCTTTTCCTGAAATTCCACGCTGTTCGGCTGATCTGTAATGCGCACCCAATAGATCGGGCGTCCTTCCACACTTTGCCCTGCTTCGATGGGCGCCCGAACGCTGATGAGATTCGGGTATCGCGCAGCCATCGTATCCAAAATATCCAGCATTTCCTGGTAGGTAAAATAACCGCCCATCGAACCAAGCCCGAATTGCGAAGGCGTTTCGTAGGGATAGCGATCCTGGTTCCCCGGGCATTCATCGGGCGGGTTTCTGGAGTTAACTTCCTGATTCTGATTTACATAATAAGCCTGTACGTCTTCAATCAGGATTTCTGTACGAAAACCGGCAGCCCGTATTTGGGAGATTTCTTCTGATGAAAAATCGCTGATAAAAAACCGCCCGGTTGCAAATTCGCCATGGGAGACGTCAATACCGAGGCGCGCCAATTGGAAAAGATTTCGGTCATCGAGCAATACTTTTACCCTGGAATAGGGCGCCTGCTGTGCAAAAACGGACAAACAGGTACAGCAGCAAAAGAGGAGTAAAGTCGCTTTTTTCATGAGAAAATTTGATTTGAATGCTTACAAAGGTGGAACCTGGCCAGGAAAAAGGATCTGGATATGGCGCAAAGATAATAACCTGCTCCATCAAAGCCAGAGCGTGCGGGTTTTCTGTCAGCTAACATTCAAAAAGAAGCTTATGCTTAATGGATGGTAGGAAATATGTAACTTTCGCCGCAATTTTTCACAATCAAATACTCATGGCAAAAAAATACCTCCTCCCCGTTTTTGCGGCGCTCTGTTTTATTGCAGCCGTTCCAATTACAGCCGGCGCGCAACCTGCGTGCCCCGACGGACAATCTTCCATCATTGTCAGCATCCTGACCGATGGATATGGTTACGAAATATCCTGGTCGGTCGTCGGCGCCAACGGTACGGTTTACCACCAAACCAATACCCAGACTTACGCAAACAATACCTTGTACCAAACCCAGGTTTGTGTGCCAGCGGAAGAATGCATTACGATCAACATCCGTGACAGTTACGGCGATGGAATCCTGGCGCCAGGCTATTTCAATATCGTGCAGGATGGCGAACTCATTGCCAGTGGAGGGAATAATTACAATTACACCTTCTCCGTTACCGCCGGTTGCACCGCCGGGCAAATCTGCAACCTGGCAGACACCATCATCGAGGGGGTATACCAAACGGCATTCGACGAGCATTGGTATGTGTTTATTCCGGATTCGACTGGCTCTTATCTGGTGTCTACCTGCGGATTGGATACCTGCGATACCAAAATCTGGATTTACGACCAATGCCCGGCCAACGGCGGCGCAGATGACAACACCGGAACTATTTTTTATGATGACGACAAAGGCGGATGTACTCCCCAGGCAAACGTGAACGGCTATTTTGAAGCCGGTGAAATCTATTACATCCGCGTTGGCGACAAAGCCGATGCCTGCGGCGATACCATCACCTGGGAAGTCCAGTACCTCGGGCCCATCGTCGGTTGTACGGATCTGGGGTCCTGTAATTTCAACCCCTTGGCAACCGTAGACGATGGTTCCTGCTTACCGCAAACCCACCCTGATTGCCCGGAAGGGCCGGACTTGCTGGTACACCAGCAGACGTTGGCCAGCAGCATTTACCTCACCACGATCAATTCCACTGACCCCTGTCTGGTGGCGGAAGGCTGCCTGCGGGGCTACGGCCAGCGCGACATCATTCGCTTTTCCACGCGCATTGACAACATTGGCGAAAAAGATTATTTCATCGGCGTACCGGCTTTTGGCAACCCGCAATTCACTTACGACAATTGCCACAACCATTTCCATTACGATGGCTATGCCGAATATTTATTATTCGACAGCCAGGGCAATTCAAGCCCGGTTGGTTATAAGAATGGTTTTTGTGTACTCGATTTGTTCTGCCCGAACGGCGGTTTGGCCAAATACGGCTGCGGCAATATGGGGATTTCGGTAGGCTGCGCCGACGAATACAGCTCCGGCCTGCCCTGCCAGTGGATTGACGTGACGGACACGCCCGATGGCACCTACCTCTTTGTAACCCGCGTGAATTGGGACAACGCGCCCGACGCCTTAGGCCGCGTGGAAAAAGACACCATCAACAACTGGGCACAGGTATGCATTACCCTGGATCGCTCTTCCGGCGCCTTGCAAATGACAGTGGACGCCAACTGCGCGCCGTTTGTTGATTGCGCGGGAACGCCGTATGGCAGCGCCCGCCCGGATTGCAACGGCGATTGCAACGGCACGGCACAGATTGGCGACCTTGATGCCAACGGCTTGCAGGAGGTCAACGATGCGGTAGCCTACGTGGAAGCCATCTTAGCCGACGACATCGAAGCGGCGCCCTGCAACGACCTCAACGGCGATGGCGAAATTACCGTTTTTGACGCGTCGCTACTGGCCAGCTGCATCAACTACGGCACGGGGCACCTGCACGAAGCAACCGGCGAACACAACCATTGCAATTTTCCTTTCGGGGTGAATAATCCCAACGACACGGTGGCGCTTAGCATCATTGCGGCAGATTTTGAAGAAGGCTATATAGACATCGGCATCCGCAACCCGCAGTCGCGCATCAACGCTTACCAATTCCAGCTGGAAGGCGCGATGATCATGGAGGTCGAAAACTTAGTGGATCCTGCCGTTTACCCGATTGCGCCGCATGCAAACATTGCAGACGCCATGGTGATTGGTATTTCTTACCAGGATTCAATGATCAACAAATCGGGCGACGTGCAGCCACTCTGCCGCATTCGTTTGTTTGAAATCACTGCCGATACGATCTGCATCAAACAGGTGATCTCGGCGGTGAACAGCAACCAGGAACAGGCTTTTGCTTTTGTGGAAGGGGATTGCGTAGTTGCGCCTATTGTTGCGACTTTTGAGCCGCAGACGCAGCTTTCAGTTCAAATCCAACCGAACCCAAGTTCCGGCAATGCACTGCTCCGTTTTGACAACCCGAACCGGCAAAGCTTCCAACTGCTGCTGCTTGACGCAAATGGTCGCGTGGTAGGACAAACCGAAAAAATTACCGGCAACGAAGTCGCACTGAATGCCACGAACTTGCCTAACGGCGTGTACGCTTACCGCCTGATTGGGGAATCGGTGAGTGCTGCGGGTCGTTGGGTGATTCAACGGTAGGTGGTGTCTGTTTTTATAGTTCGATAGCTGCGTTCGTTTCGACTCCGCTCAACGACCGCAGCTCTCGAACTCTAAAAAGCAGACACAGGCCAACATGTCGGTAGAAAAAATTCCTGAACTTGTCGAAGGAGGAACACAATTGCGCTTCAACATTGCGACCCTACCTACTGTTTAACAAACCGCTGCAAAGGGAATATTTTTCCATCCGAAAGGACTTGCAACAGATACATGCCCGCTGGCCATTCCGATACAGACAGCGATATGGAAGCGTCCATGACCTCCTTTTGAACGTCCTGAACCAATCGCCCCTGCATGTCGAATATGCGTAGCTGCACATTGCCAACTGGCACGGGGAAGCGCACCTCAAGCTCGTTTGAAGTGGGATTGGGAGACAGCAATATTTGAAGATTATCCGTTGCGGGCTCGTCTGTTGAAGTGCTGATATCACAAGGAGCGTCGCCCCAAAAATTAATGGTACCTGCGACAGGTGATTCATAGCAATTAAGCTTGATGAACCCTGCTTCTACAACCAAACAGAGTGTAGAATAAAAGTGTATGAAACGGGCATTGCCAATGCCTTCGTAGATGACGACTCCACTAGACCACTCCTCGCTCCAATTTACCCGATATTTCAAATATTGTGTTTTTACCTGGATGCCGTTGAATTCAGTATACGCAATTGAATCCAATTGAAAAAACA
>JBJXFD010000023.1:0-18002 GCA_046153985.1 Saprospiraceae bacterium
CATCCTGACACGAAGTGGAGGCGCCTCCGGAGTTTGTTGCTGTAAGGCATACTTCATACGTTCCGCTGGCGGTGTAGGTATGCACAGGGTTTTCCTGGCTGCTGGTGCTCAGGTCGCCGAAATCCCAGCTCCACTCTGTTGGATTGTTGGAAGACTGATCCTCAAACTGCACTTCGCCGCCGCCCTGAAAATCGAAAGTAAAATTTGCAACGGGCGCCTGTACAAACGTTCCAAGCGATTGAAACCAGGTGGCGTAAATGATCGTGCCGTCTTCGGAAATGTCAACGGTTAAGGCCTGGCCTTTGGCCTCTTCGGTGAGCCATTGGTAGGTAATAAGGGTGTCCGTGCTGCTGTCTAAAGGAAGCCAAGTCCCGAAAAACAAGGCGAAAATGGACGTTTCCGTCACCGTTTCAATGCGCTGTCGTAATGCCTGATGAGAGCCTGTCGGCAGAATTAGGGTGCCATAAGCATCCGCACTTAGGGTTTGCATCGCATCGGATGTTATCCGAATAGAGTCCACATCAAAATCAGAACCATCTACCGTCAGGCTAAATCCGAATGATCCGGAAAAAGTGGTGCCAAAAGTCGTCGGAAACGTAAAAATCGTTTGAGCAGGATCGAATACTACGGTCGTGTACTCGTCATTTCCCAGTAAATCGAGTACCGAACCCAACGCAGTTACGCCAGACGAGGTAACCGATGCAAAGCCATACGAGCCATCATCCCCCACCTGAACCAAATTCGCCGTTGGGAATTCTTCGTTATTTGGCGCCTGGGCGGGGTCAATCATACCAATGGTGTTGGTCGTGTGTGCTTGAAGGTTTGAAAAATCCCAGGTCTGGTTGACGCCGGGCTGTCCAATGTTCAAGCTTTGAGGAAGGGTATCGTTCGCGTAATTGAGCGCATCACCAATAGCGGGCGCGTCAGCGACGGTCAGGGTAATTTGGGCTTGAGCCGAAACTATGGCCCCGAGCAACATCATCAAAGGGAGTACAAATTTCAGTTTCATGATTTTGTTTGTTTTTATTAATTAGAAAAGAGCTGAATAACAGAGGGTTAAAAACATGCCGCCGTTGTATTACTTCAGTAAAAATTTACCGGTATACAACAATTCTTCTTCGCTTTCCAATTTCCAGTAATACAATCCCGGGCGCTTCGGCGTGGTCCATTCAAAATTGGTCGCAGCTATTGCTTCGCGGAATAATTCTTTTCCAAGGTTGTCTAACACGATGAGTTGCAGCGTCTGGTTAGCGTCCTGTTTCCACTGAAAAGGAATGGTTGATCCGGGACTAAAAACCTGATTGAGCGCAGGCGACAAAGCTTCGAAGCTGCCACTTCTGAATACTTCGCCACTCAGGCCCTCCAATTGATCAGAAGGCACAAAATTGGCTGCATACAAATCGGGCTCCAGTTGCTCCGGCGCTGCCCGATCCGGAACGGTTGTTTCCGCAACCGGACGATCGGGCTTTTGCTGAGGGCTTAGCAGTTGTTCCGGAGAAGGCGTCGGCAAGTTACTGCCGGGGGCCAGAGAGGGCGGCGTTTGTTGAGTAATTTGATAAAACCAGAAAGCCAGCAGCGCCGTTAAAGCAACCAGCGACCAACGCCAGGCAGGGTGAAAACGGGGAGCAGTGTCACGAGCGGGGGCAGGCTGATCTGAGGTTTCCTGATCCTCCTGTTCCTCCCGGTTTTCCGGCGGCATGGTAGCAATAAGACCGTATAACTCCACAACCTCCCGACGGCACGCTTCGCAGGTTTCAAGGTGCGCTTGCAACTCCTGAATCGAAGCGTCAAAATTTTCGTTCAGGAGCGCTTCAGCGCAGGCGGCAATGCCCTCCTCCGTTAAGTGGTTATTCCCGGTGTTGGATAGAAAATCCGGCATGTAATTTCATTTTCTTAATCAGATGCGCTTTGGTCAGTTTAACGGATTTGTTCTGCGTTTTTTTAACATTTTATGTCAATGCGTCGAAAGTCAACCCGGTCAGTGACCAAGATCACTGTTTGCTGATTGGAAGTTGCGGTACTTTGTGGTGTAAAAGCAGGGGAGCATATTTCTCAGGCTTTTTCAAGATTCATTTTCGGGTGATTTTAGGGAATTTTGAAGCGCAATCTCATATCCTTTAAGGATTCAGGTTGCGCTTTTTTTTTCGCCCAATAAGTCCTAAGCCTTTTCAAATAACCACCAGGCCGGTCTGTTTCGTTTTTTTATCTGGTAATTACCAAGTATATATGCCCGGATATGGGCCGTTGCTTCTTCAATGTCGTCGGTCAACTTGACGTATTGCAGATCCGATTCGGAAATGGTTTTCTGCTCCGCCATGAAGTGAAGATAATCCATGAGGGGCTGGTAATAATCTTTGCCCATAAGCACAACGGGAAAGTTGTGAATCATACCAGTTTGTACCAGCGTCAGGGTTTCAAACATTTCGTCCATTGTGCCCCAGCCCCCCGGCAGCACAACAAAGGCATAAGAATACTTCAGCAACAGCACCTTTCGAATAAAAAAATAGCGAATCGAAATGCAGGTCTGCATGTAGGGATTGGGGCTTTGCTCAAAAGGCAATTCGATATTGCACCCCACCGAACGCCCGCCTGCTTCGAAAGCGCCCCGGTTGGCCGCTTCCATAATGCCTGGGCCGCCGCCTGTCATGGTGGTAAAGCCCATTTCTGCAATGGCGCGCCCCACTTCCCGGGCTTTTTCATAGTAAGGGGAACCCTCTTTAAATCTGGCCGACCCAAAAACGGTAATGCACGGCCCGACAAAATGCAGATTCCGCATCCCTTTTATAAACTGAAAAAAGACGCGAAAAGCGAAGCTCAACTCGTATCCCCTGCTTTTAGGGCCCTCTAAAAAGGTGTATTCTACTGGATTAACAATTCTTTTGGAGCTCATGCCTCGGGTTGTATCTTATTTCAAAAAGTCATTCAAATTGGCGTGAATAGCGCTACAATACGCGTTTTGCTCTTCCGGATTTTTTGAATTCAAGTCGCAACGGTACCATATACTGCGCTTATAATCATAAACAAAGCCTTCGGGCACTTCATATTCCAGCATCAGTTGCTGCATCTTTTGCAGGTCCTTTTTCAAACCTTGCGTATGTGTAATTTCAATGATTACCTTAGTGAGGTCGCTTGCGATATCCACCAGCATTACATCCGGAACAGGACTGGTTTGACTTTCATCAATCATGGTCTCAGGATAAGGAAAAAGGGTAGTACGGCCAGCCATATAAAGCTCCATTAATCCATAGACCAGCTTCGCAATGATCGCCTGATGCTGACGAGGTGCATTGATACCCATAATGATGAGGTTGTCATTCATAGCCTGAAAATTTTCGTTTAAGCCAAACTCACTGCGTCACGATAGCCACTTTATAATCATTGCTCACCGTAATCCGGGTGATGCTGAAAATATTGTACAAATACAAATCAGCAATTTCAATCCAATCCTGGTCTTTGCGGCGGTCAAATTTGTACAATTTACTGCCGCGACCAATGATGAAAGTGCCATCGGGCATGATGCCAAAATCTTCGCAACCTGCGAGCATGTTGACGATGGGCACAGCCGGTTTGCTCAGTTGGTATGGATTTTTTTCCATCAGCATCCAGGTGTCGCCCAAATCGCTTTTTTGAACAAAAGCCAGGTTGCGGTTGGTCATTTGCATCAAACACCGGCCAATATTGGTTGCAACCGGCGTCACTTTATCGGTTCGGATGTCGGCAATCCCGAGGAAATTGTCCGGATTGTCCAGCACATACACCGCCGCCTGGGAACCATTCAGCCAGGTGTAGTAGCCTATTTTTTCGGTGTATTTGAAAACCGCTTTGCCACCGTGTGAGCGATCCAGCGGATACTGCCACAGGTATTGGAGGGTATCCCGGCCATTCACTTGCTGGCGCAACACCGAAAAATTGTAGTAATCGGGCATGCGCATCGGTGAAAACTCATTTTCGGGCGTATCGGTTACGCGCAGCTTGGTTTTTTTATCCAAATCGAGCAAATAGATGTCGGTTTGGTTGCTGTTCGGCATTTTAGCAGTGATGTACAGCTCGTTGTTGCTGAAAAACGACGGCTGGTTGTTGTACCCCAACTCGTTGAAATAAGTCAGATAGCGCGGTTTGGAAACCGTCCATGCCGTATCGGCGACGCGTTTAAGGTCGAAGACATAGACGTTGGCCTTGGACAATTGCGCAGACGCGGTCTGGGCCAAACAAGCCATTCCAAAAACAAAAAATATAAGCCTCTTGAACATCTTTCCGGTTTTTGAGCAAAGATAGGTAAAAAATCAAACAGGCGATCAAGTTACCCTGGTCGCCTGTTTGAACAATCAAAACACAAGAAAAATTATTCTACTTTAACAAACCGCTGTTGCACTACAACTCCGTCCCCATACTGCAAGCGCACAGAGTATGCCCCTGCCGGTAAAGTGTTGAGGTCTAAAGTTACCGGCGCGCCGCTCAAATTGAATTGTTTCGCAGGGAAAACGATGCCTTCGGGGCTCACGATGCTGATGTCGCAAATTCCGGATTTACTGGAAGCGACAAAAAGCTGCTGGCTTGCAGGCACCGGATACGTGCGCAGCGCAATGTCATTGCCGTTAATTTCCTGCACGAAAATCTCAGCTACATTGCTATAGATTGGAACGCCGCGGCTGTTGGAAGCAGCAACCCGGTAACTGTTTACCCCCGCAGTAGCTTCTGTATCTAAATAATCGTATTTGACTTGTCCGCCATCGAATCTCAGGGTCGCGATCACTTTTGAAACGCCTCCGTCGTAGAGTTTTTCAAGGGCAAAAAAGTCGAAGCCCTGTTCGGCAAATAGACTCCAATCCAATAGTACTGCACCGCCTTCGGTAAGCGTAGCCTGAAGGTTTAGTCTCGGATCCTGCATGATCAGCATGTTGCACACGCCCGGCGTCCAAATGGTTACCCCTGCATTGCTGGCCTGGCATACATTGGAATAGGTCACGTCATCGCACCCGCACACCGGTAAGAACTCCAGCGTACAAGGAATATTGTTCACCAAAGCAGGGTCAGGGCACCGGAAGTCAGGTAGGCTGTCGCAGGGTGGAAGATCTATACAATGCGTTGCATAACAACAGGTAATGTCTATGGAATCGAGAATGACCTGTCGCAGCACAATATCGAAGCAAAAATCGCTGATCGGCCCTGCGCTACCATCAATTGTAATAGATATTGGAATGGAAGTGCCTCCGGGCGGGAAAGCAGGAATGGTTGGAATGGAAATGACATCCGGGCTAATGTCGGTATTGCCGGACGGAATTTCTACAATGCCAATGGTATTCACTGGGAACGGCGAAAAATTTTGCACCTGGAAGGTATAAATGTATTCTTGAGTCACTACTCCATTTGCGTCAACGGTGGTAAGGCAAGTCAGACTATCGTTGACGACCGTGAGACAAAATGGGCAGTAAATTGCCAGCGTATCGGTACAAATCACCGTGCTGTCGGCGCCAATCCAGTTAATAGCGATGTAGATCGAATCGGTGGAAGTGGTTCCTTCTACGCAAAAATCGAACAGGTTGTAGCCAATGTCGTTCGGAACCATGCCGCTGTTGTGGGTCCAGAGCAAATCCATGTTCGAAACAAGATGCGTCACATTCCAACCGTCAAGTAAAGCCGGCAAAGTGACCAACCCACTAAAGGTCACCCCGGGGGTTAGGATGGTGGTTTGCACGGATTGGAACAGCGCCGGATCGAGGGTGAAGGTGTCCGTGATGATTAACTCATAACAACAATTTTCAACCTGAATATCTGAGTAGGGAATAATATCCGCGTCAACATATGGGCAGGGATCACAAAGCGGGAACGCAATACAGGTATCAATTTCGGCACAACAAAGGCGTTCTTCCGGCCCGTCGTGCGCTGAAAGGATGAAGCAAAGTGAATCGCCGTACAAATCCTGGTTGGTTTGAATCCAGAACATCAGCATTGTGGTATCACCCGGAAAAAGCGTATCCGCGAGGATAAATTCAGGCGGATCGGGGATATAGGTTACGCCCGGTATTGGCGGAGTTATGTTGAATTTGATGAATGTTACCGGGAAGGTTGCTGCTGCGGGATTCGTCACCGTAACGATGTATTTATACCCGAGCGAATCGCAAACCAAACTATCGGATACGATGGACAAACAGGTCTGCTCCGGTTCGCAAAACACCGGAATGGTATCGGTGCAAAAGACCTGATAAGCTGAATCTAAGTAATTGACCAAAAAGAACTCTGGCATGGCATTGACGTTCTCAAAGCATAAGTCGCTCACTAAGGTGGTTGCCGCGGGCATTGGCACAAAGCCTGCCGGCACGAAGGTGACATTGTTTGCGCCAAAATTGGGGGTGATCAAGCCCGGACCGGGAGTATAGGTGTTGTTAAAAGTCACACCGTCTAACCCTACCAATTCTACACCATACACCGTTTCGCTGCCGTTGTTTTGGTAGTCGAGGATCACGCAGCAGTGGCCGTTAATGCTCGAAGATGGGATAACTTCAAGGTCGAATAATACGTCGCAGCCATCGTCGAAACGGCAGGGGCAATCGAAGACTTCTACGTCGCCCTGATAAAACTTATCTGCAAAAATCGTATTGACATCATTGTCAATCAAAATGCTGTTCAAACCTGTAAAATCTGCGGCATTAGGAGGATAATTGTTGCCAGGTTGCAGATTGCCGCTGGCAGGGGTGATCCCATAGCCATAAATAGCCGGAGAGGGATAATTCAATGCATTCCCCGAAGTAGCCAAAAATGGTTCACATTCAACAAATGGCGGCATATCGCCGGCAAAACTTTCATGCGCATAATCAACGCCACCGGCAGAGTTCCGGCCTTGCCAATAGCCACCGACAAAGATTTCCTGGGGAGGACCCCATGCCCCTGATGAACCGGCGTATTGCAGTACCCTTGCCTGGTGTGGATCGCCTCTTTCCGCAAGCAGCATTCTTTGACCATCCTGAGAAAAAGCGATGTCTGCAATATCATTGAAACTAGTTCCTGATACTGTAAATTCCAATAGTTCACTCCCCAAAATAACCCCTCCGACGACTGGAATGGAGTAAATTCTAATCGTTCCGCTCGAGGGTGGGCTGGAAAAATAAAGCCTGCCATCGGCCTTGTTGTAACCGATGCCCCATAAATCCCGGACTGCCATGCTGGCTGCTGGAAAAGAAGTGACTGGATATACTTGTAAAACGTCTCCCGGATTGGTGGGATGGTTTGCATCGCCAACGACTACAATTGTGCCATTGGACATGTTGGTTACAAACAATAAATCTCCTCCATCCGAGCAAATATTACCCAAGCCTGCAGTACCCGTATTGATGGCGCTGTTGCCCACCGTTGTGGCGCCATTTGTTTCAAACGTCAGGTCAAAAATACTGCCCGTGTAGGGATCTATGCGATAAATTAAAGGTTCATTGTTATTCACAACAAATGATGCGGAATAAGTAGGAATGGTAGCGGCGGTCAAATAGACATTAAAATCAGGATCAATTGCAATGCCAAATACTTCGCCCAGGTTCGTGTCTTTCCAGTTCAGTGAACTCAGGTCTAAAGGAGACCATGCGGTGCCACTTGATACAGCAGGCGCGCCGGATCGGTCCCGAATGTCTTTGACCGAAACAACCTGGTCGCCATGCGCTTCTGATCCAAAAGTACTAACCGCCATCCCGCATTTAAAAATCTTCCGCAACGGTTGCCCGTAAAAAGGTCCCGGCCTGCGAAATTCATTAACCGGCAGGATGACATCGTAAGAAGTCGGCGTAGTGGGGGTATAATCTTCAGGATTGAATAAGGCCTGCACCCTATATTCTCCGGGTGCAATACCAATAAAGCTGTAAACCCCTTTGCTGTCGGAAACCGAAGTGGCAAGCACCTGTCCCTGCAAATTCAGCAACTGCACAGTTATGCCGCCAAGAGGTGGTTCTGTAGCCGGGTTATTCAGGCCATCAGCGTTGAGGTCAAAACAAATGACGTCAATAATGGATCCGAATCCTAAAGAAGGCCTGCGCACAAAGCGCACATTGTTAATTATTTGCCCGGGTGTTAAGCTAATTGGAAAAGAAGGCCCGGATACCCATTCTGTGTTTGGAATATTAGCCACCATACTTACAACGTAGTCGTCCGAGGGCAATCGGGTAAACCGGAACATGCCCTGTGCATCGGTATTGATGGTAACCTGCCCGCTGTTGCCTTCAAGTGTGACCGGAAAATCCACTAAGCAAGGCTCAAAGATGTCCCGAAGGCCATTGTCATTCAAATCAATGAAGGCACTGCCCGCAATAACCCCCAACAGACTTAAGTCGGTGACACAGACGTCAACATCCACGATGGATTGACCGACGGGCACGGTTACCGTTTGGGTGGCTGGATTGGGCTCAAGGTTGGGGGAACCGGTTTGTGTCAATAAAATATAATCCCCGGCTAACGAGCCACAAAACAGATAAAACCCGGTATCGTTTGTCACCTGTTCCACCACGACGCCTGTGCTGCTGATCAAAACCATCGTAACGCCCGGAATACCGGGTTCTCCGGGATCCTGAACGCAGTCGAGGTCAAGGTCATTGTATACCGTTCCTAGTACGCAGTCCTGCGCCGAAGCGCTTGTAACAGCCATAATGGTCATCATGGCCAGCATTAGTTGAAAAAGTAATTTTTTCTTCATGGCATTGGTTTTGAATTATTTAGAAAACTGGGTTGATGGATTTTTTTCAAAAGTTACGGTTCGTACCATTCGTCATGAATTCGCGGTATCTTACATTTTTACAAACCGTTGTACCGCGATCGCGCCGTCGGCCCTGCGCAGGCGCAACAGGTACACGCCGGGATGTAAATTGCTGATGTCTATTTGTAAGGACTCTGTATCCAGTTGAGAAGGCAGTTCCGTACCAGTGCTTATCGAAAGTTGCGCGATGTGGCTCCCGCAAATGCCGTGAACGGAAATCGAGTAAACGCCTTCCGCAGGCGCTACCAGGTAAAGCACATCCTGAGCAGGATTGGGCCAAACACGCCAACTTCCTGTAATTGCTGTTTCGTTCGTATCCGTGATCAAAAAATCGTCAATGTTGCTGAATACCGGTTTCCCGGGATAAGTGACGCCGACGATTCGGTATTGATTCAAACCAGGGCCGGTATTGTCATCCAAAAAAGAAAAAGTAAGGCCCGGGACGACCGCCAGCGTCACCCACATCCCGCCGGACAACCGCCGCTGGACGATAAAAAAGCGGTAACTGACGTTGCCCTGGCCGGTGGTCCAGTCCAATTGTGCATTTGCTCCTGCGGGGGTAACATTCAGGGAAATGGTACCGGCCGGCGGATCGTGGCATTCCCCGGGCGTCCAGCTTTCCACCCCGCTCCAGTTCAGCGCTGCGCAATCGTTCACGTAGGTCATGTTGTCGCAACCACAAACCAATTCAATTTCGGCCGGGCACTCATAATCCCAGTTGATGTGACTGCTGTCAACACAAGGGCAATCGAACAGCAAAGTATCGCAATACGTCAGCGCAGGTTCCGGGTAGCAGTCCATGCCGTTGCCGTCCTGCCGCGTTACGGTCATACACAATTCGTAGTTGGTGCCGCCCAAAAAGCTGAAAACGATCGGGATATTGCCTTGCGAAACGCCGCCAATACTCGTCCCTGCGCTTAAATTCAATAAGCGCCATTGCACGACATCGCAGGTGCTCAATTTGTCGCCGGAGACAATCAAAGAATCGGCTTCGCAATCCGCAACGACATTAAATCCTGCTGCGACATCTGCTTCAAATTGGCCAAAATCCGTGCAGCAACGGTCGCATTCCGGCCCTTCAAAGCAGTGCGTGACCGTGCAGCATTCGACATTTCCAACGCCTTCGAGGTGCCGGCTTGATGTGGCGTCAAAACAGATTGACGCCTGGCTTTCTGCTCCGCTGCGCAAGGTTAAACTCAATGTTTGCGCACCTCCGGGAGCAATCAACGGCATCAGCGAATAGGCATCTTCCACAATCAGATCCTGCCCCGGGGGTTCCGTGATGCGCAGGCTGTTGACATTAAATTCGGAATGATTGGTGAATTGAAAAGTATACTGACTATTGCTGTCCGCCAGGCAAGTAAGGCTTTCTGTTTCTATTTCTAAGCAACGGCTGCACGGCAACTCCAGGGTATCGGTGCAAATCCGGATGTTGTTGACCATCCAGGATACTACAATTTTAGCCGGTTCGGTGATCACATCACCAGAGATGCAAAAATCAAAGAGTGGCGTATTGCCAATGGGCAAAGAGCCACTCGCCCGTTCCCAAATCAGCCGTTGGGGAGCAGCAAAATAGTAGTACCAACCACCCGAAAGGTCATATTGGATGGCGCTGTACAATACGCCCGGCGTGATCAGCTCGGTTTCAACAGCCGTGTACCCGTTGCCTGGTTCGAGCGACAATTGCAGGTTGTAACAACAATTGGAACTGTTGACTTCCGTCAGCGTAGCTTCAGCATTGGGACACGTGGTTACGAACATAGCGGAAGGGATTTTTTCTTCGGGCATTGAACTTGCGAACGCTGCAAAAGCACAGCAAAACGGCCAGATCAACTGCATTCGCAAATCTGGAATCTCCATGGTATTTTTTATCGTGCTGTTCATCTACTGGAGTCCTTTTTACGTGCTCCGGTAACCGGCAACTATCACCAGCAAACGATCGCTGCGCTTATTTGATAAGCCAAAAAAGTGCGCCTTGTGACAAGGCCATGTAATAAAACTTGTTGGGGGTTTACCCAACAAGCACTAAACAAATATACGGAAAACTCAGCGCTGCATTAATCAGACTGATATTCGGTGGGATTTTTCTGAGATTCGGTAAAAATTCGCCTAAATATTACGGGTAAATAGGGTTATGGAACCAGGTGGATTATTCTTCCCGTCCAAAACGCCCCATCTCCTTGCAACTGCACCTGATAAATTCCGGCAGGCAAATCGGTCAGGTCCAATTCAAAACGCGGACTCCTGAAGCGATCCTGCAGGACGACTTGCCCCTGGGCATTCAACAAAGCAACGACCACATCCGTTTGCATCAACTCGCTGCTGGATTCAAGCACGCAATACCCCTGCGCGGGATTGGGAAACAAACGCCAGCCAGCCTGAGTGTCTGCCGGCAAGGTCAGGCTCCGGATCACAGAATAATCCTCCCGTCCGTCGTGATCCAATTGTCGCAGGCGATAATAGACGGGCAACCCTTTGGGCGTTTCCGGGTCCGTGAAACGATAATCGCTCCGGTTCTGCCCGTCGCCTTGGGCGGGTATCCAGGCAATGGGCAAAAAAGTTTCCGTTTGTGCGATTTGCCGTTGCACTTCAAAACCATCATTGTTCGTTTCTGAAGCAGTCGCCCAACTCAACCGGGCTTGCTGTTCCACGGCTTCCACCTCGAATTCAAGCCATTCTACAGGCAAAATGCCGGAGTATCCTGTGGGGCAGACCCGGATACCCCAGGTACTTAACTGACCGCCGTCTTCATCCTGCAAATCTTCAATACGAAGCGACCAGACTCCATTGATTCCCTGGCCATTTAGGTTGTTCAGGTTGCCAACGGGCCGGTAAGTGCCTCCTCCAACGGGTGGACAGGGTAGGGTAGACGTAGCCGCCTGCGCGTTGTAGTTGAGGTTGAAGTTGTCCTGATCCATACAGGGCTGATCAAACAAAAGTATTTCGGTGTTATTTGGACTGACTAAAGTGATGCGCAGGTCGCTTATCCAGGAATGCGTCCCACTCAAACCTACCACATTTACATCCGTTAATGTGCCGTTTTCTGTGATAGTAAGTGTCGAGTTAACAACCGGCATGCCAATTTGAGAAATTGAAACCGGCACATTTAAGCTGTTGAAAACCAGGCAGGGAACGGTTGTGAAACTGCGGATGGCAGACCATACGCCCGTACTGCCGCAAATGCCCAAACCCCTTACCCGCCAATAATGCTGCGTTCCTCCAGACAGTTCAACGTTGACCGGTGCAGTTGTACCAAAACTTGTTCCTGAAGCAACCGTCCCCGAAAAAACAGGACTCGTTGAAACTTGCCATTCATAGGCATTTGCATTGATATTACCGGTCCAGCTCAGGGTGGGAAACAGCACAATATCCGTTGCATCAACAGCCGGAGCAGTTAGGGCAATGGCCGTTGGGACTTCCAGAATTGTGAGCAGGATGGGGATGTTTTTGCTATTTCCCATGCTGGCGCCCGTTACCGTCAGTAAGTAGACTCCGGGCGCGGCCATTGCCAGGTTGCCGATTGTGAGCACTGAACTCCCCGTGGGCGCCACTGGGTTATTGGTGAAAGCAACCGTCGTATTGGCCGGAGCGCCGCTGACCGACAAGGTGACCGGGGCGTTGAAACCGCCGAAACTGACTAAATCTAAAGTGAAATCGGCGCTTCCAACCGGGCAAAGCAAGACGCTGGAAGGGGTTGCGGCCAGCGCAAAATCCGGCGCGCCCAACTGGATCGTGAAATTGGTATTGGAAATGTCAAAAAAGATATTGCCATTGCCTTTTACCATGACGCGGGCTGTATTGGTGGCGCCGGCAGGAAGGATGACCTGTGCAGATCCATTGTTGGGTACACCGGTGGCCAAAGTGACCAGATAGGTGAACCCCCCGTCGTACGATAAAAAAATGTCCACGTTAACACAACTCACCGGCGCCTGATCGGTTTGCGCAACGTCCCAGGTAACCGTGTGCATTTGCCCTTCCGTCCAGTTGACTGGCGTATTGGGCGCGGTGACCAAAAAAGGGCCTGCGGCAGCATTGACGTTTACAAACAAGTTGTCTTCTTCTGTACAGCCCGCCGTCATATCCGCAAAATCCCGGACGGTGACCCGAAACTCCATGGGACGGGTAATGGAGGGCAGAACCTCCCAAATGGGCGAAACATTATTGACCAAATCCTGTAAGCGTGGAAAATATCGCTGGGGCGAGGCAGATGGATCGAAAGAACGGAACATTGGGCCTTGTACATTGCTAGAATTGGGAGGCATGACCGCTCCGATTTCATTGTCCCATTGTTCCCAGCAGTAGGTTAGCGGGTCGCCGTCAGGATCGGTAGCTATGGCAGAAAGGACAAAAGGCGTAGAGATGGGGATGGTGTAGTTGGGCAGGTCAGTCACCACTGGCGGATCATTGTCAAAAAAAATGGGCGTGTCACAGTTATTTCCACTGCCAAAACTTACAAAATTTCCGATTTCCTGAAGGTTGATGGCATGGAAATAATCGTCGCTATTGCTTTGAATGTTCGGGGGGCAAATCCCGGCGTAAGCCATGATGGTGGAACCGCTGCCTGGTTCCATCGCGGTGTTGTTGCTGCGATTTCCATCGCAGGAATTGTTGAAAGTATGGCGTGCGCCAAACTGATGGCCCATTTCGTGCGCCACATAATCAATGTAAAAAGGATCGCCAACGGGCGATGGCAAACCGGTTACTCCCCGGGCTTTGCCGGAGCCGCATGGCCCGTTCAGCGTTGCAACACCACCTCCGCCGGTGCTGAAGACATGCCCGATGTCGAAATTGGCCGGCTCGATCACAAGATTGAGGTTGTTTTGATTCTCCGTCAGCATTGTGACCCCATTGTTATTGGTGTAAGGATCGGTAGCCGGGTCATAATAAAAAACGGAAGTTGTTGCAGCAATCAGAACCAGCCGAATGGCAAGCTCCCGTTCGTATACCTGGTTCACCCGGTTGACGGCAATGACCACCGAAGCGAGGACGGTATCTACGTCGGAAGGATCATCTGCGTCGTGGAAATTAGAATATTCTCCGGTGGTCGCCACAGCCAGACGGTAGGATCGGAACACGCAGTCGCCAACTTTGGCTTCGTCCACCATTTCCGGCAACAGGTTTTCTTTGATGCGGGTTTCGGTATGGCAAATAAAAGCTTCCGCAGGTTGCGGATAGTCTTTTTTGAAGTAAGACACGTAATCAGCCGTATTGCCGGTGCTGTAAGGATCCAAAAAATAGCTTCCTCCAGGCCTGTATACCGTTGCATGAAATCCTCGTACCGTCCAACCTAGCCGGATGGTAGACAAGGTCTTGTCGTCGCTGACGCCGTGCCAGGTTCCAATTTCAGGGAATTGCGCAGCCAATTCAGGTTCCATCATCTGGTACTTCGAGATGCGAAACCGCTGAAATCCACCATCAGGAACCGGTACGGCAAGGATTACTTCCGGTTGCGAAACCGGGCGCACGCCTTCATTTGGCGCTGAAAAAAGCAGGGTTTTTAAAGCGCCGGCGTCAGCCCGAACCGTGCGGTAAAAATTTGGCCTGATCTGGCGTTTGCCGCTGAGTGGAATGGCCATTTCCGGAATATCCGACCAAATTGAAGTGGCAGGATCGGTTTGTGCGCTGACGGCAATCAGGTTTGCAAAAAAAAGCAGAAGAAGCGTTGTTGCGTGTTTCATAGGGACAAACTTGTTTATAATCATACATACGAAATGCGGGAAAGATCGCGATTGCAAAAAAGCTGTTTTTTACCATTTTTTCAACACGGATGCGCCATCGGGTAATCCGATAGACAAAACAGGCACGCGATATCAATTATCTTTCAAAGGCGGCGTACCTTGCAACCTTTTCAGGCTTTCCCGCTTGTTATTTATTGCAACACCATCGCCATGAACATTTTAGACACCATCATTGCAGCAAAACAGGGCGAAGTAGCTGCCCGCAAAGCGGCTTATCCCCTTCATGAACTGGAATCCCGGCCGTTGTTCAGCGCCGAACGTCGCTCCCTGCGCGCCGCCTTGTTGCAGGAAAATACTTCCGGGGTTATTGCCGAGTTCAAGCGCCGTTCGCCTTCCAAAGGGGATATTTTTGCCAATGCCGATGCCGTTGAAATTACCAGCGGCTACGAAACAGCAGGCGCAGCAGCGCTTTCTATCCTGACCGATGCGCAATTTTTCGGCGGCAGCAGCGAAGACCTTTCCGCCGCGAGAGCTGCCGTGAACATCCCGATTCTGCGCAAAGACTTCATCATTGACGAATATCAATTGGTAGAAGCCCGGGCAATCGGGGCTGACGCCGTACTGCTCATTGCGGCCAATCTGGAAAAAGCACAATTGCGGTCACTGGCGCAACAAGCCAAACAACTGGGGTTGGATGTCCTCATGGAAGTCCACAGCGAAGAAGAATTAGACTGGTGGAATCCGTGGGTAGATGCGGTTGGCGTGAACAACCGGAATTTAAAGAATTTTGAGGTGTCGGTTCAAACCTCTTTTCAGTTGTTTGAAAAGATGCCGAAAGAAAGTATTTGTATTTCAGAAAGCGGCATTGACGACCCTGAATTGGTTTTTGCTTTGAAAAACATAGGCTTCCAGGGCTTTTTAATTGGGGAGTTTTTTATGAAAACAGGCGATCCTGCCGGGAAATGCCGCGAGTTTATTCAGCAGGTTCGCAACTTGGAAGCCCTTCGAAACGATACTATTGCTTCGCTTTAAAAGACCAGGTAATTTTCACCACCGAAACAATTTCGCCCCCTTCCTGACGACCGGTTGAAGTGGCTGTCAAGACCTGCGCCTCACCGCTTGTTACCGCTTTTTGTACCGCAGCGGCAATCGCCTCGCCATCTTCGCAGGTAAAGGTAATACGGGAGACCGCTTTTTTTACAAAACTTGCTTCGACTTGGGTAACGAGCATAGAAACCGGAGTTGCCGCGCTTTGCACAGCCAAAATAGCCAACGTACCGGTAGACAATTCCGCAGCGCCACATTGGGCAGCGAAATAGGTAGAGCGAAAAGGATTTTGCGTACGCCAGCCTGCGGGAATGCTGGTCACACCTTGTTGAGGTGTAATGCGTTGAATACGAACGCCCCAGAAGACAAGGCTGGGCAGTTTTAACCAAAACCAGAGCCACATCTTCCAGGGCGAGTTCAGGTTGCGCAGGATTTTGCTTTGCGCAACCATTGCGGTATTATTTTCCATATCAAACTTTTCTTGTCGAAAAGTATGCAAGAAAGGAAATTACGGCTTAACGAGGTAATTCCATCCGTAAATATCCTCTGTATTGCCCATGCGAATGTCGGTCAGGCGTTTTTTGATCTGGTACATCAACGCATCTTGCTGAATGTTCAGGCGATAAGATTCGCCATGGATGTCAATGTACTCGATGGGCGCAATGAGGGCAGCCGTACCGGCGCCGAATGCTTCTTTGCACGAACCATCCTGCAGGCGTTGTTCCAGTTCTGCAACCGGCACTTCGCGTTCTTCGATACCGTAGCCCATATCTTCGGCCAAAGTTAAAATGCTGTCGCGCGTGACGCCGTCGAGGATCGAAGAAGACAAAGAAGGCGTTACTACAACATCGCCAAACCGGAACATCACATTCATGGTTCCCGATTCTTCAATGAAGGAATGGGTTTTGGCGTCGGTCCAAAGCACCTGGTCAAATCCGGCTTTTCTGGCCAGCATAGCCGGGTAAAGGGACCCGCCGTAGTTGCCACCGCATTTGGCGTAGCCCGTTCCACCTTCTGCCGCACGCGCGTATTCCATCTCTACTTTTACTTTTACCGGTTGGCTGTAATAGGGCCCTACCGGAGAAGCGACGATCATAAAATAGTATTCATCGGAAGGTTTTACACCCAGACGTGCCTCTGAAGCAAACATAAAAGGTCTGAGGTACAAAGAAGAACCTTCTGTTTTGGGAACCCATTCGTGCTCGAGCGCCACAAACTGGTGCAAGGCATCCATGAATAAATCTTTGGGAACTTCGGCCATGCACATCCGGCGGGCAGAAATATTGAAGCGCTCGTGGTTTTTTTCAGGGCGGAAAATGGAGATATTGCCATCTGCCATCCGGAAAGCTTTCATGCCTTCAAAAATCGTTTGGCCATAGTGCAATCCAAGTGCGAAAGGGCTGAGGGATAAATTGCTGAACGGAACAATGCGCGCATCCTGCCACTCACCGGCCCGGTATTCGGCAAGGAACATGTGATCCGTAGATAGTTTCCCAAATTCAAGTTTTGAAAAGTCAACTTCCTGAACCCGCGATCGGGTCGTTTTTTGAATTTGGATGTTGCTGGTAACAATCATGATATCAATTTTTGAGTATGAGTATTGGTTAAGGAAAAACAAAATTATTGGCGTTGCCATGGACGGCAGGAAAATTGAGCAAGCCCTAAATTAGAAACTATTTTTCAAATTTCCAAGTAGCAGCCTATGGATAACGCATTGCCCGGTAACCTTTATTTACGATAAAAACCCCGCCAATTGTAAGGAACAAGGCCACCAACACGGCAGGATTAAATTTTTCACTTAAAATCAACCAGCCCAGAAAAACGGCGACTAAAGGGTTGATATAGGCATAAATAGAAACTAAGCCAACCGGCAATTTAGACAAGGCATAGGAAAACGCGGCAAACGCGCCAATAGATCCAAATATAACTAAATAGACCAATGCCCAGATGCCTTCATCCACAAAACCATGCCAGCGGGTATAATCGTCGAATGCCCAACTGAAAGCAAACAAACCCAAGCCCCCGAAAAACAATTGAAGTCCGGCATTGGCCAATAAACCACTGTTGCCCGGTTTTTGTTTGGCATAAATACTGCCCAATGCCCAGCTCAGGGTGGCGACGAAAGTCAGCACGATGCCAAACAGGTAATCCCAGTTGGCCAAATCTGCCACGTTATTCTGAAATACGACGGCCATGCCCGCGCACCCCAACGCCAAGCCCAGCGCAATCTGCCAGTTGGGTCGGTCGCTTTTGGAAGCCGACAGGTTGATGATCACCACCCAAACCGGCATGATGGAACAAATCAGGGCCGCCAATCCGCTTGGAATGTATTGCTGCGCCCAACCCACCAGGCCATTTCCCAAAGAAATCATCAGAATGCCGGGCACGACATAGCGCATGGCGCCTTTTTCAAAAGACAGGCGTTCTTTGCCCCAAATCACGGCAATGCCCACCAATAAAATGCCCGCAATGGTTTGCCGGACAGCCGAAAATAAAAATGCAGGAAAGTGAGTGACGCCGACCCTTAGTGCTAAGTAAGTCGTTCC
>JBJXFD010000034.1:0-16659 GCA_046153985.1 Saprospiraceae bacterium
AATCGAGGTCGCGCAGGGCCAAAAAACCGCCCATGTTCACGAGCGCGTCCTTTTTTGCGCTCATGATGCAGCCATCGGCGAGGGCAAACATTTGCTGGGCAATTTCCCGGTAGGTCGCGTTTTCAAAACCCGGCTCCCGGTGCTTGATGAACCAGGCATTTTCTGCAATCCGGCAAGCGTCGAGGATGAAGCGGATGCCGTGGTTTTTGCAAATCTCCGCTACTTCGCGGGCGTTTTGCATGCTTACGGGCTGGCCGCCTCCGCTGTTGTTGGTCACGGTAAGGATGACCGCAGCAATATTTTCAGCGCCGGATCGGGCGATTTGGTCAAGCAACTGCGCGATGTCTAAGTTGCCTTTGAAGGGGTGAAGCAACGACGGGGCGCGGTTTTCCGGAATGGGGCAATCAATTGCCGTTGCACCCGAAAACTCAATATTGGCGCGGGTTGTGTCGAAATGTGTGTTGCTCACGAATACTTTCCCCGGTCCGCCAATGCGCGAATACAACAAATGTTCCGCTGCGCGCCCCTGGTGCGTAGGCAATACGTAAGGGCAGCCGGTCAGATCCTGCACAGCTTTTTCCATGCGCAGCCAGCTCGACGCACCTGCATAACTTTCGTCGCCGCGCATGATGCCAGCCCATTGCTCGCTGCTCATCGCAGAAGTGCCGCTGTCGGTCAGCAAATCAATAATCACCTGGTCGGAACGCAGCAAAAAAGGGTTAAAATGCGCGTTTTGCAGGAAAACCTCCCGCTCCTGTGGCGTTGTGAGCCGGATTCGCTCTACCGTTTTGATTCGAAACGGCTCGATGATGGTTTTAAAATCCATAAGTGGTGATGCGATAAATAAGTGGTGCGAAAGTAGAACGGCTGTGTAAAGCGGCCATTGACAAGCATTATACAGACAGGTGACTTTCGTCAGCAAAAGCAAACCGCATTTTGAAGGATAGCTGGGCTATTGTCTTTCAGCTGACTTGTATTGTCGTTTTTTCGGAAGTATATTGCACCTTCTGCATCGAGAACAATCCGGGGTTTTACAAAAAAGAGCGAAAAAGGTACTAATCATTTTTACTGGGATTGCCTGCGCGTATTCCAGTACTGATCTATTTATGATTACCTCATCTAATTTAAATACTGGCTATGAAAAAAATGATCCTCTTACCCTGTTTGGTGCTTTCTCTCCGGCTTTTTGGCCAATTCCAACCGATGGAACCTTTTACTGCCCCTGATTTTACGGTGAACGACATCAACGGCAATACCTGGAACTTATACGACCTGCTCGAAGATGGCAAAACCGTCCTTCTTGATTTTATGGCAACCTGGTGTTCTCCTTGCTGGCAATACCACCAGGCGCACCATTTAGAGACGTTGCATGAACAACTCGGGCCGAACGGAACCGATGAATTAAGGGTGTTGATGATAGAAGGTGACGGCAATACCGGACTGGCGGCCTTGCAGGGCTTTGGCTCTAATACTTACGGCAACTGGATCACTGGTACCCCTTATCCCATCATCAACAACAATAGTCTGAACGATCCTTACTTGATCAGCAGTTATCCAACGATGTTCATCATTTGTCCGGACAAGCTTGCGCGAAATGTCTGGAGATATCCCGCAGATGAAATGTACTGGGAACTCCAGACGTGTCCGACTGCAACGCAGCCCAATAACGGGGCCTTGCTGGACTGGACCGGCACGCCTTTTTCAGCCTGCGCTCAGGATGCTTTCGAGCCAAAAATCAGGCTGTCCAACTACGGAAACAATCCCATCACCTCAGCGGAGATCAGGTTGCGCAAAAACGGAAGCCTTGTGCAAACCTTGCAATGGACAGGCGAACTTGCCACTTTTGAAAATGCGGATGCGGTGTTCAATCCCATCACAATAGGCAATATTGCCACGACAAATCTCGATTTTGAAATTGTCAAAATCAACGACCAAAACGACCTGGATCCTGAACGCAATACCCTGAATCACCAGGTAAACCGGGCGCTTCAGGCCACGGGGCAAACGCTGACCGTACAATTGGATTTGGGTTTTCACGCGCCGGAAACGTATTGGGAAATCCGGAAATTAAATACGGGTGCGGTGATCGCCTCAGGAGGCAATGTCCTGGTCGGCCCGGAAGGTGGCGGAATGTTTTCACCGCCATTGACGGTGCCTTCAAGCCCGACGGCTTATGGCTATGGCGGATCTTCTCCGGACGTCACCGTTCACGTGCCAATTCCCGAGAGTGGTTGCTACCAATTTCATCTGGTAGATGGCAGGGGCAATGGATTTAGCTACGAAGCCGTCAAGCTGATCAGCAACGGGGTCACGCTTGCCACGGCCAACGAGTCGGGTTGGAGTTATTTCGATCGGGTTGTGGAGGTTTATAATGTCGTCACAGAGACCCGTGAAATTGAAGGTCTGAGCGCCTTGTCGGCATTCCCCAATCCGGTTGCCGATGAACTCCAGGTTGACTTTGTACTTGAAAAAGCCGGACAGTTGGCGATTTCGCTCAGCAACGCACTTGGCGAAACCGTTTTTAGCAGCAATGCGCAGGCGTTTCCAAGCGGGGAAAACCGGTTTTTCGTAGCCGTTTCTAATCTTCCCGACGGAATCTATTTTTTGCGCATTGGCAACGAAGAAGGACAGGTGGTGCGCAAAATTGTGGTAAATAAACCTTAGTTGCCTCGGCAGCCGGTTTACCTCAAAGCGGGGGATGTGGTGGAATTGGGAATTGAGGGGTTGGGGAGCAGCAGGCAGGTTGCAATGGCGTATTAAATTTACAGGAAAGCTAGCAAACGGGCTAAAAGTGGCAAAAAAACATAGATTTAGCCCGTTTGCTGTTTTGTTTTGGGCTAAATCGTAGATTTGGTTGTGTTTGTACCTCATCTATACGTAGCTGTATTTAAGTAAAGCTTATGTAAAACCAATTATTTTCAACTTTAAGGGCACTTGTAATTTCATAGGCATCAATTCGGGCGCCAATTATTTTGTCACTGCGTGGATCATCTTTACAGTACAACAAACCATAACCGTTTCCAAAAAATGTAGACATAATAAAGAGGTAATAGTTTTTTTCTTGTAAAATTGCAACGGCAAAACAATCAAGTTTTTGAAATTCAGGGCAAATGTCTTCCTGGCCATTTATCATAGTTTTTTGGTCTAATTTTGGCCTTGTATCTAAGCGACCATCCTTAAAACATGAAATATAAATAAGTTTATCCTCCTTAAGTTTATCTATTTTATTTGCAAGGGTTAAATAGTTTAATTTTTCATTTTTTACATATTTCTTTAAAGAAAATTTCCACAACCCCGTATAAGGGAGACCAAAGATTATTAGAGCTGGCAATCCCAAGATTCCTAATAGTTTTTTCCACCACTCTATTCTTAAAAAGAGAATAAGGATTAAGGCCAATAATACAATTGCCATTTCAATCAGTGTTACCCAATATTCAGTTCTTGTTCTAATCTCAAATTCAAATGCATATAATATTAAAAACAAACCCAATAAAAAGGTGATTGCAGTTAGTATGACATTGTTTGTTTTCATGTAATTAATGTATGTCTTTATAGTCCGGTAGCTGCGTCACTAACTGGATTAACACTAATTATTCATTTAAGTGTGCAGGCGGATGTTCCCCCAAACTAAATAACCTCTTGCCCTTAAGCGTACGAAACGTTTAATGCTGGTTGAAATTTTCTTAGGCATAGGGCTGGGGACGAATTCCTAATTGTTTCATCAATTCCCTCACAGGAATACCCCGCATCAAGGCTAATTCTCCCAAATAATGTACTCGTTCGACATTAAGTTGCTCCAATTCATCTATGATGGCCAGCAATTCTTGTTGATCTTCTACATTCAGTGTACCTGCGCTGCGTTTGGCTTCCAGCACTATGAGTCGCTTCTTCCTATCTGACGGCAAGCCCCTATTGATTTTCTTCAACACAAATGTTTCTTCTTTGGAAAGATTCGGAGCAACTCTTTTGGCTCTCAAAGCCAACAACTTGTCTACGAATTTATCCAGCTCCTCTATCTCTAAGTTTGCAACTCCTGTCAAAATATCATCAATGCCTACCCTCGTCCCTGGCTTAACTTCAATGGTGGTCATAGTTTGGTTGTTTAGAACAAATTTAAGGAAATTTTGAGAACCAGTGGAAATTTTGAGAGATGACTGATGCTTGCCAGCGCCATACTCTTTTCATCATGCCTTAATTCATCCACCATATATGCCTTTTTTGTAGCTTTTCACCCAAAATACAAAACAAGATGAAAAAATGCCAGGAAAGGCCCAAAGCGGCATATTCAAAAAAGCCTGCCAAAGGCATCTATTTCTCCAAAGCTCTATCCTTCCTTTTTACTTTTTTGTCCTTAGCACTCGCCGTCTCCCTAAGCGCCCAACCAATCCCACCCTACCGCAACGCCTCCCTCCCCATAGAAACCCGGATCCATGATTTACTCACCAGAATGACGGTAGAAGAAAAATTCAGGCAACTGTTCATGGTCACCGGCGATTTGGGGGCAGACCCCGATCAATTCAGGGAAGGCATATTTGGGTTCCAGGTCAACACAGTCACTGCCGGCGAGGGCGCTGCGGAGCAAATGATGCAGTACAACCCCGGCGCCAACGCCCGCCAGACCGCTGAAAAAATCAACGCCATCCAAAAATATTTTGTGGAGCAAACCCGGTTGGGCATTCCCATCATTGCCTTCGATGAAGCCCTGCACGGACTGGTGCGAACCGGCGCCACCGCTTTCCCGCAGGCCATTGGGCTGGCGGCAAGCTGGGATACGGCGCTGGTACACGACGTCGCCCAGGCCATCGCATTGGAATGCAACGTCCGGGGCATCCGGCAAATCCTGTCCCCTGTGGTCAACCTTGCCACCGACGTGCGCTGGGGTAGGGTGGAAGAAACCTACGGCGAAGATCCCCTGCTGGCTTCCCGGATGGGCGTGGCGTTTGTCAGCGCGTTTGAGCAGGCCGGCATCGTCACCACGCCCAAACACTTTGCCGTGAACCACGGCGAAGGGGGCCGCGATAGCTATCCCATTGACTACAACGAACGCCTGCTGGAGGAAACCTACTTCGTGCCGTTTAAAGTCTGTGTGCAGGAAGGCGGCGCGCGCAGCATCATGACGGCCTACAATTCCATTGACGGACGCCCCTGTACGGCCAGCGACTGGCTGCTGAACGAAAAATTGAAAAACGAATGGGGCTTTGACGGCTTTGTGATTTCGGACGCGGGCGCTACGGGCGGCGCAAATGTGTTGCATTTTACGGCAACCGACTACGAAGACGCCGGCAAACAAGCGGTTGAAAATGGCCTCGATGTGCTGTTTCAAACCGGTTTCGACAGCTACCCCTTGTTTAAAAAACCGTTTTTAGAAGGGCAAGTCAACGCGGCGAAATTGGACAGCGCGGTGGTGCGGGTGTTGCGGGCCAAGTTTCAGTTGGGACTTTTTGAACAGCCGTACGTTTCAATGGATGCAGTGAATGCCGTGTCGGATTTGACCGCACACCGAAAACTCGCCAAAGAAGCCGCCCTTAAATCGGCGGTGTTGTTGAAAAATGACCCAAAGCGGGTTTTGCCGTTGTCCAAAAATACGAAGCGTTTGGCGGTAATCGGCGTGGATGCTGTGGAAGCGCGGCTGGGCGGATACAGCGGCCCGGGCAACCAAAAAACAAGCATTTTGGAAGGGTTAAAACAACTCGCTGGCAAAGCGCTGGCGGTGGACTACGCTTCCGGCTGTGGCCGAACCGAAACGACCTGGAACATCGTCCCGGGCAATGTTTTGTTTGCTGAAACAAACGGAAAACGGGTAGCCGGCCTTCAAGGCGAATATTTCAACAACATTGCCCTGAGCGGCAAACCGGCATTGACCCGAACGGATGAAAAAATTGATTTCCGCTGGACCCTATTCGGGCCGCATCCGTCCATCAACTACGACTTTTTTTCCTGCCGCTGGAAAGGTAAAATCCAGTCGCCTGAAACAGGGACGTTCAAAATTGGCATTGACGGCAACGAGGGCTACCGATTGTACCTCAACGAAAAACTGGTGTTGGATACCTGGGCTGGACAATCCAGAAGTGTACAATTGGCCGATTTTTATTTTGAAAAAGGCAAACCCGTTGACCTCCTCGTTGAATACAAAGAACCTTCCGGAAATGCCTGGTTCAGGCTGATTTGGACTGTCGGGGTTCGCAACGAAACCGATGCGAAAATCCGGGAGGCCATTCAATTGGCTGAAAAAAGCGACGTCGTCATCGTGGTGGCGGGCATCGAAGAAGGCGAATTTGCCGACCGCAGCCATTTGTTTTTGCCGGGAAGGCAGGAGGAAATGATCCTGCAATTAGCGGCAACAGGCAAACCCGTGGTTGTGGTGCTGGTTGGCGGCAGCGCCATCACGATGGGCAGGTGGCTCGATCAGGTCAACGCCGTACTCCAGGTTTGGTACCCCGGAGAAGCCGGCGGCGAGGCGGTGGCGGAACTTTTGCTGGGCCAGGCCAACCCTTCGGGCAAACTTCCGGTCACCTTTCCGCACCACGAAGGCCAGCTCCCCTTAGTCTACAACCACAAACCCACCGGCCGCGGCGACGATTACGCCGATGGCACCGGGCAGGCCCTGTTCCCGTTCGGGTACGGGTTGAATTATACCCAGTTTGAATATTCCGATTGCCGCCTCAGCCAACAAACAATTTCGGAAACCGAGTCTGTGGAGGTGCGTTTTCGGATAAAAAATACCGGCGCTTTCGACGGCACGGAGGTTGCGCAGTTGTACCTTCGCGACGAAGTGGCTTCTGTTGCCCGGCCCATCAAAGCACTCAAGGCGTTTCAACGGATTTCCTTAAAAGCCGGAGAAGCGCGGGAATGCGTGTTTGTCATCACGCCCGCCATGCTGTCCATGCTGGACGAACACCTGAAAACGGTGATCGAGCCGGGTGTTTTTCGCATCATGATTGGAAGTTCGAGTAAGGATATTCGGTTGCGGGAATTGGTGGAGGTGAAGATGAAATAAATAGGCAAGTTGGCAAATAAGCAAGTTGGCAAAGGGCAAATTAGCAAACCCACTAATTGCGAGCTTGCCCATTTGCCTCTTGCCTCTTGCCAACTTGCCCCTTGCCCATTTGCCTCTTGCCCTTTGTTCACAAACTCACCCGCAGCATCAAAGCCACCTGCAAATCGCTCATCCCGCTGTGTTCGTAAGTTTCCGCCGTGCCGACCAGCGTGACGGGCGCTCCGCTCCAGTTGTTGCGTTCTTCGAAATTACCTTCCAAACGCGTATACATCCATGCGCCACGGAGTTCAAAGCCGATACTCACCTGCGGAATGGGATGAAATGAAATTCCCCCAACGGGCCCAATGCCATAGGAAATTCCCCCCGGGAAAGAGCGTTCGGCTTCATATGAAGGCGCTTCCGGCGTCCCCAGATCCGTGAAAGTGTTTGATGATGTTAAGCGATTTAACCAATAGACCGGAAACTCCAAACCAGCGTTTAGGGAAAATTTGCCCATTTGATGACTTCCTGTAAATCCGGGCGCCAGGTGCCAGCTCCGGGACGTTTCGAGCGTCCGGTTGCCATTCACCGGAACGCCGTCGGACGAACCATAAACCGATGAAAAATCCGTTTGACGGAGCGAATAGCCGCCACGCAGGCGCAGTTGCAGGCCTTTGGGCAGGGAAACCTGAAGCAAACCTTCCAGCGCATACTTACTGCTGGCGTAGTCTTTTTCCAGAATGCTTCCATAACCCCCGTTGATATTGCTGCCGGATCCCGGTTGGGGCGGGTTTTCAAAAGGATGCACGACATTGGGATTCCCAATAGAAACGCCGAATGAAAAGCCAGTTTTTTGCGCCAGGCATGGCGCGGCCACGATGCTGCACAGAAGGGCAGCACCCAATACTTGTTTGAACATATTGCTATTTTTTAAGGTGAAAAATTAAAGATTTATCAGTAGTGGGGGCTCACTTCAAGTCGAATGTTGCCAACTTAGCGGAAATTGAGGCGACATCTCGCCGCCCTAAAGCGGCAGGTGTAGTCTCAATTTTTGCGACTCGGGAACCGGTTTTTTGAGATGTCACCTGCTTCGTGCCTCCGCAGATGACACCTAAAAAACCTACGACAGTACACCTCAAGTGATACCTTCTCTTAGATTCACCTCGCATACCAGACTAACCCAGCGCGAACCCCTACTGACGCCGGCATTAACCCCGGATTTACCCCGTCGGTCCATCGCCCTTCCAGGCTTCCGGACACGCCGAAATTGCGGGCGATTCGGTGAACAACAGACACGCTGCTGCTCCAGCCATTCCAATACAATCCGGATTCCTGCCGGGAGCGGTCGTCCACTTCAACGAGGGGGCCGCCGTAGTTTTCAAACCTGAGGTGCCGGTATTGTGCTATAGGGCTGCGCAATTGCCCCACCGCGCTGAGTAATATTTCGGTTTTTTTTCGATAAGGCAAAGCAAAACGATACGCCAATCCCATTTGAAATTCGGTCCATTGGAGGCTTACCCGATCAGGAAAATCGGGGCTTGCCGGGCAGGATGGACAAGCGGTAGTCCAACCCAACTCCGGCCCTGTTTGCGATGGGTTTTCCGTGGCATACAGGCTGCGAACACCAAAAGTGCTACCCAACTTTCCGGGCATCAGATAGAGCGTTGCGCCCGCCTGCCATAGGTGCATCCCGGATACATTTTCCGAAAAAAATATAGAGCCTCCCACATCTGCGGCGATGAGCAGACTTGTTTCGCGCTTAGCGACGCGCGGATTGCCTGATCCGGCAGGTATAATTGAAACAGTAAATGGCGTCTCAAGCCCGAAACGTCGTGATCGCAGGGGGTATAAGGCAGCATTCGGTACCCGGGATGATGTATCCATTCCCGGATCATGGCCTGCGCTGTTTATTGCAAAAGCAGGCAAGGCTTCCGGAATGGTCACCGTATTGGTGAAAGCCTGGTGTAAAGCTGGTATTGCCTGCGGACTCTGAAGCGGTGACTGCTCCGCCTGCTTGAAAGCGGGAGCCGGCATTTTTTGCCAAACCGTATCGCGGACCACGCGTTCCCGGATCAACACGACGGTATCGCACTGCATGGCGACGGGCGCCTGTGTGGATGGTGTTGCAGCCTGTGGCAACAGCAAGTACCAAATCAGGTTGTTTCCGATCAGCACCAGCCCTGCAATCAGCGGCCAAAACCACGCCGCCCTGCGTTTGCCTTTTACCCGGATTCGCTGGTGTACAGCCGCCCAGTCTCCTTCCCGGAAAGTCTGCGCCTGCTCCTGCCTGAGCCGGTTTGCCAGTTCGTCCCAAAATTGATTATCTTCCATTTTTTATTCCTTTAGCGAGGCAACTAAAATCAGGCGCTTGAGCTTTTCTTTGGCTTTCGCCAAATTGCTTTTCGACGTTCCTGGCTGAATGCCAAGCATTTCTGCGATTTCTTCATGCGTATGCCCTTCCACCACGTGCAGGTTGAATACAAGCCGGTAAGCGGCGGGCAATTTTTGAACTAAGTTGACCAAATCTTCATGGTACAGGTAATCTAAAGCGGATGGCGCGCATTCCACGGCGGTCATTTCCGCTTCGATCGGTTCATGCGTCCGCGCCCTGCACAGTGCGCGGTACCGGTCAATGGCCGTGTGGACTACGATGCGCCCAAGCCAGGTTTTGAAAGGCCCCTGTCGCTTGTAGCGGTCTATTCGGGTGAAAATTTTGACAAACGCATCGTTGATGATTTCGTGGGCTTCTTCTTTTGAAGCAGCATACCGCAGGCCTATGCTAAGGGCATAGTTGTAAAAATGCCGGTACAATAAGCGTTGGCATTCTGAGTCCTGATGGCGGCACCCTTCTAACCAGGTATCAACGTTTGCTTCGTTCATTGCTGCTTACACGCTTGGGAGAAGAAAAGGGTTGCCTGGGCTTGGAACTATTTTTTTTGGGAGTTATGAAATTTCCCGCAAAGAGCGCCAAGGTCTCGCAAAGTTCGCAAAGGAGGGCGTCACGCTTTGCGTACTTTGCGTATCCTTGGCGCTCTTTGCGGGAAACAATCTCTCGCTAAGGGAGTGTTTTACATCATTTGTAAATCCGTGTTTTCTGGCCGAACTCACGTTTTTTATTGCAAATTTGCGTAAAAAACAGCTATGCAACGAAACCAACTATTCAAGCTCTTGCCAATCTTGATCTGCTTTGCCGCAACGACCGCCCTTGCGCAGCAGCAAGCCTATTTTCCCGACCCCGATCCAGCCATCCGGCAGCGGTTAGAGGAATGGCAAGACCTGAAATTTGGCTTGCTGATGCACTGGGGCGCCTACAGCCAGTGGGGCATCGTGGAAAGCTGGAGCATTTGTCCGGAAGACCTGAGCTGGGCCACCGGAGGCAGAAAACCCGGCGTGGCGGACAATTACCACGACTACGTAAAAGCGTACGAAAACCTGAAAACAACCTTCAATCCCGTTCAATTCAACCCTGAAAAATGGGCGGCTGCGGCCAAAACAGCGGGCATGAAATACATGGTGTTCACCACCAAACACCACGACGGCTTTTGCATGTTCGACAGCAAATACACCGATTATAAGGTTACCGACCCGGGCTGCCCGTTCTCTGTCAATCCGCGGAGCAATATTGCCAAAGAAATTTTTTCTGCTTTCCGCAAAGAGCAGTTCTGGATCGGCGCTTATTTCTCCAAACCCGACTGGCACAGCGACGATTACTGGTGGAAACATTTCCCGGCGAGCGACCGCAATGCCAACTACGCCATCCAGAAATACCCGGAGAAGTGGAAAAAATTCACGGAGTATACCCACAATCAAATCCACGAGCTGATCACAGATTACGGCAAGGTGGACATTCTTTGGTTGGACGGCGGCTGGGTGCGCAAAAAAACGGAGGAAGAACTCAAAACGGAAATGGCCGAGGTTTACGAAGGAAGCCGCTGGGCCCGCAATCCGCAAAACCAGGACATTGACATGCCCCGATTGGTGCGGGACATCCGTGCAAAACAACCCCAATTGATTGTCGTGGACCGCGCTGTGCCTGGCGAACAGCAAAACTACCTCACCCCGGAGCAACATATCCCGGACGAAGGCTTGCCCTACCCGTGGGAGACCTGCATGACGATGGCGGGCAGTTGGAGTTACGTGCCCAACGACACCTACAAACCCACCAACGAAATCATCGAAAAATTGGTGGACATCGTCAGCAAAGGCGGCAATTACCTGCTGAACATCGGCCCCGGCCCCGACGGTGAATTAGACCCAATTGCGTACGAGCGCCTACAAGCAATCGGCGCCTGGATGGCCCTTAACGGGGAAGCGATATACGGCACGCGCATGTTTTCCGTTTTTAAAGAAGGCGAAAACATCCGCTACACCCAGTCGAAAGACGGCAAAACCCAGTACATTTTCCTCTTTGATTTTCCAACTGAAAAGCTATTGCTGTCCAAAATACCGTTTTCAAAAAAGACTACCTTGCAGTTGCTTGGCGCAAAAGGCAAACTATCCTGGAAACAACGGGAAAACGGCGTCGAAATAACCGTACCCGCGTCCCTGAAAGGGGCAACGGACCATGTTTGGGTGGTTAAGGTAGAGGGTAGAAAGTAGAGGGTAGAAAGTAGAGAGTAGAAGGAGAGGACACTTAAAATCATCGAGGAAATGTAATCCCCTCTTTCTACTTTCTACCCTCTACTTTCTACTAAAAACGAACAACCAACAACTTACAACGACCATGACTCATTTCCTGCTCAATAACGAACCCATCCACACCGATCTTCCCGGCGGAATGACTGTGCTCGACTTCGTGCGTTACCAAAAAGCGCTGACCGGAACCAAGTGTGGTTGCCGCGAAGGCGACTGCGGGGCCTGCACCGTGCTCATCGGCGAATTGGACGGCGAGGGCGAGGTGACTTACCGAACCATGACTTCGTGTTTGACGCCCTTGGCCAATGTGTTGGGCAAACACGTGGTGACCGTGGAAGGCATCAACCCGCCCGGCGAAGGCGCGCTCACGCCCGTTCAGCAGGCGATGGTGGACGAAAACGGAACCCAGTGCGGCTTTTGCACCGTAGGCTTTGTGGTGTCGCTGACCGGTTTTTGCGTCGGACAAACTGAGAAAGATTCAGCACAAGCCATCGCGGCCATTGACGGCAATATTTGCCGCTGCACCGGTTACAAATCCATCGAACGGGCGACGGTTCGGCTGACTGATTTTCTGCAAACGCGCGCCGAAAAGTCCCCACTCGATTTTGCGATCGAACAAGGCATCGTTCCCGGCTATTTTGCGGAAATTCCCGCCCGGCTGAAGGCGCTGCAAACAAATATCGGCAAACCAGCCGAGACCAAACAACCCTTTTTCGTCGGCGGCGGAACCGACCTTTACGTGCAACGGCACGAAGACATGGTGCATGCGCCCGCCAGCCATCTTTTCAACCAGACAAAACTGCGCGGCATTGAGCAGGCCGGCGATTTCATCGAAATAAGCGGCGCTGCAACGGTGACGGATTTATTGGAATCGCCCCATTTGCAGGCCATTTTTCCCAATTTGCGCAAGCACCTGAAACTCGTGTCCTCCACTCCGATCCGCAACATGGCTACCGTTGCCGGCAACTTGGTCAACGCCTCGCCCATTGGCGACCTGACCGTTTGGCTGCTGGCCTTAGACGCCCGGATCGTACTGGCCAATGGCAGTAAACGCGAGCTGCCCCTGCGCGATTTTTACCTCGGGTACAAGTCGTTGGACAAAACCGCAGACGAGGTTTTGGAGACCATCCGCTTCCGCAAACCGGGGGACGGCTGCCGGTTCAATTTTGAAAAAGTGAGCAAACGCATGCATTTAGACATCGCTTCGGTGAATTCAGCGGCGCTGCTGCGAACCCGGGACGGCCACATCACCGAAGCGCACGTAGCTACAGGCGGCGTAGCCCCCATTCCGCTTTACCTGAAAAAAACATCCGCTTTTTTGGTTGGAAAACCGGTCCCCAATGCGCCGGATTTGAATGACCCGGTTTTGGCGGAAGCCTGCAACATCCTGCAATCCGAAATCAGTCCCATTTCCGATGTGCGGGGCTCGGAAACGTATAAACGGCTGTTGGCGAGGCAGTTGTTTTTGGGGCACTTCATGGGGTTTTTTACCACATAGATTTTTTTACCACATAGTTCACATAGGGGGTTTCACATAGTTCACATAAGCGGCCTCCTGAACTATGTGAACTATGTGAAAACAACTATGTATCTATGTGGTGAAAAACAAAAAACACCCTTATGCGGTGAAAAAAATGCAACTTATTGTCTACCAAACTAATTTTCATGAAATATCTACCTCTTCTTCTTTGCTCTATCCTGTTTGTAACCACGACTTCCGCGCAAAACAAACCCGCCTACGTCCTCTACGACGCCAAAGGCAAAAAGGTCAGCTACAAAAAAATGATCAAAACGCTGGTCGGCAAGGATGTGGCGCTGTTTGGCGAATACCACAACAACCCGATTTCACATTGGCTGCAATTGGAAGTGACCCGCGACTGCAAACAAACCCGCGACCTGATTCTCGGCGCCGAAATGTTTGAACGCGACAACCAGGAAGCCCTGGAGCGCTACCTGAAAGGGGAAATTGACGCCAAACAATTGGCAGAGCAAGCGCGCCTTTGGAAGAACTACGACACCGATTATGCCCCATTGGTCAATTTTGCGAAAGCCAACAACCTGCCGTTCATCGGCACCAATATTCCGAGGCGGTACGCTTCTTCGGTGGCCAAAGGCGGCTTTGAAGCTTTGGATACGCTGTCAGCCGAAGCCAAATCCTGGATTGCGCCCCTGCCCATTGCTTTCGACCCGGAACTGCCCGGCTACAAAAAGATGGTGGAGATGATGGGCGACCACGGCACACCCAACATCGTTAAAGCCCAGGCCATGAAAGACGCAACGATGGCGCATTTCCTCCTGAAGGCATACCGCCCCGGCGCCTTGTTTATCCACTACAACGGCGCTTTCCATTCTGATAACTACGAGGGCATCCTCTGGTATTTGCGCCGCCAGCAACCGAATCTGCGCTACGCGACCATTTCTACGGTTTCCCAGGCAGATATAAGCTCGCTGTTGCCCGAAAACAAAGGCATTGCGGATTTTATTATTTGTGTGGATGAGGATATGACGGGCACGTATTGAAGGAACGGTTGACGGTTGACGGTTGACGGTTGACGGTTGACGGGCCGTCTACCATCCACCGTCTACCGTCAACCGTTATGTAATATTCAAAATACTCGATGGACCAACTGCCAAAAATATTCATCGCTTACGCACGGGAGGACAAACCCCTCCTCCAAAAACTGCGCACCCACCTCAATGTGATGAAGCGACAGCAGCATTGCGAGATTTTTTACGATGGCGAAATCATGCCCGGCGAAACCTGGGACGAACGCCTGAAAGCCGAACTCCACACCGCCCACATCTTTGTACTCCTCGTCACCGCCGAGTTTTTGGACAGCGACTACGTCAACGAAACGGAGCTGCCCAAAATGCTGGAACGCCGGAGCAAGGGCGAAGCGGAAGTCATCGCCGTCATCCTGAAAGACTGCCTTTGGGAATACACGGAATTGCAACACCTGCAGGTAGTGCTGAAAGACGAACGCCCGATTGAAGCGGTTGACGCTTATGCCTATGCGGCAAGGGAAGTGTTTCGGGCGATTGCAGGGAGGAATGAAAAGTTGAGAAAGGAGGCGGAGGAACGTCAACGCCGGGAAGCAGAAGCCAAACGCCTCGCCCTCGACCCTTTCCACGACCTCATGATCCCCATCATAGGCGGAACCTTTCAAATGGGGGACGAACATGGCGATCTTGGGATATATAGACGTCCTCTACATCCTGTATCTGTTAAGGACTTCCAGCTGTGCAAACACCCCGTCACACAAGCCCAATGGCGGGCAGTCATGGGCACCGACCCGCCAAAGCTGACTTTCAAAGGCTGCAACGATTGTCCGGTCGAATCGGTGAGTTGGGACGATGTGCAGGAATTCCTGAAAAGGCTGAATGAAAAAACTGGAGAGAACTACCGACTGCCTACTGAAGCAGAATGGGAATACGCGGCCCGGGGTGGAGTTGCTTCCGGCAAAACCCAATATGCAGGCAGCAATAAGGCAGATGAAGTGGCTTGGCACAACGGAAATTCCGGCCAAAAAACACGACCCGTGATGCAAAAAAAAGCAAACGAGCTTGGTTTATATGATCTAAGCGGTAATGTTTGGGAATGGTGCCACGACGTCTGGCACGAGAACTATAAGAGTGCCCCAGCAGACGGCAGCGCCTGGATGGCTGGTGGGAAACAGAACCTCCGCGTGGTTCGTGGCGGGTCCTGGTACCTCTTTACAGACCTCTGTCGGGTCGCGATTCGCAGCTGGGGCAGTTCAGATAACCATAACTTCAGTTTCGGTTTCCGGCTTGCCCGGTAAACTCACCCTTTATCCCTTTTACGCTTTTACCTTTTATCTTTTTTTCTTTTATTGTTTGTAAAGCGAGCAGGCGCCGGCTTTTTAAGAAGCGCTCGTATCCACCTTTCCCGGCTCTTGTTGGTTTGTCACTCCCGCAGGGAGTCTGCGAAATGGGAAAGGCTCTTCATGGTTAGTACTTCATTCGAAAATGGGAAGACCTTTGGGTATAAAGAAACCTCATAGGTTTGATAACCAATAAAAAGCTGTGCATGATGGTGCGGACTCCCTGCGGGAGTGACAACCGTGGGGATAGCACACGGGGCAACCGACAAGCAGCCGGCAGCCCATCAATCCGTCAGAAAGAAAATCAACCAATTGCTTGTATAGTGTTTTAACGCAGCATTTATCAATGGATTAGCGCATCGTCGGAAACGAAATCGAATTGGTCGTTTTTTTAGATAATCGTACAGATCAAGCCTTTTAATTTGTATGGAACATCAGCCAGCCTATAACTTGGAGTTGTCTGGACAATAATGATAATAATGTCCGGTAGGATAGTATGGTTAATCCTTTTACAACCAATGACCAAAAATATGACAAAAGAAAAACTGCCATTAGCCATTGAAAAACACTACACGACACCAATGGAGTGGCGCCAGGTTGCGAAGTTTTTGGAAAGCAGGAAAACAAAAACAAGGGGTGTCTGGATATTCCAGCGCGATGTTTATGACGTGAGTGTCGGAAACAAGCAGTTTACCCTGAAAAAGACATCTTATAGAAGGAATCAGCCTCATTACCCGACAGTAGACGGCGTTGTGGTGTCGGAATCGCCCCTTGTACTTAAAATAAATATTACGCCAAACTATTGGTTGTTATGCGTTTACATGATTTTTCCTTTGATTTTCATTTTTCCTTTGGTTTTCATTTCATTTTCCTTGCTTCAGGAAATGATCAACGGCGCTTATCGGGCGTCTGAGCTTTGGGAAAGATTTTTCATGGCTCTTGTGGGTGTCGGATTGCCCCTGCTAATATGCTGGTTCAACTTAATAAGGCATATCCGGCAAACGGAACTATGGCTGATGGATAAGTTGTCTTTGCGCGAATGTGACCCAAAGCCGCAGGGCAGCTAAAGCGACGGGTACAAACAAAAAAAGCCATCCTGAAACAGGACGGCTTTTTTGTTGTGGGTGATGAAGGATTCGAACCTCCGACCCTCTGGGTGTAAACCAGATGCTCTGAACCAGCTGAGCTAATCACCCCCACTTTTCG
>JBJXFD010000035.1:0-7588 GCA_046153985.1 Saprospiraceae bacterium
ATATACAGACTTGGGTTGCCACTCATGCGCACGTTGTTATTTTCCTTGCCTTTACCCGCTTCGATGAGGCGAAAAGGCAGGGTAGCGAAACGCGCTTTTGAAGAAAGTCCGGTAACGAAAATGTCGGTATAGCCTTCCTGCAGCAATTTGATGGGGTCGAGGCTGGCTAATTGCGATGCCGAACTCAGGGTCGTTGCATAGGTTTTTCCCGGAAAAGCCTGCATGCCACGCCCGTCTACCGATTCATAAGCATGAAAAATAGAAAGGTCTCCAATATCGGCAATCTGCGCCCGGTAGTAGTAGTCGCGGTTGCCGTTATAACTAAGCTCGTCTTTGCGGAATCCAATATCCACCGTATAATATTCGCCTTTGAAATCAATTTCCACTTCGCGAACCAACAGGTCGAAGAATTCATTGCTGCCATTGAAAGGAATGGATTCATACACATCCATGCCTACCGATTTGTAAGTTTGGGTGGCAATAGCATCCAACGCAGCCAGCAGCATTGCGAAGTGCAGGCGACGAATTTCCTGTTTATCAGGGTCTTCTGCCAAGCCACCGCACTCGATCAGGATGGTGCTGGTCCCCCATTTTTGAATATTGTCGCCGAAAGCACGGGGTTCAAAAGAATCGCTGTAACGCCCGACTTGTCCGGGGATGTACTCTTGCAAGATGTTGTTCATGACGCCAATCAGATGCATGGCATTGCCGCGCACCGCGTTGACCTCTTTGGCGTAGTTGTAGGCCGGCGCCAGAAAAGAAAAAGTCGCCGTTTTGCCTTTACCGGCGCTGTAATAGCGGTTCTGATCGTGCAAGTTGAAACCCCAGTCGGCCTTCAACTCATCCCGCACCCGCTTGAGCAACTGTGCTTCGGGCGTTTGCAGGCGCGCAGCATCGCGGTTGAGGTCAATATCTATCGCGTTGCGGCGTTTGAAACGCTCTGCGCCGTCGGGATTCAGGAGGGGGATAAAAGTCAGCGTCAGTTCCTTCATCAGGCGTTCCCGCAAAGGGTTGAACTGATCGTCGCGGGTCATGAAATTAAAAATGTCCATGATGGCCATCGTAGCAGAAGCTTCGTCGCCGTGCATTTGCGACCACAGCAGTACCTGCACCGGGCCGTTTCCGATTTGCACTTGATAGATGTCCCTGCCTTCCATTGATTTCCCGGCTTTTTGCGTCCGGAAAGGCGCCTTCAATTTTTGCACCAATGGCACAATATCTGCATGTTTGAACCGGCGGTCTTTGATGCTCGTTTCCCGGTATAGGTTGTATTTATCATAAAGCTGCCGATGCAAATCACCAGAAAGGTTAGATTTTGCAGTAGGAGCAGCGGGTTTAGGATTGGTTTGGGAATGGGAGTTTTCGCAGGCAACAATGGTTAAGAAACCCAGCACAAAAAGCAGGTGGCGCATAGTGATGATTTTTAGAGCAGAACAGGAAGTGGTTCTTAAATGTGTTTCAACTCATCCGGCAAGTCGTAAAACGTAGGGTGGCGATACACTTTATCGTTGGCCGGGTCAAACAACGATTCGCTTTCATCGGGGTTGGATGCAGTAATGTGGACGGATTCCACGACCCAGATGCTGATTCCTTCATTGCGGCGCGTATAGACGTCGCGGGCATTTTCGATAGCCATTTGGGCATCTGTGGCATGAAGGCTGCCAACGTGCTTATGGCTCAAGCCGCTTTTGCTGCGAATGAAAACTTCCCATAGCGGCCAGTTTCTTTTGTGCATTTTAATCTCAATTGTTTAATTGCCCCCCTTAAGGGATTTTATGATGGCGCGAACCTCCTCCAATGAAAGATCCGTGAGTGTTGCAAGCAGGTTCTCCGATACGCCATTTTTTAGACCATTCGCGATGATGTCCCGTTTAGCTAATTTAATGCCGCCTTCAAGCCCTTCCTGGCGCCCTTCCTGGCGCCCTTCCTGGCGCCCTTCCTGTTTAACTTCAGCCAAAATTGCTTCTTCGATGCCCATAGACTTCCTGTTTTTATAAATCAAATCCAATTCCTTTTCAAATTTAACGGTATTTTCCGGCTTGGCAAAATGAACATAGTACCGAATAAAGTTCGATAATTTTCTAACCGTATTTACATCATACCCTCTTTCTACTAACCGACGGACAATAGACAGTTTCATATTCATGATTACATCGTCCTTCACAGAACGACGAAGCCCTATTCTGGCTGCTTCCAATACAATTGCAAAAACATTATTACTCGCCGCCAATTCTTCTTGGGAGTGGTCAGGCAATGTAAAAACGTTAAAACGATATATAATTTCAGTTCCCCAGAATTCGTATCGGTATTCGTTTACATGAAATTTCTTTTGACTATCTGTGTAAATTGCCAAAGCGGTGATTGGTCGCTCATACCGATCCTGAATCCGATATGCACTCTGAAACATGCGTTTAGCAAAAAAAGGATCAGCATAGCCCTGGACTTCAACATGAAAAAGAAACCAATGCTCCTCTCCACTTTTATGCCAGGCTTTGATCAATTTGTCAGCACGTCGCAATTTTGCTTCCGACACAGGCATCAGTTGTTCCAATTCTTTATCCAGAAACTCAAAGCCTCGTTCAAAGTCTATCAATGCTACGTTTTCGGGGAAAAAGAAACGCAGCATGTCGTCAATCAAATCCTCAATAATTCCTTTCCAAAGCGTATCACGTCCAACCATAAGCTACTAATTGGGGTTTTGGAATTGCCAACAATCAGGCAACCTGCGCTTCTTTTTTCAATTCATTCTCCCTTGCACTTCGTTTTTCCGCATACGCCATCGCTGCTTCCCGCACCCAGGCGCCCGCTTCGTGCGCTTTCACCCGGGCTTGCAGGCGTTGCCGGTTGCAGGGACCGTTTCCTTTCACCACCTCCCAGAATTCGTCCCAATTGATTGCGCCAAAATCGTACAGCCCTTTTTCTTCATTCCATTTTAGGTCAGGATCAGGAATGGTCAGGCCAAGAAATGCAGCCTGTGGAGCCGTTGCATCTACAAAACGCTGGCGCAATTCGTCATTGGTCAAGCGCTTGATATGCCATTTCATGGATTGCTCCGTGTGCGGCGAATCTTTATCGTGTGGCCCGAACATCATCAGCGAAGGCCACCACCAGCGATTGAGCGCGTCCTGAGCCATGCGTTTTTGCGCTTCCGAACCTTGTGACAGCGTCAGCATGATTTCAAACCCCTGGCGCTGGTGAAAACTTTCTTCTTTACAAATGCGTACCATAGCACGTGCATAGGGGCCATAAGAGCAGCGACACAAAGGTACCTGGTTCATAATGGCAGCACCATCCACCAGCCAGCCAATGGCGCCCATATCTGCCCAGGTGAGGCTGGGATAATTAAAAATACTGCTGTATTTAGCCTTTCCTTCGTGCAGTTCTTCGATCAGGTCTTCCCGTTCCACCCCCAGCGTTTCTGCAGCACTATACAGGTAAAGCCCGTGCCCGGCTTCGTCCTGAACTTTGGCGAGCAGTACCATTTTGCGGCGCAGCGACGGCGCACGGGTAATCCAGTTGCCTTCCGGAAGCATACCCACAATCTCGGAGTGGGCGTGTTGCGCAATTTGCCGGATGAGCGTTTTGCGATAAGCATCCGGCATCCAGTCTTTTGGCTCTATTTTGACCTCGGCGTCTATTTTCGCCTGGAATTGTCCTTCCAAAGTCATCGTGGTACGTATTATGAGTTAGGGCAAATTTGCTACAAAGGTAAAGGAATAACAACCACGCGTAGTCATTGTTCGCACATTTTTAAGGCGCTGCCGGAATGCGGTAATAAACGCTTGGATGTCCCTCTAAGAGAAAATCTTTCCACCAGGTCATGCCGCAGTTTTCCAGCACACGGATGGAGCCGATATTGCCTTTCATGGCCCGCCCGACAATAAACGGGAGCTTCAGGTCTTCAAATCCGTATCGCACACAAGCTTTTCCGGATTCGGTGGCATATCCTTTGCGCCAATGTTTTTGAAAAAAGCGGTAACCAAGGTCCACCTCATTCACATCATGCAGGTATTTAAGGCCGCACCAACCGATCAACTCGCCGGTTTCCCGGAGTATTACGGTCCACCGGCCATAGCCGTGTTGTTGATAATGGTCGTAGTTGCGCAGAAAATCAACAGCGGATTCCAGCGTTGGAAATGGTGCATCGCCAGTGTAGCGCAAAACTTCCGGATCTTGGTTCAATGCATAATAGTGTGGCGCATCGGCCACCTCGAATTCACGCAATAATAGGCGTTCCGTTTCCAGGATGATGTTCATTTTGTACTTGTGTTTACGACTGCCGAACGAACGACACTTGCCCTTCTTCCAGAATGGGCGCCCGACGGAAGCGCAAAAAAAGCTGCACCGTTGCCAGCACATCTTTTTCGCAATACGTAGCGATCCGCTCAATGTCGTTTTCCTCCCAGTATACCCGCCCTACGTCGCTGCCGTCTATATCGTCCTTTGGAGATGGGAACCCCAGTAAGGCTGCCAAAAGTTTCAGGGAAGTGTAATTTTTCCCGTCCCCGAACTTCCAAAGTTCCATCGTATCCAGCAAATGCCGGGTTTCCCAGGGCTTTTTCCCCGACAGGTTCAGCATGGCAGGAAAGGGCAACTGGTGCACCACCATGCGCCGGCAGATGTATGGAATATCAAATTCGCGGATATTATGTCCGCAAAGACTATGTTTATTGGGATCGCCATAGTGCTGCTGAATGAGCTTGGAAAAATCTTCGAGCAGCGCCTTTTCGTCGTGTCCGTAAAAAGACGTGAGCCGCACGGTCAGCTTGCCGCTTTCCTTTTCCCGGCGCAAACTTCCCACCGAAATACAAATGATGCGGCCAAATTCAGCAAAAATAGCCGCACGGTCTTTGTAAGACGCTGCAATTTCGGCTTCATCTGCCTCCTCGGCACTCCTTCGAACCGATTTGCTTTTGATGCGCCAAAGCTCCTGAAACGTTTCATCCAGGGCATCGTAAGTCGGTTTGTCTGATACGGTTTCAATGTCTAAAAAAAGGACATTTCCGGGTTCAACTTGTTCTATCATGTTGTGTAAATTAAGCCCAATATCAGAAGAAACAGGTAATTTTATATATAGAAAGGCAATTTTTTCAAACACCCCCTCGTTTTTCGGACGGTGAGAAGAAATTTTATTATCAAATCAAAATCGACACAAACATGAGCACCTACGGTTCAAGCACGAATCCTCCAACCTACGGTACCAATCCAAAACCTGACGGCTCCAAGCAGCAACTAACCATTATCGCAGCCGCCATTGTCGTTGCTTTACTGGGCGTAATCGTTGTTATGTGGATCTCCAGCAACAACAAAAAGACAGAACTGACTGAGAAATTAGAGACTTCTGAGCAACTGAAAGCAGAAGCAGAGCAGCAATACCAGACCGCATTGGCAGAATTGGAGCAAATGCGCGGAAGCAACGAAGAATTGAATGCCCTGATCGAACAACAAAAAACAGAGTTGACTTCTCAGAAGGAGAAAATTGACGGTTTGCTGGCGACGAAAGGCAGCTTGGACAAAGCAAGAAAGGAAATCGGCAGCATGAAAACTCAAATTCAGCAATACTTAGCTGAGGTCAACCAATTGCGCGAGCAAAACCAGGAGTTGACAACTCAAAACATGACGCTGAATGAAGAGAAGGTAAAGCTTTCCACCGATCTGGAAGTGGAGCGCACCAATGCAGCCTCCCTTTCCAACGAAAAAGCCATGCTGGTGAGTGAAAAAGAAGCCATTGAAGGCGAGCGCGCCAAGCTTAGCAAAAAAGTCACAGCTGCTTCGGTGGTCAAAGTAAGCGAAATTGAAGTCAGCGGCCTGAAAATGAAAGACAGCGGCAAAGCCGTGAAAAAGAGCTACGCCAAAAACGTAGATCAGCTCAAAATCTGTTTTAACACCACGGTGAATGAAGTTGCAGATCCGGGCGCCGACCTTTACCACATCCGCATCATTGACCCGCAAGGTATTACGATGGCAGTTGAGTCGCTGGGGTCCGGCGTATTTATCAGCAACGCAGGGGAAGAAATCAAATTCACGACAACCAAAGAGTTCGACTACAACCAGGATGCCAATACGCTTTGCACCACCTGGTCTTCCGGTCAGGAACTGGCGCGTGGTAACTACCAGATTGAACTGTACAACAAAGGCTATTTAGCCGGCAAGTCAACGTTCAAACTGAAATAAAAAAGCGGGGATCTCCCCGGTGAAAGCATGAAAAAAGGCAGATCGGATGTTCCGATCTGCCTTTTGTTTTATGTTTTCATGGCAATTTTATAACTTCAGGCTCGCTCGCGGTAAGTATCTTCGTACAGCTTTTGCAACTTTTTCCTTGCAAAGAAGATACGGCTTTTGATGGTGCCCAGTGGAGAACCCAGCTCTTCAGCAATTTCGTCGTATTTGTAACCCTCGAAAGCCATCATGAACGGCTTGCGAAATTCATCGGGCAAGGTATCCACCAACCGCGCCAATTCCCGGAACGTAACTGAAGTTTCGCCTTCGTTACCGGTCAGGGTATCCGCTCCTGAGTTGATGTAGTAATTATTAGGCGTTTGATCAATGATCAACCCCCTGCGCACTTTTTTGCGGTAGTTGTTGATGAAGATGTTGCGCATAATCGTCACGGCCCATGCCTTGAAGTTGGTGCCCTGATTATACTTGTCTGCATTGGTGATGATCCGAAGCGCTGTATCCTGGAATAGATCCTCCGCATCATCGTTGTTTCCCGTTAGTTTCAGGGAAAATGCCCGGAGCGACTGACTAATTCGGTCGAGTTGCGCCTGCATTGGCTCTGCTGCTATTGCGTATGTGATCATCGCGGTGATTTTATGATTGAAATTGTAATTATTTTTTACAAAACTAAGGGATTTTCTTGTCCTTTGCAAATGAAAATTTCTATTTAGACTAGTTTTGGGTACCAAGTGTAGTGATCTTGACAGTTTTGTGGCATTTCCGGCCAGAAACGTTAAAATATTTAACAATCTTAAACCAAATTGCTCCTTTGAGCGTATAGTATACACCACTGTTTACACAGCGAGGTAAAATCCATTTTTTGGGATACTGTATCCGATGGGTGGAGTTAACAGTTATGATTATTCCTTTTTTACAGCACACGGTTTATGTTAAACGGAAAAGAACAGCATCCTGTAACACACGATAGCTCGCACGTTTCTACGAGCTTTCTGCAGCAGAATTTACGCCATCTGCGCAAACGGCTGGAAATGAGCCAGGAGCAGTTGGCCGAAAAAGTTGGCCTCAACCGCGGCAACATCGCTTCCTATGAAAATGCCAGCGCCGAGCCGAAAATCTGTAACCTGCTGCGCCTTTGCAAATTTTTTGGCATTTCGATTCTGGACATCACCGAGCAGGACCTGAGCGAAGAATCGGCACTCGAAAAAGCCATCCAGAAGCCCCATTCCAATACCTTTAACAATGAGCTGGAAACCATCCTTGCATTCATGAAACGCTCTGATGAAATCCAGGGGGTCTTTGAAGGCATTCACAAATGCCACGAGTTCAAAATCAAAAACATAGAAACTTTGCCCCAGGACATGAAGTTTCTGCTCCAGCATTTTGAACAACTTTACGACGCTGCGCAAAC
>JBJXFD010000055.1:0-3155 GCA_046153985.1 Saprospiraceae bacterium
GGCGTAAAGAATATGGCCATTTATTAGTCAGGCAGGCGCAATCCGGAGTGCAACCTGCCATTGCCAACCATTTTTTTCATTCACAATTAAAAAAACGAATAAAAATGATGACAAGAACGAAATCAGGGAAACCCGCCATCCTGAAATACCTGACAGTTTTTCCTTTATTGGTCTTGGCGATGTTGCTGTTTGCAAACCGGGAAGTGCTGGCCCAGGTCAGCATTATTGAAAAAAACGCATCGGAAGAGCCTGCAACAATGCCCGAAGCCCCTACAGACATTGCCGTAAAAAGCCCGGTAACCGTGGCTGTTAAATCGTCAAAAAATGATGCTGAATCACTCTATCTGTTTGATGGGCAGGCAATTACTGTAATGGGGTGGGGCGACCCGGCAAACACGGAACCCGTGCCACTTGTATTTGTTGACGGAGAAGAAATCACACAGGAAGCACTTGCGGCACTCGACCCAGGCACCATTGAACGAATTGAGGTTTTGAAAGGGGAATCGGCGATCAAAGCCAAAGGGGCCCGCGCAGAACACGGTGTGATCCTCATCACCACCAAAAAAGCCAAGGCTGCTGCCGATGAAATGCCGCGCTTCCCAGGCTGCGAAGAAGTGGTAGACGTGACTGAACGGGGCAATTGTGCAGCTATTAAAATGATGGAATTTATTGGCAAAAATCTCAAATACCCCAAAGAAGCGCGTGATGCTTCGATTGAAGGCACGGCTGTGGCCTCCTTTACGGTGAATGCTGACGGCAGCTTGTCGGATGTAACCATTGTTAGAAGCATTGGTGGCGGCACAGACGAGGAAGTCAAACGCGTCATTGGCCTGATGCCGAAGTGGATCCCTGCTGAAAAAGAAGGCGTTGTGGTAAAAAGTGAAATGAAACTGCCGATAAAATTCAAGTTGAGTGCCGGTGATTCGCCAGCCAGGGTTTCAAGCGGGGAAGAAACGTTTAAAGTCGTGGAAGAAATGCCCCGTTTTCCAGGTAAAGATTGTGAAAATAGCAGCGGAAGCATGGGCGAAAAAAAGCTATGCGCCGACAAAGCCATGCTGGAATTCATTTACAAAGGCATCAAATACCCCAAGGAAGCCAGACAAAAAGGCATCATGGGCACGGTCGTGGTTTCATTTATTGTTGATAAATCCGGTAAAATCCGCGATGCAGCCATCGTTCGCAGCATCGGCGGGGGGTGTGACGAAGAGGTATTGCGCCTCGTTGGCGAAATGCCAAACTGGATTCCGGGCAAACAGCGCGGCAAAGATGTAAACGTTCAGTTTAACCTGCCCATCAAATTTGCCTTGGACGCACCCTCGCCTAAAGCGGAAGAAAATGCAAAGCCACAGACACAGCCGGCTTTCCCAACCCAGAGAAAGGTACTCGAACCTTCCAACTTTAGCGCATCGCCCAATCCGGCTTCCCGCCAGGTTCGGATTTACTTTGAAGCTGATGTGAAACCGGTCACGGTCCGCATCTTGGACGTTGCTCAAAAGGTCATTTTTGAACAAAAAGTAGAAGCCTTTACTGGCATATACGACAAAACAATCAACATGGCCCGGGCCGCCAAAGGCATGGCATTGATCGTAATTTCGCAGGAAGGACTGGAGCCTTTTACGTATAAACTTGTCGTGCAGTAAGTGGTGTAAAGAGGCAAAGGGCAAGAGGCAAATTGGCAAATTGGCAAGTAGGCAAATTGGCAAATACTAAGTTTCCTATTTGCAAATTTGCCCCTTGCCCTTTGCCCTTTGCCCCTTATTACACCCTCCCTACCCACAATTCCCTTGTCCGTCCCCGCACACCCAATGTCCGAAAGCGGACGCCTGGTTTTTTAAAAACAAAGCATAAAAATCTGATAATCTGAATTTTAAATTCATGGCATAGCAATTGTACTGGGTTTCATTGGCAGAGGGGCAACCTATGCCCATTCGAAACGCAAACCACCCGGCTATGCTACAGAATTACTTAAAAATTGCTTTTCGCAACCTCCTGAAGTACAAAGGCTATAGCGCCATCAATATCCTCGGTTTGGCAGTTGGAATTGCCTGTTGCCTGGTCATTTTGCTTTTTGTGTCTGACGAGCTGGGGCACGATCGCTCCTGGTCTGTGGTGTTGAATGAAAAGGCGGTGCGCGACCTGGGTTTCAGCGACCCGGATGCAGCCGTTGGCAAGCGCGTGACCATGACCGGCAGTTTTTTTAGTCCGGAAGAAGCCGACGTTGATTTTAATGTGATCGGCATTGTACGGGATTTTCATTTTCAAAGCCTGCACGAGCCCATTGTTCCGCTTTTTATGGTTTACCACCAGGTGAGTCAGCGGACAGACGGCTTGTTGTCGGTGCGCGTACAACCCGAACAATTCCAGGGATTTTTGCAGGCGGCTGCTGCCAAATGGGCAGAGTTGCTGCCCGATCAACCATTCCGCTACACCTTTCTCGATGCCGATCTTGCCGCGCTTTACAAAGACGAGCAGCGGGCAAAACGCCTGTTTGTGTTGTTTGCCGGATTGGCAATTTTTATCGCTTGCATTGGTCTGTTGGGTCTGGCGGCGTACCTGACCCGGCAGCGCACCAAAGAAATCGGCATCCGGAAAGTGCTTGGCGCCTCCATCTTCAACATCACGTCATTGTTGGCTAAAGACTTTTTGAAATTGGTTTTCATTGCCATCGCGGTGGCTTCGCCGTTGGCCTGGTGGGGCATGTCGAAGTGGCTGGGCGATTTTGCCTACCGCACCGAAATTGGCGCGGGGGTCTTTATTTTGGGCGGCGTTTGCGCCATTGGCGTGGCCTTGCTGACGGTGAGTTTTCAATCTGTTCGGGCGGCGCTGGCGAATCCGGTGAAATCATTGCGAAGCGAGTAGGGGCGACCCTCGCGGTCGCCCTGCCATCCAAATGCCCCTTGTGGGCGTTTGGATGGCCAACACAATGAGATGTCCGAAAACGAACAGGTAGGTCCGCTGCGCATCTCACTGTTTTTCATCAGGCCATCACACCGACCCTTGAGGTCGCTGTGATGGCAGGGCGACCGCAAGGGTCGCCCCCAGGTTTGATCAGTTCTAAAAAAAACTGGTTCTTTGTTCTCAAAAGCGATAGCATGCAATACAATTTGTTTGATTTTTTGCGAAGTATAAGCGATCCACGTCGTGGCCAAGGTCAG
>JBJXFD010000056.1:0-4894 GCA_046153985.1 Saprospiraceae bacterium
TGATGAGAGATGATTGATAAATGATGATTGATGATGTGACTGAGCGATCCCGCAGGGTGAATGCCCGGTGGGCATTCAAGCGAAGGAACGCGTCAGCGGTGTTTAGCCTATACACATTTGATGTTTATGTATCACTTACATTAACAATCATCAATCATGTAATCGTCAATCATCAATAAAAAATAAAAATGAACGATTATGCATCATTTTATAGAACTGATCACCTCTGCGCTGTGCGGGACAAGGGCGACCGCAAGGGTCGCGCCCTACCGTCTCTCCCCCTCTCCCTCTCTCCCTCTCTCCCTCTCTCCCTCTCTCCCTCTCTCCCTCTCTCAACCCTCCCTCCCCGCTGCCACCTCCAGCAACTCGCTCAAAATCATGGCCGTAGCGCCCCAAACCACTTTGTCAAAAAGGTTAAAATAAGGGACGTCCTTCAGCGTCAGGTTGTTGGGAAGGTGCAGGTCGGTCGAATGCAGGGTGCCGGGGTCTTCCAGCATCCGGAAGGGGACTTCCAGCACTGATTTGACCTCGCTCCACTGGGGTTGAAAAGTTGGTGCATGATCCATCCAGCCAACAAAAGGGTGTACCAAATAATTGCTGACCGGAATGTAGAGTTCAGTCAACGCACCCAGCATGTTGACTACCTTCGGAGCAACGCCCACTTCTTCGTGTGCCTCGCGCAGGGCGGTGTTCATCAAAATGCCGTCGCCAGTTTCGTATTTGCCGCCCGGAAAGCTGATCTGACCACTGTGGCGGTCGCCGGAATGCGTTGTAACGCGTTCGATCAGCGCAAGTTGCCATTCGTCATCTTTTGGAAATAAGAGTGCAAGCACGCCTGCTAAGGAGGCCTGCCCCGGCTGCGGGTCTTCAGGAGAGCGGAAAGTGCGCGCCATGCGAAACTGGGCTTCTTTGCCCGGCAACGGCTGTTGCAATTGCGTTTGGAGGTGTTGGATAAAAGCGTCCATGGTCTTGTCAAACAGTTAATTCACAAATAAAAGAGCCGTTTCCTTTGCGAATGATTGTTGCACTAACTATATTTGTGCGAATATTTTTGTTATGCCCTCAGCCTTACCAAAATCGGCCAAAACCGCTGAAGTTTCCGGCTTTATACTGGAGCGAACAGCAAAGCGTATGAAACAGTTTTTTCATGCGCAATTAACCTTAGCTGCTGCCGACATTACGATTGATCAATGGATTGTTTTACAAGCCCTTGAGTCAGGCGGCGCACAAAGCCAGTTTGAAATTGCCCGGCAGACGTTCAAGGATGCGCCCACTGTGACCCGCATCCTTGATCTGCTGGAGCAGAAGCAGCTCGTCACCCGGGAAGACGATCCCAACGACCGCCGCCGCTACAACGTCCGGCTTACTGCACAAGGCCATCAAAAAATGAGCGACATGCTGCCAGTTATCAAAAATGCGCGCCTGCAAGCCTGGCACGGATTGGAGGATGAAGATATGGATACGTTGGTCAGGCTATTGGACAAGGTTTATGATAATCTGAAATAGTAGGCAGTTTATCAGGATGCAGTTGGCAGGAATGCTTTTATCTTGGATGAAGATACGGTACATTTGAAATAGTTGGCAGTTTATCAGGATGCAGTTGGCAGGAATGCTTTCGTTTGGATGCAAATGACACTAATAATCAACATGTTAAAACACGAATTCCCTGCCTACTGAAAAACCGCCAACTCCAATTAGATAGTAACCAACATCAAAACACAAACTCCCCTGCCAACTAAAAAACTGCCAACTGCCAACTGAAAAACCACAAACTGCCAACTAAAAAACTGCCAACTGAAAAACCACAAACTCCAATTAAATAGCAACAAACATGATATAACACGAACTCCCTCTGCCAACTGAAAAACTGCCAACTGCTAACTGAAAAATTTAACCAAATACAATCCAATACCACATGCACTACCACTCCCTGGGGCAATTTCCGCAAAAGCGGCATACGCAGTATCGCAAACCCGACGGTAGTCTTTACCACGAAGAACTTTTTTCGACGGAAGGGTTCAGCGATTTGTACTCCCTCATCTATCATTGTAATGCGCCAACGCAAATTGTCCAGGTGGGCGATCCGTACGATGTGAAACCCAAAACGGTTTCTGACCGGCAACTGAAACACCGCAGCCTGAAAGGGTTTAAGGTGGCGCCGCAGGACGATTACCTGAAAAGCCGCACACCGGTGCTGGTCAACGACGACTGCAAAATCCTGCTCGCGGCGCCGCGCCAGAGCATGAGCGATTATTTTTTCAAAAATGCCGACGCCGACGAAGTGATTTTCATCCACGAAGGCACGGGAACCCTGCGTTCCATGTACGGGAACCTTCGTTTTGAATACGGCGATTATTTGGTCGTCCCACGTGGAACGACTTACCAACTGCAATTCGACGGCATGGAAAACCGCCTGCTCATTGTCGAATCTACCAGTCCGATCGTCACCCCGCGCCGCTACCGCAACGGCTTTGGGCAACTCATGGAGCATTCGCCTTTTTGCGAGCGCGACATCCGCAAACCACAGGAGCTGGAAACGCACGACGAACAGGGGGAATTCCTGTTTTACATCAAAAAACAGGACAACATCTACCCGTACTACTACCTCAATCATCCTTTTGATGCAGTGGGTTGGGATGGCTATGTGTATCCTTACGCGTTTTCCATCCACAATTTTGAGCCTATTACGGGGCGCGTACACCAGCCGCCGCCGGTACACCAGACTTTTGAAGCGCGCAATTTTGTGATCTGCTCTTTCGTGCCGCGCCTCTTCGACTACCACCCGTTGGCTATTCCAGCGCCTTACAACCACAGCAATATTGACAGCGATGAAGTGTTGTACTACGTGGATGGCGACTTCATGAGCCGCAAACACGTGGAACGCGGCATGATCACCCTGCACCCCGGTGGCATCCCGCATGGTCCGCACCCGGGCACGGTTGAAAAAAGCATCGGCGCAAAAGAAACCCGCGAACTGGCAGTGATGATTGATACGTTCCGCCCGCTGAAAATGACGGAACAAGCGGTGGGTATTGAGGATGCTGATTACTATAAATCCTGGTTAACTTAAGACAACGAAACCCAATACATTCATGGAAAAACACACGATGAATCGCAATCAATTCCACACCTTACTGCTCCTGTATGCGGCCAATGTGGACATGAAGGAAACGGAACGCGAAATGCAGTACATCCGGAAAATAGCGCCCTGTGACAATTTTGATGAAATGCACACCCTGTTTTTGGGATGTTCGGATTACGAATGCCTGCAACTGATCCTGAGCTATCGCGATCAGTTTTTTCCGACCGCACAGGATCAGGACAACCTGTTGCAGGAAGTGGCGAACCTGTTGCACCAGGATGGGGATTACGATCTTTTGGAAGCAAACGCCATGAAAATGATTAAAAAACTCATTCATCAATAAGTTTTTATGGAAACAATGACCCAAATAAAGGCGGGTGTTGATCGGGACACTTTTCCCATCAACGGCACCGATCATATAGAATTCTACGTTGGCAATGCCAAACAGGCGGCCCATTATTACCAGTCGGCTTTTGGCTTTCACCTGGTTGCTTACCGCGGCCCGGAGACGGGCGAGCGCAGCAAGGTTTCCTACGTGCTGCAACAGGGCAAAATCCGCTTTGTACTCACTTCGGCTTTTGATCCGGATCACGAAATTGCCCGCCACGTAAATCTGCATGGCGACGGCGTCAAGGTGTTGGCTTTGTGGGTAGACGACGCAGAAGAGGCTTACTACAAGGCCCTTGAGCGCGGCGCAGTTGCTGCTTTCCCGCCGGTGGTTCAAGAAGACGAACACGGTTGGGTGAAAATGGCCGCCATCAAAACCTACGGCGAAACCATCCACACGCTCGTGGAACGCCACAGCTATGAGGGCGCTTTTTTGCCGGGTTTCCAGTCCCGTGAAAGCCAGATGACGGTGCATCCGATCGGTTTGGAATATGTGGATCACTGCGTCGGCAACGTAGAATTGGGCGCCATGAACAAGTGGGTGGAATTCTATCAGGAAGTGATGGGCTTTAAATTGCTGGTGACTTTTGATGACAAAGACATCTCCACAGAATACACGGCGCTGATGAGTAAGGTGGTCTCCAACGGCAACGGCTACATCAAATTTCCCATCAACGAGCCGGCGGCAGGTCGCAAAAAATCGCAGATCGAAGAATACCTCGATTTTTATAAAAGCGCCGGCGTGCAGCACATCGCCATCGCCACAAAAGACATTTTGACCACAGTGGATCAACTGCGCCGCAACGGCGTGGATTTCCTCCAGGTGCCCGATACCTATTACGAAACTGTCACCGCCCGCGTTGGCGCCATCAAAGAGGATCTGACAGAACTCCAGCGCCTGAACATCCTCATTGACCGCGACGAGGAAGGCTACCTGCTCCAGATTTTCACCAAACCGGTGCAGGATCGCCCGACGGTGTTTTACGAAATCATCCAGCGGGAAGGCGCGCGGTCGTTTGGCAAAGGGAATTTTAAAGCTCTGTTTGAAGCCATCGAACGGGAACAGGAATTGCGCGGTACGCTGTGATGGGGTAATCTTTGCGGTTGCCTGGTCTTATTGTGGCGGTAATCCATGCGTAGGGGCGACCCTTGCGGTCGCCCTGCCATCCCAATGCCCCTCGTGGGCATTGGGATGGCCAACACAATGGGGGGAATCTGACAACGGGCACGACGGTTCGCCGGGGCTCTTTTTGGCCTCAAGGCGACCCCTGAGGTCGCCTTGAGGCAGGGCGACCGCGAGGGTCGCCCCCAGGTTTGATCAGTTCTAAAAAAAACTGGTTCTTTGTTCTCAAAAGCGATAGCATGCAATACAATTTGTTTGATTTTTTGCGAAGTATAAGCGATCCACGTCGTGGCCAAGGTCAG
>JBJXFD010000057.1:0-7911 GCA_046153985.1 Saprospiraceae bacterium
CTGACCTTGGCCACGACGTGGATCGCTTATACTTCGCAAAAAATCAAACAAATTGTATTGCATGCTATCGCTTTTGAGAACAAAGAACCAGTTTTTTTTAGAACTGATCAAACCTGGGGGCGACCCTACCGTGATTGCTGTTTACGCGCCAGCGACAGGTGGGATTACCGTCAACCACAGATTGATAAAAAACTGCCGTTTTCCTGTCGAATCCGCAACAATCAAGGGCCTGATTTCCCCCTTTCCCTTAACACATCACTTATTTGATGATAACTCTAAAATTTTTCCACATTAAGTTATCCACAATGTGGAAAACAAAACCAACAAATTAAGTCGTTGATTTTCAATCAAAAATATTAGTTATTCACATTCTGTGGAAAAGTAAGTCTGCGGGGATTTATCTTTCTACCCTATTTTCGTGAGCGCAACACCCACAAGGTTTGTTACGGCCTTCCACGCGAATGTCGGAACGACCCGGGCAACTTAGTCTTTACTCCCACACAGGATAGGTCGTTCCTGAAATACTCAGCAGGTATAGGTTCAGAGAACAAACACATTAAACTACCGCGAGGTAGCCGTATAATTTTTTGTCTTTAAAATTTAGTAATCAAATGACACAGCACGCGCCTATTGAGCCCATTTTAAAGGAGAATCCGAACCGCTTTGTCCTTTTCCCCATTGAGCACAACGACATCTGGGCTTTTTACAAAAAATCACAAGCCAGTTTCTGGACGGCAGAAGAAATTGATCTGGGCGCCGACCAGATTGACTGGACCGAACGCCTGAATGACGACGAGCGCCATTTCATCAAACACGTCCTTGCATTTTTTGCAGCCAGCGACGGGATTGTGAATGAAAATCTGGCGGAAAACTTCGTTTCTGAAGTGCAGTACACCGAAGCCAAGTTCTTCTACGGTTTTCAGATTATGATGGAAAACATCCACTCTGAAACTTATTCGCTGCTGATTGACACCTATATTAAAGACAACAAAGAAAAAGACTACCTCTTCCACGCGATTGATACGCTGGACTGCGTGAAGAAAAAAGCGGAATGGGCGCTGCGCTGGATCAAAAACAGCAGTTTTGCAGAACGCCTTATTGCGTTTGCCGCCGTGGAGGGTATTTTCTTTTCCGGTTCGTTCTGTTCCATTTTCTGGCTCAAAAAACGCGGGCTGATGCCGGGGCTTTCTTTCTCCAACGAACTCATCTCCCGCGACGAAGGCATGCACTGCGATTTTGCCTGCCTGCTTTACAACGACCACATCGTGAACAAGTTATCACCAGAAACGGTGCGTACCATCATCACCGATGCGGTCACCATTGAAAAAGAATTCGTTTCCGACGCTATACCAGTCAAACTCATTGGCATGAACGCCGACCTGATGTGCCAGTACATCGAGTTTGTCGCCGACCGCCTGCTCATGGCTTTAGGACAACCGAAAGTATACAAAGCAGAAAATCCGTTCCCCTGGATGGACATGATTTCCATGCAAGGAAAAACCAACTTCTTCGAAAAACGCGTGGGCGATTACCAGAAGTCGGGCGTGATGACGACGCGGGCGGAACAGGTGTTTACGACAGATGCTGATTTTTAAGCTAACTTACTGATACAGAAAGGCGGAGGTTTTGAGGGGCCTCCGCCGGGCTTCTGAAATGTAGCAAAAGAAAACGGGAGAAGGTTTCCCTACTCCCGTAATCATTCTTGCTTAACTTGGTTACGTTGCAAAGCAAGAGGCTTTACCAAGTGTTACAATACAAAGTTAACTAAAAATTTTTAAACCAAACAAAAAATAACTGATGAATGATAAGCAACTTGATCCAACAAACCATTCCACAACATGGAGAAAAAAAGAATAATTAACGAATTCATCTCTATTCCAAGATTCGAAAAGTATGTGATTTCGTGTGGAGGTGATCATGATTTAGCTTTTGAACTTTATAATTCAAATTTATTGATTTCTAAAAGTTTTTACCCATTGCTATCTGTATTTGAAGTATCCTTGAGAAACAGATTAGATACAATATTATCAACCTATTTTCAAGATAGTGACTGGATTTTGAATCAGAAATCAGGTTTTATGTCTGATACGAAACTAGGAAAAAGGTTCATTACACGACAGCAAGTACACTTAGGAGAAGAGTCTTTGAAAAGAAAGGGAGTAAGGAATGTAAGGAGCCAAATTGTGACCGAGTTAACCCTGGCATTTTGGGTTCGTCTTTTCCAAGGTGATCATTTTGGTCTTTTAAAAGCAGAGCCTAAGAAAGCATTCTTAAATATTCCAAGAGGAACAAAAAGAGATGTCATTCATAAAACCCTTAAAACAGTTCTTGATTTTCGTAATCGAATCTACCACAATGAACCAATTTGCTTCGGGACTGACATACGACTTAATAAGCCTATGATTGACCTAATTGCGGTTCAAGACGTTTACGATAGCCTATATACAGCACTATTCTGGATAGGTGATAAAGCGCTACTCGAATGGACACAAAATGAAATTGACAATAAGTCAATGATTTATGAAACTGAAAAAGTAAACGAAATCATTAAAAAGATAGGAGTGGGCAAACCGTTCACATTGCCTATAATGCCTTGACTAAATCACAATTGTGCACTAAAATTATAATTTAAGTCATCATCATGCAAGTAATCAAACGCTCAGGCCGCCGCGAAGAGGTGTCCTTCGACAAAATCACGGCGCGGCTCCGCAAGCTGTCTTACGGATTAGACAGCAGCTACGTCAACTTCATAGACATTTCCAAAAAGGTCATCATGGGCCTTTATGACGGGGTCACCACCGTTGAACTGGATAATTTGGCAGCGGAAACAGCGGCTACGATGGCCACCATCCACCCAGATTATGCCTTGCTCGCTGCCCGGGTGGCGGTGAGCAACCTGCATAAAGAAACGGAAAAGTCATTCCACAAGGTCATCCAGGCGCTCTACAAATACGTAGACCCAAAAACTGGCGAAAATGCCGGCTTGATTGGCGATGAGACCTATCAGATTGTCATGAAGCACAAGGAACAATTAGATAGTGCCGTCATTTACGACCGTGATTTTGATTTCGATTATTTTGGGTTCAAAACACTGGAGCGCTCTTATCTTATCCGCATGGACGGTAAAGTGGTGGAACGCCCGCAGCACCTGTTTATGCGCGTGGCGGTCGGTATCCACGGCGAAGACATCGCAGCGGCCATCGAGACCTACAACCTGATGTCGGAAAAGTGGTTCATCCACGCTACGCCGACGTTGTTCAACGCCGGCACGCCCAAACCGCAATTGTCGTCCTGCTTCCTGCTCAGCATGACAGACGACAGCATCGGCGGCATTTTTGAAACGCTGACACGCTGCGCCAAAATTTCGCAGTCTGCCGGTGGCATCGGCCTGAGCATCCACAACATCCGCGCCACGGGCAGCTACATCAAAGGCACGGGCGGTACCTCCAACGGCATCATTCCCATGTTGCGTGTGTTCAACGACACTGCTCGCTACGTGGACCAGGGCGGCGGAAAGCGGAAAGGCGCATTTGCCATCTACTTAGAGCCTTGGCATGCTGACATTTACGATTTTTTAGAATTGAAAAAGAACCACGGCAAGGAAGAACTGCGCGCCCGCGATTTGTTCTTTGCAGCCTGGATTCCCGATTTGTTCATGGAGCGTGTGAAGAACGACGCCGATTGGTCGCTGTTCTGTCCAAACGAAGCGCCGGGGCTGTATGACTGCTACGGGGGTGAATTTGAAGCGTTGTACCATCGCTACGAAAAAGAAGGCCGCGCCCGTAAAGTGGTGCGCGCACAGGAGCTGTGGTTTGCCATTCTGGAATCTCAGATTGAAACGGGAACGCCTTATATCTTGTACAAAGACCACGCCAACCGCAAATCCAACCAGAAGAACTTAGGCACCATCCGTTCCAGCAACCTTTGCACGGAAATTATGGAATATACTTCTCCGGACGAGGTGGCGGTTTGCAATTTAGCGTCCATTTCACTGGGAAAATTTGTGCGGGAAGACCGGACCTATGACTTCGAGTACCTCCGGGAAATCACACGGGTCGTTACCCGCAACCTGAACAAGGTCATTGACATCAATTATTACCCCATCCCCGAAGCGCGCAACTCCAACATGCGCCACCGCCCAATCGGTATTGGGGTGCAGGGATTGGCTGATGCGTTCATCATGATGCGGTACGCTTTTGATGGCCCCGAGGCGCGGCAATTAAACAAAGACATTTTTGAAACGATTTATTACGCTGCATTAGAGGAATCCTGTGCATTGGCGGAAAAGAACGGCGCCTACGAAAGCTACAAAGGCTCGCCGGCAAGCCAGGGCGAACTGCAATTCGACATGTGGGGCGTTCAGCCAAGCGACCGCTGGGATTGGGCCGATTTGAAAGCGCGCATTCAAAAGCACGGCATCCGCAACAGCCTGCTGCTGGCGCCGATGCCGACGGCTTCCACCTCACAGGTGCTGGGCAACAACGAGTGTTTCGAACCTTATACCTCCAATATTTACACCCGCCGCACTTTGTCGGGCGAATACATCGTGGTGAACAAACACCTGCTCAAAGACCTGATCGGGCTGGGATTGTGGAGCGATGAAATGAAACACAAGCTTTTGGCAGCCAACGGTTCGGTTCAAAACATCCCGGATCTACCGCAGGACCTGAAAGACTTGTATAGAACGGTTTGGGAACTGAGCCAAAAAGCCATCATTGACATGGCGGCTGACCGGGGCGCATTCATTTGCCAAAGCCAGAGCATGAATCTTTTTGTGGAAAACCCGAATTATGGCAAGCTGTCCTCCATGCATTTCTACGCCTGGCAAAAAGGCCTGAAAACAGGCATGTATTACCTGCGCTCCAAAGCCGCAACCGATCCCATCAAATTTACAGTGGATCAGAAGCAATTGGAGCAGCAAAAAGCCATTACGCTGGCCAATAAGGCCGTTAGCGTTGCCGCTACGTCTACCGTCGCAGAAGCCGATCAGGAGGGCGCTGTTTGCAATCTGGATGATCCCGACTGCATCGCCTGCGGCAGTTAATTTCCATTGTATCCGAGTACTTACTGATATTATTAACAGACGGGCTTGCCTATGGCGGCCCGTCTTTTTTTTACAGATTGGGTGCTATTTAAGCATTAAACTTTTCAATCTATACAATTTTTTCACAACAATCCCTTTTACCTTTTATTGATCAATTACGTTTCCTTCGCCTACCCTGCACACACAACGGCAAGCTACATCCGGGTCAGATTCTTTCGCCCGACTGCTATCTGTGTGTTGATTTTTCCATAGTTTAGCGCATCGGATGACGACACTGAGGCTATTTGTCACTTTCGATACAGCGGCGCCCTATATTTTATATACACTTCCATCCCTGTGAGAAAACTTACCGGCACGCTTGTTTGTGTCTTAGGATACATATTTTCTGTCCTTTTGCCAAGCGTCTGAGCTTTAGAGTTCGAGAGCAAGGCATGTGAAGGCCCGAAAATGGGAGTTTACTCGCGTAATTGACCAATTTTGGGCCGAGCATAACGCAGCTATCGGACTATAAAGGCAGACGCGACCTATGGGAAATTGCTGATTATGTAAACACTATTTAATGAGAGCTTTGAACTACACAAGCCTGTTGCTTTTGCTGTGTATCAGTGTAGAAGCGCAGATGAAATGGGATTGGGGGATTTGGGCGGGCGGCGCCAATTACCTTGGAGACCTGGTAGAACACGACTACCCTGTTGTATCTGAAACAAACCTTGCGGGGGGCGCCTTTTGGAGTTATTACCCCGGCTATCGCTGGTCGTTCAGAATGAGTGCGTCTTTTGCTAGTATCAGCGGGAGCGACGCTAATTTCAAAGATGACCCGATTTTTGTCGAAGCCCGAAACCTCAGGTTCCGGACACAGTTGGCGGAAGGATCACTGAGTTTGGTGTGGGAACCCCGGGGTAAAAAAAGATACCCTGCGGGAGGCGGACTCCGGCGCATTGTTTCGCCTTATTTGTTTGCGGGAGCCGGCTGGGTTTGGGCGGATCGGGTCATAAACTACGCTGATGCACCAAGGGACGGATTGTATGAAGAGATTCAAAAAGACGCAGCTACGGCCTCTCCCGTACAAACATTAAGCATTCCGGTGGGGGGCGGCCTCAAAATAGACGTAGGAAAACAAAGCTCCATTGGCCTTGAATTGGGATTGAGAAAAACGCAATCAGACTTTTTGGATGGCGTCAGTTACTCCGGAAATCCGCAAAAAAATGATTGGTACCTTTTTGGAGGAGTGAGTTTTTCTAAGCGGTTTAAAAACAGGGACCACGACCAGGATGGCATTGTGGATCAGGAAGATGCCTGCCCGCGTTTAGCCGGCGTTGCTTCTGCCAAAGGTTGTCCCGATATGGATGCCGACGGCATAGAAGACCTCGAAGACAGTTGTCCGGAACAGTTTGGGGTGCGCGACCTCGGCGGGTGCCCCGATACGGATGGCGACGGGGTTGCGGACAAAGAAGATGAGTGCCCTGGTGAAACAGGCATTTTAGCCACCAAGGGCTGCCCCGATGAAGACGGCGATCTGATTCCTGATAAAAACGACCATTGTCCGAAAGTGGCCGGATTGGAAACGCTTGGAGGTTGCCCGGATGCAGACGGCGATGGCATAACCGACCTGGAAGATAATTGTCCCGATATTTCCGGAATTGCGCAACTAAAAGGCTGCCCCTTCGTAGACAGCGATGGGGATGGCATTAGAGACGAAAAAGACGCTTGTCCGGAAACAGCAGGACTTGATTCCTTCCAGGGTTGCCCATTTAAGGATACCGATAAAGACGGCATCCCGGATGAAACGGATGAATGCCCGGGAGTTACCGGCCTTGCAACATTGAAGGGTTGCCCGGACAGAGACGGAGACGGCGTCCCGGATCATAAAGACCGATGTCCGGATTCCGTTGGCAAAGCCTCGGATAAAGGATGCCCGGTTTTGACTCAGGAAGTTCGCAAAATCCTTAATTTAGCTGCACGCGCAGTGCAGTTTGAAACCGCGAGCGCCGTATTGAAACCGGAATCGTTGAAAGAATTGGATCAGGTCGTGGAAATCCTCAAAACTTACAGCCACTATACCTTGCGAATTGAAGGGCATACCGATAGCCGGGGTGCAGCAAAAGCAAATCTTTCGCTGTCAACCAAAAGAGCAAAAACTTGTTATATGTATTTGAAAAACAAGGGAATAGATGCAAAAAGGATGACATACAGAGGCTACGGGGAAAATAAACCGATCCGTACAAACAATACGGAAGCCGGGCGGAGTCGAAATCGCAGGGTGGAATTTATCCTTAAATAGTCTGTGTGGGAATAAGAAAACAGCAATGAAACACCCCTTTCACTATTATTTATCATCAATTTAATTAAAACCTATTCAGTATGAGGAAGTTGTTTTACACCACCACAGCATTGATTTTGTTATTCCCGCTTTTGCTCAGCGCTCAGCCCCGCTGGGAACTTGGCGCCATGCTTGGCCTTGCCAACTATCAGGGAGACTTAGTTAAAGAAACCGTGCCGCTTTTTAAAGAAGGAAACCTTGCCGGCGGCATCATGGGGCGGTATGTTTTCACGTATTCATTGGCTGTCCGCACGAACCTGATTTTCGGAAAAATCTCGGGCGACGACTTCAATTATGACGATGAATTCCGGAGAAGGCGTGGCGCACAATTCAGTTCCTCCATCTTTGAAATTTCGGTAGTTGGCGAATGGGAGCCCCTGGGGCAGTGGCGTTATCTTTCCCGCGGGAGTGGCTTCAAAAAGCTCATCTCACCTTATCTTTTTGCGGGTTTGGGATTTGCGTTCACTAACCCGAAAACGGACTTTTCGAGGGCTGACTTCGACGATGCCAAACTTGCCGAGATGATCGAACGCGATCAAAATGCCCG
>JBJXFD010000063.1:0-5544 GCA_046153985.1 Saprospiraceae bacterium
CTGGGCCTTGCCGATTTCTTTCGTCCTCATCACCATCTTGCATATTGTTTTCGGGGAGCTGGCGCCCAAGTCGCTGGCCATCCGTTATCCGACCCGCACCACCATGGCGCTCGCGGGGCCGCTGAAAGTTTTTTACCTTGTCTTCCGGCCTTTTATTTGGGCGCTGAACGGATTTGCAAATTTCATCCTCAAGACTATCGGAATTCAACCTGCCGGCCACTCTGAAATCCATTCGGAAGAAGAACTGAAACTCATTGTGGCAGAAAGCGCAGAAGGCGGCGCCATCGAGAATTCCGAACGGGAATTGATTCAAAATGTTTTTGACTTCGACGACCGCATGGTACGCCAGGCGCTGAAACCGCGCAACCAGATCTCGGCGATTTCCATCACCATGCCGTTGCCGGAAGCTGCCCGGAAAGCTTTGGATGAAGGCTATTCGCGGTATCCGGTATACGAAGAATCCATGGATAAAATCATCGGGTTTATCCTGACCAAAGACCTGTTGGACATCCTCTTGCACAAACCGGATAAAGGCATGCGCGACATCCTGCGGACCATGCTTTTCATTCCATCCAATAAAAAGTTAGCGCAGGTACTCCAGACTTTTCAAAAAGAGCATACGCAAATTGCCATTGTCGTCAATGAATTTGGCGGTACAGTCGGTATTTTGACATTAGAGGATATTTTGGAAGAATTGGTAGGTGAAATTCAGGACGAGTACGACGTCGAGGTGCCCATTGTGGAAAAAATAAGTGAACAACTATACAGGATACATGCGCAAAATCCGGTGGATGAAATCAACGACTTCCTGCCGGTGCCTTTTCAGGAAGGCAAAACTTACATCACCTTATCTGGGCTGATCCTCGAATCCAGCGACGCGATTCCCAAAGAAGGAGAAACGCTGACCATCGGTTCTTATCAAATAAAGATTTTGAAAATGAACCAATCCAGCCCTGAAATTATTGAAGTTACGCTTCAAAATCCGGCGTAAGCCATCGAAAAAGAACAGGCATGAGCACCAGCAGCAGTACTCCGGGCGAACAGCCTGTTCTGATCACAGGCGCTACGGGCTTTTTGGGGTCTTACCTGTTGCGCAGCCTGATCAAATCGGGTCACCAAAACATTCGCGCACTCCGTCGCCCGAATAGCGACCACGCTTTGGTTGCCGATATTCAGGGCGCAGTGGAATGGGTGGAAGGCGACCTGCTCGACCCGGCTGCTTTGGAAGGCGCTATGCAGGGCATCCGGCAGGTTTATCACTGCGCAGCAATCGTCTCTTTTGATCCGCGAATGGTGCGAACGATGCTGCGGGCCAACGTTGAAGGCACTGCCAACGTGGTCAATGCCGCTCTTTGGGAAGGGGTGGACAAACTGGTCCACGTTAGTTCAATCGCCGCCATTGGCCGCAGTCCGGAAGAAAAAAACGTCAGCGAAAACACGAAGTGGCAGCGCAGTCCGTTGCATTCCAACTATGCCATCAGCAAATACTTAAGCGAACAGGAAGCCTGGCGCGGCATGGCCGAAGGGCTAAATGTTTCCGTGGTCAATCCTTCGGTCATCCTCGGAAGCGGGCGCTGGGAAGACGGGCCTTTGCAGTTGTTTCGGCTGGGGTGGAAAGCGTTTCCATTTTATGCCACCGGGGTTTCCGGATTTGTAGATGTGCGGGATGTGGCGCAAGCCATGATCCGGCTCATGCAGCAGGAAAGTTCAGGCCAGCGCTACATCATCAGTGGTGAAAACCTTTCTTTTAAGGCAGTGCAGGAAATGATTTCAGAAGGCTTGGGCAAGCGGGCGCCGCGCTATCGAGTTAATGCGTTTGTACAGGAAATTGCCTGGCGGGTGGAATGGCTCCGCACGCGTTTTGGCGGCCCTCCACCCCTCATCACCCGCGAAACGGCCCGGCACGCCAACGCGGTGTACTACTACGACAACAGCAAGTCGCTGAAAGATTTACAACTTACCTATACGCCCATTTCGGAGACGGTCGCTGCCGTTTGCCGGCAATTTTCGGAAGCTGCTGGCAATGGGTTTGGGCCGATGACGCTGCCGGTTTGACGAGAAATTTAAGTTCAATTTGATTGATTAAAAAAGAGGCAAAGGGCAAATTTGCAAGGGGCAAATTGCAAAGGGCAATTATTTGGATAACTAGATAAATTTACCCCTTGCTCCTTGCCTTTTGCCCCTTGCCCCTTGCCTCTTGCCTCTTCATCCTACTCATCGGGAAACAACTTCTCCTGAACCCCCTCCGCCAGCAACCGAAACGTCCGCCTGTGATGTATACAGGCGCCGTGTTCCTCAATGGCTTTCCTGTGTGCTTGGGTGGGGTAGCCTTTATTTTCCTGCCAGCGGTAGTGAGGGTATTCGGCGGCCAATTGCATCATATAGTCATCGCGCCAGGTTTTTGCCAGAATAGACGCTGCTGCGATGGAGGCAAAACGGGCATCGCCTTTAACCATGCAGTGGAAAGGCAACTCCCCGTAAGGCACAAAACGATTGCCGTCTATTAGCAGGCGGTCGGGCACAATGGCGAGCTGTGCGAGGGCGCGGTGCATGGCTAAAAAAGAAGCTTTGAGGATGTTGATGCGGTCAATTTCTTCGGGCTCCACGCGGGCAACGGCCCAGGCTAAGGCGTGGGTTTCTACAAGAATACGCGCTTCGTCGCGCTGGCGGGCACTGAGTTGTTTGGAATCATTTAGCAGGGCATGCCGGTAGTCTTGCGGCAGGATAACCGCCGCTGCAAAAACCGGCCCTGCTAAGCAACCCCGGCCAGCTTCGTCGCAGCCGGCTTCCAGGCCGTCTTTTTCAAAATAAGGTAGCAGCATAGCGTTTGAACCGGGTAGTAAGAGCAGGTTGAGGAATTCATTAATTGGCTACGAGCGGCAAATTTTATTTTAGACTACGTTGGATTTTTTCAAGATAGCTGCCGGCTATCTCTGCAAAATCCGCCTTGTCTAAAATAAAATTTCCTCGCTCTCGCTCAATCATGAAATCCCCAACATGCTCTAAAAAGTGAACAAGACGACAGAATTGAACAATTTGTATACAATCTGTGACCGTTGATTGAATATACGGTGTTATTATACAGCGGGAAATTATATATTCGGCCATTGGCAGAGAAATTTTTTGATGCAAAAAACAAACAAGGTCAAACCACAGCCGCGTTTTGGGTGTCCATACAAGGCGGGTGACAATTGCGGGAGAGAACGTCTATACAGTCAGGGGCTGCCAGCTAAACCTGGTGACCACAAGTCTTTCAAACTGCAGCGATGTCTATGATGTTAACAAACAAAATGCAATACGGTGTGCTTCCAAAAGCGCTAAGAGGTGGTTTAATGCTGACGTTTGCGCTGTGCTGCGTGTTTGTGCAAGCCCAGCAGCGGTACCTCATCAAAGGGCGCGTTGCTGACGCAGACACCGGTGAAGGCCTTCCCTTCAGCAATGTCTATTTTCCGGGAACGAGCATCGGAACCTCCACAGATGTGGATGGATACTACGAGTTCTCTGTCACTGAACTAAAGGACAGCCTCGCCGCCTCGGCCATCGGGTTCAAAACCCTTAGTCGCGCACTTCGCCAGGCGCCGGAACAGGAACTCAATTTTGCTTTGGAAGCTTCTGAACTCACCCTGACAGAAGTCGTAGTCATCGCCGGCGAAAACCCGGCCAATGCGATTGTGAAGGGCATCATCAAAAACAAGGAAAATAATCGTTTAGAAAGCATGGAGGCGTATCAATACGAAAGCTACGCCAAAGTTGAGCTTGATTTTGAAAAGATCCCCGAAGGGATTCGCAAGACCAAGCTGATGGAACCCTTTGAGTTTGTGTTTGAAAGCATTGACAGCACCTCCGATGAAAAACCGTTCCTGCCCATTTACATCAACGAAGCCCTGACGGAAGTCTATTATTCCAAAACTGCCGGAAAAACAGCCTCCGTGGTGAAGGCACAGCGCGCTTCGGGAACCGACAATACCAATTTCATTGAGTTTGTGAAAAAAATTCATGCGCCTTTCAGCGTGTACGACAATTGGATCAATGTATTGGACAAACCCTTTGTTAGCCCGTTTTCGGATGCTGGTCTGAGCTATTACGAATACTATATCCTCGACAGCGCTTACATCAGCGGGCAGTGGAGTTATAAACTCAAGTTCAAACCACGGCGGAAGCAGGAAAATACCTTTTTTGGCGATTTTTGGGTGGCTGATACCACTTTTTCGGTGCAGCGCCTCAACATGCGCATGAGTCCTGACGTCAACATCAACCTGGTGACGCGCATCATCATCTTTCAGGAATTTGAATTTTCGGAGCAACATTGGCTGCCGTCCAAACAAAAAATGATTGTTGATTTTTCGCCTGCTGAAAATGCCCCCGGTATGATCGCCCGCCGCACGGAAACCCTGCGCGACTTCCGGCTCAACCCAGCCGACATTCAGCAAAATTTTCTGAAAAAAGAGAAAGGCATACCTCCGCCTCCGCCACTCATCAATGACGAAGCGTATTGGCAAAGTGTGCGCCACGAACCGCTCACCAAGACAGAATCTGCCATTTACGCCATTGTAGACAGCATCAAAAACGTACCGGTTTACAAAACCTACGTACAGGTAGTGGAAACGGTACTTGGCGGCTATTTTACCTTCGGAAAGATTCAAGTCGGGCCTTATTTTTCGGTTTTCAGCACCAACCAGATAGAAGGTACACGCCTGCGGCTGGGCATGCGGACCAGCGATAATTTCAGCAAAGACATGCGCCTGAGCGCCTATGCAGCTTATGGATTCAAGGATGAAAAATGGAAATATGGGACTGAATTCATCTGGATTCTGAATCGCCTGCCCTGGACGACCATCGGTGCGGCGCGGCGGCGCGACATCAGTCTGAACAGTGAAAACAGCGAAGAATTTCAGGAAAGCAACCTGTTTACGGGTTTTTTGCGGCGTGATGTTTTTCTAAAACTCATCAATGTTGAAGAAACCAAGGTCTATTACGAACGCTTCTGGAAAAACGGGTTATCGAACCGCGTCACCATCCTGCACCGGTTCATGGACCCTTACGGGGATATGGGAGACGGCGGGTTCAAATACGCATTCCTCAACAACCCAGGCGGGGCTGCCGATCAGGTGGATACGACCATCAATACCACCGAAATTGTCCTAAAAATGCGCTACGCCCCAGGCGAAACGTTTCTTGGCGAGCAGTTCGACCGCGTGAGCGCCGGCACCAAAAAACCAGTTCTGGAAGCGCAATATACCCTTGGCGTGAACGGCCTGTTCGGTGGCAACTACCGCTACCACAAGCTTTCGCTGAGTCTGCGCCATTGGTTCAACGTTGGCCCGGCAGGCTGGTTTTCTTACCGCGCAAAGGTGGGCACAACCTACGGCACCGTTCCTTTTTTGTTGCTGGAAGTGCATCCCGGCAACGAGGCGCTGTTTATGTCGCGCGCGGTGTTCAACACCATGAACCGCTATGAGTTTGCCAGCGACACCTACGCCAGCCTCATCGTTGAGCACCATTTCGACGGTTTTTTCCTGAACCATATTCCGCTGTTGCGCAAGC
>JBJXFD010000087.1:0-6873 GCA_046153985.1 Saprospiraceae bacterium
CCTTGCCGTTGTATGGCGCCACGCTGATTTCCGCATCCATGGGCTGAAAATCTTTGTGCATGAGGCGGGCGACCATCGTACCGGGGAGCAGTTTAATTTTCCCGGTTGGCAACCCGGCAGGATTCATACGGATGCGGTTAAACAACTCGTCCTCCAGCAAAGTATGCGCAACCACATTGTCCCGATCGCTTTCCTGTTCAAAATAAGAGCGCAGGGATACGGCACAACCTTTGTCGCGATCGTTGATTTGCATAAACGTGTGCCCGCACCATTCCTGTGAAGTAGCCGTCACTTTCATGGTTCGCGGGTATTTCTGGGTGTTAATCGGTGTAAACACGGAGGTCATCATGGAATAGTCGTAGATGCCGGTTGGGAATTTGCACACGATGTTATTTTTCAGGATAGGGATAGAGTTTTTGTTTTGGTATTGGTCGTTTTTCACTTGCTTGTCGGTAAGAAAATCCTCCGTCACAAAAATCATCACCGCTTCTCCTTCGTGGATGTCTTTGTAGCGATTTTGTAGCAAAGTATAGTGCGAAATTTCAGCTTTCCCCTGATACCAGTATTTGTCCAGGCTCGTTATACCGCCACCGGCAGCTGAATAGGACGCCAATTGCGCAGGGGCGTCGGTTGTTGGGTTAGCACTTGTTTCGGCAGTCGTTTGCTGATTTTGGCAGGAAGCAGCCATGAAGGCAAGTACGGAAAAAAGGAACAGAGCCTGTTTCATATTGAATCGTTTTGTGAAGGGCAAAAATACACTGAAAAGTTAGCGCATGCCGGGAAATCCCCAATATGTGTTTAACTTTTAAACCAACTTTATGAACATTTGTTCATATATTGCACCATAAAATAAAATTAGATGGGATTGTTTTCAAAAGGCAGCAAAGCGTACAGCATATTCGAGTTCAAATGCCCGACCTGCCATTCATCCGACCTTTTCTACACCGGCTCTTTTTCCTTCAAGCGCTCATTCGACATGAAAACCCGCTGCGGCCATTGCGGGCAGAATTTCATGCCTGAACCTGGTTTCTACTATGGCGCCATGTTTAGTTCCTACATCTTTATGGGCTGGTTCAGTATTGCATTTATCGCCATTTTTCACTGGATTCTGGGTTGGAGTACGATGACTGCTTTTGCTTTGTTGTGTGCTTTTTGCGCCGTTTTTTTCGTGTATATTTTCCGATTAGCGCGCTCGATCTGGTTGAACATCAACTTCCGCTATAATGCCTCCAAGGCCATCAAAGGCAAATAATTGTTTATACAATTGTTTTGCATATCAAAAAAAGTCCTATATTTGTATTCGCGGTTTAAGTTTTTTCCGGCAGAATCACTTAACCGCCCATGCCGATTATTAACTCACGCTTTCAGTCTGATCCAGTAACAAGATGTCCTCCCCCTTATTCAGGAGCAGACTTTGCACACAATTAAATATATACAAGTTTGCTTCGCAGTAAAGAATGCTTCCGTCTCCCCCCTTTCAGGGAGATAAGGAAGGCTTTGCGAATTTTTAACCATTTGGGAAATGAAACACTATTTACTGTCTACCCTCAGTGTGTTGACGTGCACACTGACAGCCCTAACTCAACCTGATTACGCCGCACACTTGAAATCAGGCACGATTATGCCGGATGCATTTATACCGGCACGCGATTTCGGAGAACAAGCCCATACACAAGCCCGATCGGGTAACTATACGGTGTTGTTACTCCAATTTGGAACACTGCCTACAAGTTACGAGCAACAAAACGCCATCTCGTTTGCAGGCGTTTTGCTGGATGCCTACATTCCGGATAACACTTATTTAGCACGGGTTCCGCAAGGCATTGATCTTGAAGAACTCGACGTACAGTCATTCGTGCCCTATTTGGCGGAATACAAACTTTCTGCTGCGTTGACCTATGCCCCTGCCACCGAGGCAGAAAACGGGGTGCTTACCCTGCGTGTCTATCCCTATCCATTGGAAAGCGCACAAGCGCTCTATGAATCCTTGCTGGATGAAGGATACGAGGAGGTACAATTGGCTGGTTCGGGCGTTCAGGTATCGGTTCCCTTGTTCGGAATTTCAGCTCTTGCATCGCATCCGTTCATTATGTACATGGAATCTGCGCCGACAACGCCGGTACCGGAAAGTGTTCCAGGCAGATCGCATCACCGGGGAAATTTTCTTAGCATTGCGCCCGGCCTGGGATTTGACGGAACCGGAGTCGCTATTGCTATTGCCGATGACGGCCCCATCAGCCACGAAGATTTTAGAGGCAGAAATACACAATACACCAGCACCAACAATGGCAATCATGGAGATATGGTTGCAGGTATTGCATGTGGAGCGGGTAATATTGACCCGCAAGCCATGGGCGCAGCGCCTGGAGCGATGTTGCATTTGTATGCCATTGATGGTTATCCGCATATAGAACAGGCGCCACAGCACTACACCAATCATGGAACGGTAGTGACCATCACCTCTTACAGCGAAGGTTCTGGAGGGGAATATTCTTACAGCGCTTACAGCTTAGATGGCCAAGCCATCGAACACCCCCAAATTAGCCATGTTTTTTCAGCAGGTAATAACGCAGCAGATCCGGCGCACCCCCTTTATGGCAGTCTATTTGGTCCGGACGGCGCCCGTCACGGCAACATCACCGGCGGACGCAAAGCCAGCAAAAGTGCCATTGCAGTTGGTAACGTATACGAAAATGACGATATCCGCTTCTCCAGCAGCCGGGGACCGGCTGGCGATGGACGGATCAAACCGGATATTTGCGCATTCGGTCAGGGGCAACTTTCCACCAATACCAACAATACTTACCAGTTTGGCGGGGGCACTTCGGCAGCAGCGCCTGGCGTAGGCGGAGGGGTAGCAACTCTTGTTCAGCTCTATCGCTCGCTGAACAACGGCAACACCCCCGATGGGGGATTGCTCAAAGCAGCCCTTCTCAATTCCGCTGATGACCTTGGTCGCACCGGCCCCGATTATACTTATGGCTGGGGCCGAATGCATCTGGGCAGAGCTGCAGCGATCTTGCAGAACTTCCGGTATTTCGAAGGCACGGTTGCGCATGGCGGTCAGCAAAACCACACCATCACCATCCCTGCAAACACCAAACAAGTGCGGGTGATGACCTACTGGACAGACGTACCGGGCGCCCCCATGGCCGGCAAAGCATTAGTCAATGACCTCGACACCCGCTTCATTACCCCTGGCAATCAAACTTTTATGCCCTGGGCGCTGAGCGCTTTCCCCCACGCGGATAGCTTGCTGAAGCCAGCCTGGCGCGGAACAGACCGCCTTAACAATATGGAACAAGTGGTGTTGGACAATCCGGCAGCCGGAAATTATACCCTGCGGGTGAACGGCCACGTAGTTCCGCAAGGGCCGCAGCACTATTATGTTGTTTATTCTTTCATCACAAAAGATGTAGAATTGACTTACCCTATTGGCGGCGAAGGATTCGTGCCAGGAGAGACCCAGATAATCCGTTGGGATGCTACCAGTGCAGGACAGACGGGTTCTTTTTCCTTTTCTTATTCTTTGGATAGCATGACCACCTGGACGCCGGTTACCAGCTCAATCCCTGCCCATGTTCGCCACTATATCTGGACTGTCCCGAATGTTGTCAGTGGGAAAGTTTTCGTGCGAATTACCCGCGGAAACCAATCGTCGGTATCTCCGGCGCCTTTTACCATCATTGGACAACCGGATTTTCAAATTCAGTATAACTCGGCTAATTCAGCCACCGTCAGTTGGTCACCGGTGCCTGGCGCCACGTCTTATGTAGTCCATAGTTTGGGCAATAAGTACATGGTTCCTGTTGGTTCCAGCAACACCACAAGTTACAATGTACCGATTGGGCCCTTTGAAAACAAATGGTACAGCGTTTCTGCGAACCCGAGCCCGGGCGCTGCAGGGCGGAGGGCTTACGCCAAAAAATACCTGCATACCCCCTGCGATGTTTGGGTGACCCTCAGCCTGCATTTTGACCTTTACCCGGGTGAAACGCGTTGGGAAATCGTAAACAACAGCGGAATGGTGATTGCTTCGGATGGGCCGTATATCGGGCAAACACCGAATAGTACGCTCAATCTTCAGCAATGCCTGCCCAGCGGCTGTTACGAATTGGTGGTTTTCGACAGTTATGGAGACGGTATGTGTTGCAATCGCGGCAACGGATTTTATCAGCTCACAAACGCGACTGGCGAAATTTTGGCCAATGGCGCGCAGTTCAATGCCGCACAGGTCACCCCTTTTTGCGTCAGTACGACCAGTGTTCCGCTAAGTCTTGAATTAACCGGGTTGCAATCTGTTCGATGCAAAAATGGTCAGGACGGCTGGATTAGCGTACAGGCATCCGGAGGTTCCGGTAACTACAGTTATACCTGGAATACAGGAACTGCCGGGTCTACTCTATCTAACATCTCCGCCGGTACTTACACTGTTGTCGTATCGGATGGCATCACCCAGGCCCAGTTATCGGTCATGATCACGGAACCCGTAGTGCCTTTTGTAGTAACGCCTTCCAGCACACCGGTGGCCTGCAACAGCGGCACGCCTAACGGCGCCATCTCAACAACTGTGAGTGGTGGTACCGCTCCATATTCCTACCAATGGAATAATGGCGCAACAACCGCAGCATTAACAGGGCTTCTGCCTGGTATATACTCGGTTACTGTGACCGATAATAATGGTTGCCTGGATTTTGCTTCTGCTACCATAGAACAGTCCTCCACGCCCTTGCTTAACCTTACTGCAACCCATACCAACTGTTTTGGTGGACAAGCCGGAGCAATAACGAGTACCATTAGTGGCGGCGTTGCGCCCTATACCTATCTGTGGAGCAACAATGCGACCAGTGCCAATATCACCGACCTTGAACCCGGCACTTACAGCCTGACGGCAACTGATTCAAACGGCTGTACTGCCACCGCCAGCACAACAGTTCAGCAAGGTAACGCACTTGAATTAGAACTATTCCCGGAAGCGGTCAGTTGCTCTGGCGAAAATGACGGGGCTATTTTTACAATGGTTTCAGGGGGGACGCTTCCGTATAGTTATGCCTGGAGCAACGGCAAAACAACCGGCTGGATAGATGACCTTGTTGCAGGTGCTTACAGCCTGACGGTCACTGATGCAAATGGATGTTTCGTTGCTCAAAGCACAGGCGTGGCGCAACCCCAAGCAATCTCGCCCACTACCATTGCCACCCCGGCCACTAATGGCTCGAATGGCAACGTATACCTTGAAGTATCTGGTGGAACAGCTCCCTATACATATCAATGGTCGAATGGAGCCTCGACTCAGCACCTTAGCGGTTTGTCTGCGGGCACTTATACCGTGCTTATAACAGATGCGCAAGGCTGTTCCGGTTTTGCATCTGCCACCGTCACTCCGGGTCAGGGGCCTGGCCTTTCCTATTGTGTAGCCCGGGGAAGCAACACCAACTTTGAGTGGATCCAAAGTGTTCAGATCGGCAGCTACTTTAATAACAGCGGCAACAATGGCGGATATGGAAATTTTACAACCGCTGCGCCCATCCCATTGTCAACAGGGGTAACGTACGCGCTTTCTTTAACGCCAGGTTACCAAAACAATCCCTTTAATGAAAGTTGGCGCATTTGGCTGGATTTGAATCAGGATGGCGATTTTCTGGATGCCGGCGAACTGCTGTTTCAACCGGGGTTGACCAATCAGCCCATCGCTGCCAGTTTGCTGATTCCGTCCAATGCTGCTGCGGGGCTTACCCGGATGCGCATTGCGATGAAATATGGTTCATCTGCTTCCCCCTGCGGGATTTTTGCTTACGGTGAAGTGGAGGATTATGCCGTTTTCGTTACTACCACCGGTAGCGGGAATCTGGTAAGTGCCCCCGGAAACGGGCTTACAGCACAGCAGCTTGAGCAAAAGCCTGAGCTGGTCGTTGATCCGGGCCCCGGCGGCTTACCGCTTGAGGCATCCCGCAACGAAATAGCCGGCCTTGATGATGATTTCAGCCTCTTCCCAAACCCAGCCAACAACTATGTAATATGCCGTTACGCTGGCGTGCTGGAAGGAAATGGCAAACTTTCGGTTTTTGACCATTTGGGCCGGTTGGTAAAAACACAGATCGTTAACTTGAATGCTGACGAGGCCACCTGGGAATTGTCGCTTGAAGGGTTGGCTAATGGCTGCTACCACATTCAGTTGGCGCATGAAGCGCAAACGATTTCGAAGTCATTGATCGTAGCCGGACATTAAAATGCGAATGTCTGGCCTGCCATGATTCGATGGACGATAAATTTTTCCGTACAAATTAATTCCAGTAAATTGCGCTCCAGACTGGTCGGGGAACATGACCCCGGTCAGCTTCTGGAGTGTCCATGAACATTTGAAATTTAAACCCGAAAGCTTTGACCAACCACACATACGTCATCATCATGGCCGGCGGCGTCGGTAGTCGTTTCTGGCCAGCCAGCCGGACTGCGCGCCCCAAGCAATTTCTGGATATTCTTGGAACCGGCGATTCCCTCCTGCGCCTCACTTTTGAGCGCTTTCTAAATTTGTGCCCGGCAGAACGCGTTTTTGTAGTGACCAATGCGCTGTATAAAGATTTAGTAAAAGAACAATTGCCGGAACTTTCGGACAACCAGATACTTTGCGAACCCTCCCGCAACAATACCGCACCCTGCGTAGCTTATGCCGCACTGAAAATCCATGGATTAGATGCCCATGCCAACTTAGTCATCGCACCGTCTGACCATGTTATTCTTCAGGAAGCTGCATTCGTTCAAACTTTGTCACAAGCGTTGGCTTTTTCCGCTTCGGAGGACGCGCTGCTGACCCTTGGGATTAAACCTTCGCGCCCCGATACCGGCTACGGTTATATTCACTATGACCGGGAA
>JBJXFD010000108.1:0-9817 GCA_046153985.1 Saprospiraceae bacterium
ATGAAACAATCCTGTACTGTGAAAGTAGATATTTGCCAAATTTTTTCAAAAATAGTGTTGATTATTTGAGAATAATTTGGCTTCAAGAGGCTTTCTCCAAACAGGAAATGTTCATGCAACAAAGCCCCTGTACAATATCTCATAACCCTGGAAGAGTTGAATTTTGCGGGAAGTAGTGAAAAACGCTGCTTTGCGCAAAAAATCTATTTCGTTCACGTTATTCGGTTGTTCACTAAATCATGAACAAGCTACAATAGATGAACGAACAACAAGGGCTTTCCCGCCATTATTATCGGATTCAAGCACCCGGCCATGATTTGTCTTTGGAGGAAAGACAAAAACAGTAAAACTTGTCTCTTTTGTAAAGACAAATTTTTTCGAGGCTAGCCTCTAAGAGCTTGTTGGGCTACAATACTTTTCAGGCATAAGTAAGCGATCATTCCAAAACATCGCAGGTATGAAATTCGCCAGGAACACGATTATGTTTTTGACAATTTGTCCAACGATTTAAAGCAACAATACGGTACTAGGTAAGCACTTGTTCGTGTCCCATGCTCGTGAGCGTTTGCAACGCGAAACGCTCCCTTTACTGTTTCACCACCCTAAAAAAGGTTTTCTGGTATCATTTCCCGCAAAGGCTTGCCCTGCGATGATAGCATTTTCAGACAACATCCCGCCGGATACCAGCGCATTGTCCCGCACTTCCACGCTCCCGCTGATGGTAGTTTGTCAGCAATACTGAGCATTGAAATGTCTCATGTCGGAGCAAAAAATGCGAGGGCAAGTATGAATATCAGCATGGATTTTATTTTAAAATAAAATAAAAGATAAAAGGATTGTTCCAGTAATCAAGATAGCTGTCAAAATATTTACAGTCCTCCAAATCCTTGTTTTGAATGAATTATCTTCTTGGATTGCGGAATAAACTGAAATTAGCACAATTATTGATCCTGCAAAACCAGAAAATATTGCTGTAAACAAAACCAGAATGGATGTTTTTGGGTTATGCATCATCCATTTTAAAAAGCTTGTTTTTGCCCCTTTTAATTCTGAATTTGTCAACTCAAGGTTGCTTAAATCAAGGTTCCTGTTTTCGATTTCCTGGATGACCGTTTCAATGACTTTTTTAGGATACTTCTTTTGGGAAAGCATTATTTCTCCTAAAACACGATCTGGAATAGCTTCAATATTCCGGAACGCAAAATTGTCATCTAAAATAGCTTCAATCATTTTGTAAATCTATTACTTCGCTGGATAACAAACAAATACTTTGAGCCAATTGATGAATTCCCGAACAAGCTCTAAAGTCGCTTTCCATTTTCACTTGCAGCAATCGTTTTGTCAAGCCGGGAAAGTTGGGTCGCTTCCTGTTTGGCGGTCATAATCCAATGGATGGTGGCCTTCTGATAAGAGGGCGCCTGGGTGGTAAAAAAGCGCCAGGCCGCCTCGTTGGCTTTAAATTTATGTTCAAGCTGATCTCCTAATTTTTTAGCCTCCATCTCAAAGCCATAAATCCTTGATTTGTCTCCTTTCAGGTGACTATACGCTTCAAGGCCTGCTGGTTGCATCAACCCGGCCTTCGTCAAATTTTCAATTTTCTGAATATTCACGGTACTCCAGATGCTGTTCGGTCTTCGCGGAGTAAAGCGGATACAATAACTGTCGTGGTCAATGGACCTGCGAACGCCGTCTATCCACCCAAAGCAAAGCGCTTCATCCACCGATTGCGACCAGGTCATGTTCAGTTTTCCACTGCCGATTTTATAAAAACCGACCAGCAGGTCGGTTTCTTTTTGGTGGTTTTCAGCCAGCCAGGCTCTGAATTCGGCTTGATTTTTAAAAAAAGTTGGTGTCATTTTTTAGACGTTGTTGGCCGGATGATTTTGGTTTTAAGGTTTGTTACCTGAATACCAAATATTTATCTTCTGCCTCAATAATTTTTTTCACCGTTTCCCTAAAATGCTTGTATTGCTCAGCCGGGATCGTATTTTTTTTAGTAGTGACCTTTCGGAGCACCTTCACACTGTTGCCGTTCAATTTTTCCGATTGCAGCGAGTATTGAATATAATCGTCATTGATGGCCACATCTTCGGGAATTTCTACAATTTCACTGCCTTCGGGCAATTGGTAAATGATTTCCGTTTCATAAAAATCAGCCGTTTCATAAAGCCAATACTGGATTGGGTATACCCTTTCCTCATTGGGAAAATTGCTGAGCGAAAAAATGGTCTCGAAGAATGGCAACTTGGCTGCTTTCATTCCGCCTATTAGCATTACCTCATTTTCTACCTCAAAATCAACGTGATAAGTGAAACTTGGATCTCTGCTTTCTAATTTTTCAAAACTATATGTCCCCAGTTGAAGATGGTTTTTGAAAGGTTGCGCCACCAAATTTTCCATGGTTTCATCGATGCGTTCTTTCGTTAACCCGGAGAAATGATAGCGATATTCTGAAGCTGAGTTACCTGTGGTTGTCAGAGAGGTTTTTACCTGAAGGTCTTTGCTGTTAATTTTTACAGTCGTTTTCCGGATCAGGTGAGTCGGGTGTACCGGTTTGGAAGGGATATGAATGAGCGCTGCCCCTTCCGGATCGTCTTTCGAGTTGGGGATGACGAGCGCCTGAGCATTGGCAATGGTGTTTGGCACCGCCCCAAAGGGAAGTTTTTCAGAAGTCAATTCCTGGAATAGCGTCTGGTCTTTCAAGTCTATTTTCACAATGCAGTGGTTGAAATTCAAGCTCGGCGTTCGCAGGGTATTTTCGCCGTTGTCGCGCGTGTTCACCAGTACAAGGTGGGTATGGAGGCCAGCTTTTTTGGCCAGCACGTGATACAGCAGTGACAGGTCTTTGCAGTCGCCCAACTGTGTGCTGATGGTGGTCATGGGTTTTTGTGGCACAAAATTGCTTTGACGGAACGACACAGAGCTATACCGGATGTTTTGACAGAGATAGTCATAAATAACCCGGGCCTTCTCAAAATCCGATTCGATGTTTTTCCCACTGAAAATTTCCTCGTAAACACGATTGATATTAAAATTTTCGCGCCCCAGCGGCAGCGCAAGATCGTGGTACCATTCTGAGATGATACGCCAGGAATCAACCGAAGTCAGTTGCAGACTCATGCCCACTTCACCCAACGGGGGCATTAACACTTCGTCCTTACTTTTGGAAAGGTTTTCGAATTTCCAGGTTTTCATCGTAAAGTCGCCGAGGTCGGTTTCTACGGGTTGAACGTCAATATTCCGGCTATCCATGTTGTACTCAAAACCAACAGGAACAAGCAACCGATAAACTGCCGCTTTCACCGGAGCAAAGTCATTAAAAATTCGGGAATCCCAAAACTCCTTGCTCAATTTTCCACTCGTGTAATTTTCATTTTTATAAATGATCAAAATGGCGTCTCCCACTTCCAGGGAAGGGAATACTATTTCATTCCCGTTTTGTTCTGCCGCTATTTTCTGGCCATTTTTTTTGATGGTTTCGGCCTTTTCGATGACTAAGCGCTGGCGTGCACCATTGTAGCCGATGCTCGTTTCTTTCCAATTTTGTACACCTGATTCGTTCAGCATGCGAATGGACAGCAGGTTATATTCCACTGAAGCTCCTTCCGCAAAAGCGACAAAATTTCGCTCGTCGAAAATGTATTCGTAATTGTCATCGGTGGACAGCGCCGACTGTAATTGTTTTTGGATAATGTCGTAGGCGTCGTCCTTTTTGAAATAAGAAAGTAAGGGTTCCTTGCCTTGCAATTCCCGCAATTTTTCCCTGGCATCGAACAGGTTGGGGTCGTAATGGATGGCTTTTTCAAAATCGGCAATTGCTTCCTGCTTGCGCTTCATCACCTCCTTGATATAGCCTTTTTCGAGCCATGCTTCGGCGTAGAAGGGCGCATTTTTTAGCTTCATGTCCGTATACTCCAGGGCCTTCGTGTAGTTTTTCAACTGAAAGTAAAACCCGGCCAAAGCACTGATGAAACTAAGCTCTTCCGAAAACATTTCAATCCGTTTCTTCAGCAGGTTTTCGACCTTGGGTTTATTGCCAAGTCTAATGTATTCATCAATCAGCGTCTGGAAAACAACATCGTTGAAATTGTTCTTAAGGTATTCTTCCAACTGATAAGCTGGCAGGGTTGCCTGTTGGCTGGTATTTTTGGCAATCCGGTAATTGTAAATTGCATAATCCGGGTTTTCCGGATATTTGTTGTACGCTTTCTCAATGCATTCGAGGAGGGCAGCGTAGTCTTTTTTTGCCCCGTACAATCGGATTTGGTAGTTAAAAAAGTTTTCGGAATCATCCCCTGTCAACATTTTCAATTGTTCTAACTGTTTGGCCGCATCGTCATAATTTTCATTTTCCAAATGTTGTTCCAGGTCGTAAACGACAATCATAGGCAGCGAAGCGTCCAATGTCCTGATGTGTTCCAGCTGCTTAAGGATTTCCGTGCGGTTGCCAATTATAGAATAATTTTCAATCAGGGCTTGATGCACGAGGATATTGTTTGGCGACAATTTCTCTGCCCGGTGCAGCACTTCGATGGCTTTATTGTTCTCCCCACTGCGGTAGTACACTTTCGACAGCATCAGGTAATTGAGTATGTTTGTGGGTTGCTCCTTTATTTTTTTCTCGAAAAAAGCCTCCGCAAAATGCGGGACAGGGTCGCCGAAATCATCCTTCGAAGCCTTATTGTATGGCTGGTAAATACTGGAATGCGTAAGCCCTTGCGCAGGTTTCATGTTTTCATCGAGCAGCCGGACAATGAAATTGGGGTAATCGGTTTTGTAAGTAAAACCGAGTTGAATCAGGATACGGTTTGCGCCTTTTTTCAGCCGCACCGACCGTTTGAAGTAGTCAAGTTCTGTTTTAAGTTCTTCTTCGAGTTCAAGCACTTGCTGGTCATTGACCCAAAGTTTGCAATCTCCACTGTAGCCCGACGCCAGGATGACGGTCCGGTCGTCGGGGCTGATGACGAAAGTCTGGGCAAAAACTACCCCCTGCGACACGGGGACGTAGTAAATGGGAGAAAGCCACGGATCCATTTTTATGTCATTCGGGGTAAACCAGTTTATATTGGAATTGGTGGCAGACTTAAACGACGCCTGTGGTTGTGGCTGCTGGATAGGGTCGAAGTTTTTGTTGAACCCGCTTCCGGAAATGTTGTCAAACGGCCCCACAAATTGCCAGTCTTTCAACGACTGAACGCCAGCCCAGGTCTTCCATGCGCTTTTGTAATCATTTGAAAGCAATCGTTGAAAACCAAGTGTATACGTCGCACTTGCTCTGATACTTTCGTTCAAATTGGTGTTTTTGATCAACATTTCCAGAAACTGTTCATGCGCTTTATCCTTTTTGCCGAGGCCATCTACGACGGCGTCGGAGAACCACAAGGCAAAAAGGTACGACGATGGATCTTCCATAGCAGGCAAGGCCATCTTCATGAGGTCGAGGTTATCCCTTTTTGCTTCCAGCAAATTGAGCAAAGCCAGTGTCATGGCGGCATCCACCTTGGTTTCTTCGGTTTTTAATGCCGCTTCCAGCAAGGTTCTGGCTAACTTCCGGTCTTGTTTTTCCAGCGCTCGCCACACGGCGTCGGGGAGTGCTGCCTGAATGTCAAAGGAAATAAAGGAGATGAAAATCAGAAAAATTAATTTTCTCATACAATGATTTTTTGGACTGATGATGATGTTTTGGTTCGGGGTTTTAGCCCCCGGCTTTAGATGCAATAAGTACACCGACTTGCAAATGTGACAAAAAATACGATTTTTCAATAACAATATTGCTACTTGTTTTCGCTGTAAATATGTCAGGCAGCACAATATCCTGTATTCTAATTTACACGGAGTTGCACAGAGTTGGCACGGAGTTTCGCTGAGTTAGGCACAAAAACTCCGTCCTAACTCCGGTGCCAACTCCGCGAAACTCTGCGTAATCATAACCGCTAAAGCGGCAAAAAACGCTCCACTTGATCACTCAACCGCTGGATCAGCAAATCGGCGATGCGGCGCGAGAGTTCCTGTTCCTGTCCGGCAAAAACTGCCCATTCCGCTTCGGTGAAATGCCCGGCAACGATGCCAACCAGGAAGTTTCGGAAGTGCAGGTCGCGTCGGATGCTGTTGGCGATGAACGCCAGTTTTTTAGGCCGGTCAAGCTGGAAAAAGGAGCCTTTTGATTTTTGAACGTACTGCCGGAAGATTTGGAGCAGCAATTCATTTTGCAACTTGAGGATGGGCCGGAGCGTGGCGTTTTGGAAATGCCCGGCGCTATTTTCCGGGGTTTCAGTTAAGTCTACGGGAATAGAAGGCCGCAGTTGGCGCAGCCCGGTATTTCTGTCTTGAGTCATCATGGTAGGACAACATTTTTGGGCGCAGCTTGTTTTGATGTCCAGTCAATAAAGGTTCCATGCTTCATTATAAAATCTATCGCTTGCCCACGGATGCCCCCTGGCTCGTCTTCATCCACGGGGCAGGCGGCGCCATTGCCACCTGGAAATACCAGACGGAAGCCTTCAAGCCCTTCTTTAACTTGCTGCTGCTCGACCTGCGCGATCACGGCTTGTCGAAAGGCATGGAGCCAGCCTTTTTAAGCTACAATTTCGACATTGTTTGCGATGATATCCTGGAAGTGATGGACCACCTGAAAATTGAACAGGCGAACTTCATTTCGCTCTCCCTTGGCAGTGCCATCCTCCAGCGCTTAGATCAGCGCCGACCAGCATTAGTGGATAAAATGGTGATGGCTGGCGGTGTTTTTCGCGCTACCCTCAAGATGCGTGTGTTGGTGCATGCCTCAAAACTGCTCAACCTCGTGTTGCCCTACCGCTACATTTACGCCCTTTTTTCCCTGATCATTTTGCCCAAAAAGAACCACGAAAAATCGAGACGCCTCTACCGGCAACAAGCCAAGCGGCTCACCCAGGCTGAGTACATGAAATGGGTCGGCCTGTACGGCGAATTTTTCAAAGTGCTGGAGGAGTGCTTCTACCGGCCCTTAAAAAAATGGAGCCTCGTGGTGATGGGCGCCGAAGACCATGTCTTCTTCAAAGCAGCGCACCGCTTTGTTGCGCACCAGGAAAAAGCAACCCTTGTGGTCATTGAGCGATGCGGCCATATTTGCAATATTGAGCAATGGCAACGGTTTAATGTGGAGGCGCTGGCGTTTTTGAAGGGGAAGGGGTAGCGGGTTCAAAAAGTATACTTCGCGCTGCTTGGTTTTCCCGCTTTACGGGACAAGTTGTGCATGGCCTTCGGCCTAACGATTTGATTAGCAGCGCTCAGCATGACAAAAGCGGCTTCGCACCTAACGGTGCGAGGTATAATTATCAGGCTTTTCTAACAAATTCTGATTTCAACGCCATAGCCCCATAACCTTCAATTTTGCAATCAATGTTGTGGTCGCCGTCGGTTAACCGGATGTTTTTCACCTTGGTCCCCGCTTTTATGGGCAGAGAAGCTCCTTTCACCGGTAAGTTTTTAATCACAATGACTGAATCTCCATTTTGCAAGATCGTTCCGTTGGAATCTTTCACCACGAGGATGTCGTCCTCTTTTATCAACGTTTCGAGCGTCCATTCATGACCACATTCCGGGCACGTGTATGATTGTTCTCCTGTTGCGTACCCATAAGGCGATTCACATTGGGGGCATGGTTTTGTTTCTTCAGACATGATTTTATTGTTTTCAGGGGGCAAATGTAAGGTATTTTGGGAGGTGGCATCAAGTCCAGCAGATTTAAACATGGAGGCATTTGCCAAAGCCTTTCATGCCGGTATTGAAGAACTGCTGTCGGTTCCCTTGGATAATTTTTGGAATGCGTGGTTTTTTATACCTCGCAGCGCGAAGTATAAAACCAATATTATACAGTCTAAAATGTTAAATTAATCGAAGTGAATATAGTTGGTTTAAATTTATAATAATAAAAATTTGGAAACTTTTTTAACAGGTTTTAGACCCATTGACCCTATAATCCCATCCCTGCCAAAATATAAGGCTAATCCAGTACCGTACCATTAGTGAGTAAGTTTATATGGCCGACTTCTTACAGCGCTTCTTCTGCATGGTGGATAAGCGCACTTCCGGGAGGGGGCGCCCCTGGTTTTTTACCTCAACAGCTGCTCATACGCATCTCCTCCCTCCATCCCCAACAACCGCCCAAACGCCGGCTCCGTCTTCATCCCCGCCATTTTCAAATCAATCACCGCTTGCCGGAAAGCCTCGCCTCGTTCCTGCAAAATAGCGTATTCTACCAGCAAATGGCGCACCGCTTCCTGCTCCGCAGCTGGTCGGTTTTGTCCAAAAATTTCGATGGGAAAATCACCCGCCGTGAAGCGTGCCAATACAGTGGGACGCTGGCGAATGAGTTTTTGGGAAAGTTGAAAGTCGGGAAAATGGCCAAAGTGGTGCGTTACGTATTCCGCGAAAGCGGCTTCCTCTTCCCAACAGCAAATGAGGTCTAAGTCGCTGTCCGGGATGTCTATGGCCAGCGGAATAGTGCCCGCCAGAACGGGTTGGAAAGGTTGCAATAAATCGAACACGCGGAACGCGGTCAAAACTTCGTAAGCCTTGCGTTGCGTAGTGTTGCCGTTTGCCAAATAACCAATGCCTTCAACAAGGAACATTAGCGCTCCCCCACCAAAATATACTGATAATCCAGCGCCGTATCATTAGCGAGCACGTTTTTATACCCGGCTTCATACAGCGCTTCTTCCACCACGTGGATGGGCACGCGGATGTCGTTGGGCGGGCCCACCGGTGTGCGTTTTTTCTTGAAGTCTACAATGAGGATTTTGCCGCCCGGCGTGAGGGCGTTGCGCAGAATTTTCAGGTAGGCCACCTGGTCGCGGATGTACATGAAGGTATTGACGATGACCACGAGGTCCACTTCGCCGGTCTTGAGTTGGGGGTTGTCGGGTTTGCCGAGGCGTGTTTCGATGCGGGCTTGAAATTTCTCCGGCAGTTCCAGGGTTTTGATGCTGTCTAAGTAGTTGATGAACCGGGGGTCAATGTCAATGGCAATGACTTTGCGGGCTTTTTGTGCCATGCGGAGGGTGAAGAACCCGGTGCCGGCGCCAATATCCGCTACGGCTTTCCCTTCCAGCCCGCCGAGCAGGTTCAGCACCATGTCCGGCTTTTGCCAGATGACCCGGTCGGTATGGGTATAGTCTTCCGTGAGGCCCTCAGACAGGGGTTTTCCATTGGTGCCGTTGGTATCCGGAGCAGGATTCGAGGAATTTTGCGCAATGGCATCACCGGTATATTCTTTATCGTCGGGTTTGTCCCCGCAGGCATTGAACGTAAGCAAAAAGGCCGAAAGGCACACAAACAGGAGTGCGGAAGGTTTCATAAATTGCGTTTGGGCAAAGTTATGGCATTTTTATCAGTTTCCATGCAATTTACAAATCCCAGAAAGAACGAGGCCGGCGATAAACCACCGCGAAGTCGCAGGCGGTTTCAAAAAGGTACCAGGCCGCCATCAGCGCAAATGGGAGGTAGCCCCAGAGATAGGGAAGGGACGTCCAAAGCGGCAGTAAAGCCGCAGCGGCAACGGTGATGAAAAGGTAGTAACGACGCCGGCGGTGCCGGTAAGCGAAAAATAATTCGAGGGCGCTGAGCGCTTGCCAGATCAGCAAAATGACAAGCGGATAAGCTGCGGCAACCCACTGTCCGATCAGCAGGAGCAGCAGGGTCATTGCGATCAGGGCAATTTGCGCAAAAAGGTCAATTTTCATTCTGGATTCAGATACCATAGCAGGATTCTTTTTGTAATTCCAGATCTTAAGTTAGAAGTAGATTAAAGAGGCAAAGGGCAAAAGGCAAATTGGCAAAT
>JBJXFD010000121.1:0-13228 GCA_046153985.1 Saprospiraceae bacterium
TCCACGAGGAGTGGTTGGACTGGATGCGCAGCGTACATATCCCCGACGTGCTGGCCACGGGCTTGTTCACCGACCACCGCATTTGCCGCATTGTGCAGGACGACAGCGATGGCATGACCTATACCACGCAATATTCTTGCGAAAGCATGAAAAATTTGCAGGAATACGCAGCGCGCCATGCCAAACGACTACAGGACGACCATACTGCGCGGTACAAAGACAAATACGTCGCGTTCCGGACGGTGATGGAGGTTTTGTAGCCAAATATCCGTTCCGGCCTCAACGCAAGGGCTATTCAGGGTGTCCTTTGAAGTATATTTTTTCACTAAAATCTGTTGCCATGCTCTGGTTCCTTGTATTTGCTGTGTTCTTCACTCCTGCTGACAAAGCTGTAGTACCTGTTGTTCCAACTACCCAACCCGAAGAACTGGGCACAGTGAAGTGGATGCGCAGTTTCGACGAAGCTTTGGCGGTCGCCAAAAAATCGGACAAACCCGTGTTGATCCTTTTTCAGGAAGTGCCGGGATGTGCAACCTGCCGCAACTACGGGCAAAATGTACTGAGCCATCCACTGTTGGCGGAAGCCATCGAAACCCTTTTTGTACCCTTAGCTATTTACAACAATAAGGACGGCGAAGATGCCAAAGTGCTGAAACGCTACGGCGAACCCGCCTGGAACAATCCGGTGGTTCGCATTGTAGACAAAAGTGGTCAGGACATTATCCCGCGGGTGAATGGCAATTATACGGCATGGGGTTTGGTGCAGGCCATGTTGCAGGCACTCGATATACAGAGCCGCGTAGCACCTGCCTACCTCGATTTGCTGAATGAGGAGTTCAGCGCAGCGCTGCGGGGGGTCGAAACAGCGACTTTTCCCATGTATTGCTTCTGGACTGGCGAAGGCCATTACGGCAGCACCCCGGGCGTCGTCGCTACGCAACCCGGATTTATGGACGGGCGGGAAGTGGTGCAAGTCACTTTTGATCCCGCCGTGGTATCTTATGAAAAATTGATCCAATCGGGGCAAAAAGCAAGTTGTGCCGATGGTGTTTTTTACCACAATACTGCACAGAAAACCGCAGCCGAAAAAACGCTTGGGAATAAGGCCGTTGCTCCGAAATCGGATTTTCGATCCGATAAGGAACCTAAATATTACCTGTCCAAAACGCATTATCGTTTTGTGCCAATGACGCCGCTTCAGGCAGCCCGCGCCAACGCTTTAACGGGCAAGCGGCAAAATCCGGAAGCAGTGCTTTCACCACGCCAGGTTGATTTGGCGCGATTTATTCAAAAAAATCCACAAAAAAACTGGAAATCCCGAATCGGAGAAGATGTGGTTACCGCTTGGGCGGCAACGAAAACAATCTATGAGGAAAAGCAATGACCTAAAAAGTTTCGATAATGATATCGTAATACCCCTTTACCGGAATGCTGAAATATTTGCGCGTTAATCTATGGATCTTACTGCTTCCGGGCAGTATGCTCTTGTTGTCGGCCCAGGCCACCAGCAAGTTAGTGGACGATCTATGGTTCGATTTTTTGAGATTGACAAAAAAACCGGACCCGCAGGCGATTCGCTTCTATTTTGAAAGACTCGAATCCAGGAACCCGACATTGCCGAATACCGACATGGGGTATGCCATTACTTTGGTGTCAAAATGGTCAGAAACAGCCGATCTCGAGCCGGAAGAAAAAGCATCCATCGCGCTGTTGTGTGGTAAATTTTGGCCTAAAGGGGAGTTTCAGCAGTACATGCCTGCATTTTTTTATGAATCGGCCTACGAAATCAGCAAGCAAAACAAGCTTTACGACTTGTCAGCCGAGGCGTTGGCAGGAATCATCAATTTAACCAGCCTCACAGACAAAGCTCTTCCATTTGTAATGGCTCTGGAAAAAATGCTTGACGCTCCGAAAATACAGCCCAAACTGACTCAATTAGACCAAAAGTACCATGCGCTGGCGCAATATTATTATCGCCTCAGAAAACACGACCTGGCGATTCTGTACAATAAGAAGGTACTGGAGTTTCCGGAAAGTCATTTCCCGGTTGAGCGCAAGCTGAACCGCATGAATACCATTGCGCTTTCTTACAAAGAACTGGGGCAATACGACGAAGCCATCCGGTGCTATGACGAAGTGATCGGAAGTTCGATAGAAGCAGGAAATAAGGATTGGGAATACATTGCCAAAGGCAATAAAGGGATGGTCATGCTTGAATTGGGGCGATTGGAAGAAGCAGAGGCCCTGCTGGAAGAGGATTTTCAAGGCAGTCTGCTCACCGGGCAAGACCTTAGTGCACTCAATGCCTCTGTTGCTTTAGCAAAATTAATGCTGAAAAACAAAGACCTGGACCGTGCCCGAAAATATTTAGAGACCGCCGGCCGCATAAGCGATACGCTTTTGACATTGCAACAAACCATCCTGACCTGGTCTGATTATTATGTCCTTGCCGGAGATTGGGAACAAGCCTATCATTTCCGGAAACGAGCCCATGAGATGGAGGATTCGGTGAACCAGACTGCTACAACCCGGGAATTTTACCGTACCCGGGAACAACACTCGCTCTTCCAACAGAAAGAATTGATGAATCAATCGCTGCTTGCTCAGGAAACAGCCCGAAAAGCGGCGCAGCGCAATTTCATTATTGCTATTTGCATATTGGCTTTGATTATTAGTGGCTTCAGCGTTATTTTTTACCTCAAAAACCGGGAGCAGCAAATGGTGCATCGCCACTTACAGGAACGCTATGCAGAAAACAAGGAAGAATTGGACCGATATGTGAAACGCTTACAACACCACAACGAATTGTCTCTGGGAATTGAAGAACACCTCCGAAGCGTTTCACCCAATATAGACCAGGAGACGATCAGGGCTTTGCTCCTGCAATTTACGTTTAGCACGGAAACAGACTGGGAGCAATTTAAGCACCTTTTTGATGAAGTCCACCACGACTTCATCCTCCACCTTCAACAGCAGTCCATCAACCTCACCCCGGGAGAAATCCGCTTGCTCGTTTTACTCAAACTCGAATTCAACAACCGCGAAATTGCCCGAACCCTTGGCATCAGTCTGGAGGGTGTTAAAAAAAGCAAACAGCGACTCCGCAAAAAAATACAGCACACAGTTGACCCCGAATTAAGCAGCTTACTTAAGCTTTAAGTATGTCCACCCCCTTTGTCCACCCCTGCCTTTAATGCAAACTGTCCCCTATTTGTCCCGTACAGGAATTGCCGGCAAGCGCCTTGCATGGCTACCTTTGTCATGTATTAAACACACAACCACGCTTGTTGTACAAACTAAACGTATTCCCTGATATCCAAATTTAATACTTTGTGAAACAATCATTTTAAGTCTGCTTGGCTATTCCCCGGTTATTGATGTTTCACAAAACTTGGCAATGCTGTAATCGGATGGATTAGAGTCAATCACGCTGATCCATTCCGACTGCGGCTATTCATTTATTCCTTGCCTGCTTTTGGTTCCTGATCCATTTCTTCTCCCAACGTCCCCTCCTCATCGTCAATGCCTTCTGCATCAAATTTCAGAATCAGGCTGGCAACTTTCCGGGCTTCGAGGGTTGGATTTTTCCACCATTTCACCGACCAGACCGGCAGGAAGCGGTAGCCCTGCTGTGCTAAAATTCTCGTTTGTTCATACTCCCACAACAAATCCGTAGTCGGAGAATGAGCATGAAAACAATCGGGTAAGATGCAAACATTGGGCTCGCCTGCCCGGGCGGCCTGAATCAACACCGGGAAAAAGCGGTGCGCTTCGCGTACATTCACCTGAATGCGCCCGGCGCCGAGGTAAGGCGTTAGTTCCCGGGCGACTTCTGCAGCAAAAATACTGTCCGGATAAGGATAGATTTCAGCGCGGTGGACATTGCGATAGCTGTCAATAATCGCTTGCTGGGCAGCCATGTCGGCAGCCTGAAAAGCTTCGGCATAAGCGCAATAGTATGCCCAGGCCGACCAGCCCGTTTTTTCCGGAAGGTTCAGCCGGCGTGACAAATCCACTTTCGGGATTGAATTGAGGATGAAAAGATCTTTAAGCACACAGCCCTGAAGCAAATTGACGAGGCTGTGGCTTTCCGGCGTTTCTAACCAGTCAGCGGCGTCCGGCAAATTGCCTTTGACATCCGAAATCCCAAAAACGCTGCTGACGAACAAAATATCGAACTGCAATCCGTGCAATTCACTGAGGTGAAAAACGCCCAGCCCGTTGCGCTCCATTTGCTTGATTTTATCCGCTCCGGGCAGGTCTTTTCGCTTGATTTGCAATAAATAATCAGCAATCAAATCCCGTTGCTGAAGGGTAAAACAAGCAATTCCAACCGTGGGAAAGGTGCGCTGCGGGGTTTCCTTGACCTGATTCAACAAGCGGATGACCTGTTGCGCTTCTTCCTCGTTCACGGCCTGACCAACCTGGTAGCGCCCGTCCAATTGTTCGTAGTGTACAGAACATTCCTGCAGGGCCTTGTCGCTCCACTCCACATTGCCCGACAAGGGCAACAAACTCCCAGGCCGCCACCGGTGGCAAATGCGCAGGGGCGCCACCCGCGCACCGCTTGCAGCGAACTGCGTGGCAAAGTCGCCGCTGCCGGGGATCGTGAGCGAAGGATCCGTAAAAACCGCGACCCGATTTCCCAACCGGGTCAATGCTTCGCCTTCGCGGGCGCTGATCCGGTGGCCTTCTTCGATGCAAACGACGTCAAAAATGCCGGGGCCCGCTGTGCGCAACATAGCTTGAGCAATCCGGGGCGTCACCAACAAAACCGGCAGGGTTCGGGCAATCGTTGGCAATGCCAAACGAAAAATATCTTCTAAGGATTTGTCTTTGCACAAATCGGCATTGTTCTTTCCGAAGCAGGTGTCGTAGGCCGAATTCCGGCTGCGTTCCCCGTTGCGCTTCAAAGCCTGCAACGCCTGTTCGCGTTGTTCCTGCCACAAGTCTGCGATTTGCGGAAGCATTAAATTTTCCAAAAGGCGGTATTGGTGGGCATAGTCCTTCAGCGGCAGCTCCTTAGTGGGAAGCGCCGGCTGAAACGTGTTGCTGAGGCAATTATTGAGGTACCAGCTTTCAAAAGCGGCCTGCCAGTTAGAGGGTCGTACTTTGGCAAGCGCTTTCAGCACCCGGCGCGAAGCCTCGGGCATCTGGAACCAGTTGCGCTGCCAATCGTAGAACAACCCGAAATCTTTCAGGCTGAACCGCGTAGCTTCCAATTGTTCCATCAGTTCCTCCAGAAACCGCTGCCGTTTGGAAATGGTGAGGCGCTTGTTTTCTAAAGGAAGCTGGTAAAGTCCCGATTCATTGATTTCTTCGGTGAGCAGTTCCAGGGTCGTTTCCAATTCTTCTATCTGCTCGTTCATCTCCAGTTCGGGCAGGGCTGTTTTAGCGCTCAGGCGAAGCAATTCGTCCTGAATGACGGACGGCAGGCTGTCGCGCCAACGCTCAAGCGCTTTCAGAAAGGCAGCAAGTTGTTCATCGGCAAGTGCCCCGTCCTCAAAATTGAATTCAAAAAAGCGGTGTTCCCGATGCGTCTGTTCCATAGCGGCACTGGCCAAAGCGATCGCTTCTTTCAGTTCGAGCATCTGGCGGTGCTTATCGGAAAAAACGCCATAGAGGCGCAGGGTTCCTTTGCCGGATCGCAGGAGTTCCATCCCGAAGCGCCGGTCGGCTTCGCGCAGCCGGTCTCCCAGGGCTTCCGTTTTTTCGAGCAATTCGCGGTAATGCTGCTCGTAGAAATCCAGCAGGCGGTCGGCGTATTCATTTTGCTTGAGAATGAACCGATGGTGTACTTTCGAGGCTTTTTCGAGCAATTCTTTTGTTTGCCGCTCAATAAACTCTATGCTATCTATCTTATCATAATGAATGAAAATACCGGCATTCAGGTTGCGCAGCGGGTGGTTCATGGTATTGATCCGATGGAACAATGGCAGACTTTTTTCGATGGCTTCCGTCGTTTCCTGAAACTCTTTTTCCTGAAACTGAAACTCCTGCGGATTCAACTGGCTGCTCAGCAATTCCTTGCCTTCCACCCTGTTGATGCGCAAAAAACGCCCCACGATTTCCGACCAGTTGGACTCTCCGAAAACTTTGCGCCGGATCGCCACGTACTGCTGGTCCATTTTCATTTTTTCAAGCGTGAGCTTGTCTAACGTCTGCCGGAAAGCGTCTTTTCGGTGACGCGTTTCGGTTCGGTCCGCCTGACCAATGACCCTCAGCAATTCGAGCAACAGGTTTTTATCATAATAGGCATCGCGCAACAAAAAAGAAAGGCTGGCAAAAGCCTGTTGTCCGAACAGGGATTGAATCTGCTGTAAAGACGGGACGCTTTCGGAAACCACCAGACAGCTTTTGCCATTCGACAAAGCCTGGATGAGCAGGTGGGTCAGTAAATGCGTTTTTCCGGTTCCGGCGATGCCTTCTATCAGGGTATTGCGATGGGTGCGCAGCATTTGTAAAGCATTGGACTGCCAGGGGTCGAGCTCCGGCAAGCCAAATGGATGGCCCCAGTCGCTGCTGCCAGTCTCTGCCGTTTTCGGTTCAGGCAATTGCAGTGGGTAGTACTCCTGGGGCGGGAAGACACCCAGCGCGGCACTCCAGTAAACAGCGCCTTCGCAACTGTTTTCATCCAATTCCTCCGGCTTGGGCCAGGGTGCAATGGCAATGGTCTGGTTTTCGAGTTCCCAGCCGAGTTTTTCAACCCATTTCGATACCCAGGTGGTTAACGTACCGGGGTCGCCAATACCGCTTTTTTGCAAATCCAGCAATTCCGTTTCAAAATCCAGTGAATGATCGGGATGAATATGACGGGCCAATTGCAGGTTTGCGTAAACGGGCAGGTCGGACTGTCTGGTGATGTTCCAGGCTTCCGTGCGGTCGGAGTCGGGCTCCAGCTGAAAATTCCAAATCAACAAAGGCGCCGCGAGCCACCCTTCATCGCTTCTGAGGGTGACAATGGGAAACCCAAGGGCCAGCACGCGCGCGCCCATGGCCCGTTCGGCATTGCGGGCGCTGAAATACCAGTGCCGAAACAGCAGGTTTTGTCTGAAATCCGCATTAAAATGCGCTTTGAAAGGCTTGCGTTGCAGCAGCGCCGAAATCCATTGGTAAGGCAAATCGGCATCTCCTGTGGAAAGCGCCGTTAGATCAGTTGCGAAATTGCGCGCATCGAAACAAGCCTCATAAATATTGCGGTGGCGGTCACTGCTCTGCTTGGTTTGCATAGGTAGCTGGTATAGTTTTTCGGCACAACTGGCTGAATCCTTCAAATATAGAATTTTGCCTGTTACTTCTTTTTAAAAAATAGTCTCAAGTGCGATTTTTGCCATTCCGGCAGTTTTTGGTACATTTGGATTTGATTCATCATTACACTATAAAATTAATTGAGTATGAACATCATGGATATGCTTCAAAGCCAACTGTCGGGCGGCTTGGTTGACCAATTGAGCCAGCAAATAGGCGGTGCTGACAGAGAACAAACAGCAACAGCGGCATCGGGAATTGTGACAACTTTGGTTAGCGCCCTGGCTCGCAATGCCGCGTCTCAGGATGGAGCAGCTTCTTTGTCCAACGCTTTGGACCGCGACCACGACGGCGGCATTTTAGAAAACCTGATGGGGATGCTTTCCGGCAACGTTCAACCCCAAAACGAACGCGCAGCCAATGGCGCAGGGATTTTGAATCATATTTTGGGAGATCGCCAGGGTGGCGTATCAAATATGGTGAGCCAGATGAGCGGGCTGAACAACAACCAAACCAGCCAGTTAATGACCATGCTGGCGCCGATTGTGATGGGCATGCTCGGCAAAACCAAGCGTGAAAATGGATTGGATGAAGGCGGATTGGCTTCCTTGTTGAATGGCACCGTCTCCCAGCAGCAGAACAGCAATCCGACCATGGCTTTGGTTACCCAATTCCTGGACAGCGACGGCGACGGCAGCATCATGGATGACGTGGCCAACATGGGTATGAAATTCCTCGGCGGGCTGTTTAAGAAGTAAGCCAACTGTACAGCCGAACTCTGTTCGGCGGCGGAACCAACCTTAGAAAAAAAAAAGCCTCCGGCGATCTGGCACGGAGGCTTTTTTTTTGAATAAAAGAGCTTACCCTTCAGCAGCCTGCTCTTTATTGTCTTCGATTTTTTTGCGTTCACTTTCACGCATCCCATCTTTCATTTCCTGCTCGATTGTAGAGCGCGCTGTATTGAATTCGCGGATACCTTTGCCAATACCACGCATCAGTTCCGGAATTTTTTTGCCGCCGAACAGCAGCAGGATGGCAAAGATGATGACAAACATCTCCGGCCCCCAAAAATTGAATAACAACAGACTTTCCATAATTGCATTTTTTTGCATGAAATCTTCCCTTGCCCTTTCCATAAAGACTGGGGAAGTCTAAAAAGGTTTATTACTTCTTCAAACCAATTTCGCGCAAGCGCTCACTCAGGTAGGCGCCCGCGGTAATCGGCGGATAAGCCAGCGGTCTTTCTGCCGTCACGCAATTTGCAAGGCCCGTGAGGTCCATCTCGCTGCGCGGATGCAGGAAGAAAGGAATTGACAACCTCGGCAAATGCCACTCAGCGCGGGGCGGATTCACCACGCGGTGGGTCGTAGATTTGAGGTAGTTATTCGTCAGGCGCTGTAACATATCGCCTACATTAATGACAATTTCGTCCGATTCCGGCACAACGGCTAACCACTCGTTGTTCATGTCCAATACTTCCAAACCGCCCGCAGAGGCGCCAACCAAGAGGGTGATCAGGTTGATGTCTTCGTGCTGCTCTGCCCGGATTGCGGAAGCTGGTTCCTGTGTGATGGGCGGATAGTGAATGGCGCGCAGGATGCTGTTTCCGTTGTGGATTTTTGCATCAAAATACCCTTCATCCAGGTCGAGGAAGAGGGCGATGGCCTTTAACAGGTGCGCGCCGGACTCCTCAAACGCTTTGTAAAGCGCTCTGCCAAGCGTCGAAAAATCAGGCACTTCGGCAACCTCTACATTCGGTGGATAATCGTCCACCACAGTGACGTCGCCGTCGGTCACTTCCTGCCCGATTTGAAAAAACTCTTTTAAATCGGCCACCTGCGATTGTTTGGCGTGCTCTTTTCCAAAGGACGTATAGCCGCGTTGGCCTGCGAGGCCCGCAACTTCATATTTGCGTTTCATTGCTTCCGGCAACGCGAAAAAAGCTTTGGCCGCAGCATAAAAATCCTGGATCAGTTGTTTCGGTACGCCATGATTGGCGACGCCTACAAAACCGATTTCGTGGAAAGCAGTTCCCAACTCGTGCACAAAAGCTGCGCGCTCGTCGGCGTTGCCTTTGACGAATTTAGAAAGATCAACTAAAGGAATGGCTCTTTTTGACATATTCCCTGATGATTTGAATTTTGATGGTTCATCATAACTTACCGTAAAGGTAGCCCCTTTTTCGATCATCGCTTGGGTTTATAACGCGATTTTTCAAGCAATACCTGTGCATCTTTCATCGCAATCAACTGTTCCGGAGTCGTTTCGGGATGAAGTTCCATATACGCCTTCACAATTTGCCACCCTACCCAGTTGGCCGTCCGCCCCGGTGCGCCTTCGGGCATACCGGGAGAATTGGGGCTGTAGTCAATGTATTTCCGGATATCTTTCCATTCGCTGGAGTAGAGGAGTTTTTCATCTAAGAAAAAAGCCCACATTTCCAGCTCGTTGTCGCGCAACCAGTCTGTTTGGGCAGCTGTGATTTCCAGCTTGATGCTGTCCGGGGTATTGGGCAGGGTTAAATCAAGCAGGTACAGTTTTTTGCCATTGAACATCATGGCGTCCAGCATGCGGTTGCCGGAAGGCGTTCCCAGCAAGTCATCAATGAGGAGCTGCATGGATTTGGAAACGATGTGATCGCGGGTATAGGTGCGCACTAAGTAAGAAGAAAAAGCTTCCTGGCCAGGGTTGTACCGGGCGTAAGGGAAATACGCCCCCAGAAAAAGATCCAATCCAATGGCTAAGGAGTTTTCGCCGTACAAAAAACCGGCGTAAGAATATTCGGAAAGGAAAGTCGTAATGGTGTCCGGGGTTCGCCGTTCCGGAAGGTAGTATTTGAACAAGCGAAACGCCTGATCGAACTGCGCGGCAACGTCATCCATATTGGCAAAAACGGTGCTACACGTATCAAACAGATGGCGAACCGGAGGGAAATTGATGAACCCTTTTACGTAGGCTTCGTGGCCTTCGGAGGCGATAGCCGGATTCTTCGAGCGCAACACCTGCCGGAAAAACACCTGGCTGAATCCAGGATAACGGGTTTCCAACTGCGCCAGCGAAGCCGTCATATTAGTCGTGTCTAAACGGAACAAATCCTGCTCGAAGCGCTCGATTTTCACGTTGGCCGAAATGTGGGATACGTCTGGCACTTCCCGGCGTTCTCCACCACAGGACTGAAGTAACAAAGCTGCCGTGCAGCCAAGAAATAATGTTTTTTTCCAATTCATAATCATTAAAAATACCTGACGCAGTGCGTCACTTTGCAGATAAAAAATTGAACTTCAAATATTTGGCGACGTTTTAATATTTGGCAACAACTTACGGATTGGTAAAAAAGATTTTTTTAACCTCAACGCTTAACTTTACTGCCTGAAATTCCCGTTATCTAAAGTGGGTTTCAGGTTCCGTCACCTAATGCGCTTGATAAACGCATATTTCGGCATTCCTGTTCTATTAGCTTGTACAGGAATCTTATACAAGCTCTAAAACGCGTTAGTATTCACGATTTGCAAACTGACAAAATTCAGAAACATGAAAAAAATGGTTGCTTTAGCGGCCTTTCTGGTCTCCGTACTCGCAGTGCAGGCACAAAACGATCTCCGGTTCGGCTTTCAGGCCAGTCCGACCTTTTCCTGGATGGTGGCCAACACCAGCCGGATCAACCCAAGCGGCTCCAACCTCGGATTGAAGTTGGGCATGTTGGGCGAATATTATTTCCGGGAGAACTACGCCTTATCTATGGGCCTGGGCTTTGCCTTCAATCACGGTGGAACCTTGCTGCACGAATACGGCGGCCAATACTGGACGCGCTCTGACCTCAACCCATCACAGGACACCATGCCCAACAACGTGAAACTTAAATACGGCATCCAGTATTTAGAGATTCCGGTGGGTTTGAAAATGCGCACCCGGGAATTTGGATATCTCCGCTATTACGTCGAACCGGCCATTACCCTTGGGTTCAAAACCCAGGCCCGCGGCCAAATTGAAGGCGTTGGGGTAAGTACCGATGACGAAAAAATTGACATCCGCAAGGAAGTAAACAGCCTCAACCTTTCCTGGGGCATCGGCGGGGGGATCGAATACACCCTTTCCGACAATACAAGTCTTATTGGAGGGGTCGCTTTTCAAACGGGTTTCACCGATGCAACCGACGACAGCGGCATCGTATTCGACCCGGATCGAGGCAACCGGAAAGAAGCGTCCAAAGCCACGGTAAATGTATTGGTGATCAAGATTGGCGTGATGTTTTAAGGGGAGATCTCTTAACCATTGATAAATGACGATTGATAAATGATGATTGATGATGTGACTAAGCGATCCCGAAGGGTGAATGCCCAGTGGGCATTCAAGCGAAGGAACGCGTCAGCGGTGTTTAGCCCATTCTTACCTGTGATGTTTCACATCATCAATTATCATTTATCAATTATCAATCCTATAGTTCAAACTTAATCCCCTGAGCCAGGGGTAGTTGCTTGCTGTAATTGATCGTATTCGTCTGGCGGCGCATGTAGGCTCTCCAGGCATCCGAACCACTCTCGCGGCCACCGCCCGTTTCTTTTTCTCCGCCAAAAGCGCCACCGATTTCAGCCCCGCTGGTGCCAATGTTTACGTTGGCAATGCCGCAATCGGAACCTGCTGCTGACAAGAATTGCTCTGCTTCGCGCAGGTCGGTGGTCATAATGGCCGAAGACAATCCTTGTGGCACGCCATTTTGCATCGCAATGGCTTCTTCGAGGTTGCTGTATTTAATCAGGTACAGAATCGGCGCGAAGGTTTCGTGCTGCACGATAGGGTAGTGGTTTTCCACTTCCGCAATACAAGGTTTTACATAACACCCGCTTTTGAAAGCTTCGCCTTCCAGCACATCGCCTTCCACCAAAAATGTTCCCCCCTGCGCTTTCACCTTTGCGATGGCATTGAGGTAGTTTTGTACTGCGTCTTTGTCAATGAGCGGCCCTACGTGGTTGTTTTCGTCAAGCGGGTCGCCAATGCGCAACTGGCCATAAGCGCGGGCTAATTTTTGTTTTGCTTCTTCGTACACCGTTTCGTGGATGATGAGGCGGCGCGTGGTGGTGCATCGCTGGCCGGCCGTACCCACGGCGCCAAACAAAGCCCCGGTGAGGACAATGTTCATGTCGGCGCTCGGCGTGATGATGATGGCGTTGTTGCCACCCAACTCCAGCAGGCTGCGACCAAGGCGTTCGGCAAGCGCTGCGCCTACCATTTTGCCCATGCGGGTGCTGCCGGTAGCCGACACCAAGGCGATGTTGTGGTCGCGGGTCATCAATTCTCCTACCCGATAATCGCCATTGATGAGGCAGCTGACCCCTTCCGGAATGTCGTTGTCTTTCAAAACCTGCTGAAAAATATGCTGGCAGGCGACCCCGCAAAGGGGCGTTTTTTCAGATGGTTTCCACACACAAACGTCCCCGCAGATCATGGCAATCATGGAGTTCCACGACCACACGGCTACCGGGAAATTGAAAGCCGAAATGATGCCCACGATGCCCAGCGGGTGCCATTGTTCGTACATGCGGTGTCCGGGCCGTTCGGAGTGCATGGTGAGGCCGTAAAGTTGCCGGGAAAGACCCACTGCAAAATCGCAGATGTCAATCATTTCCTGCACTTCGCCCAACCCTTCCTGGAGGCTTTTGCCCATTTCGTAAGAAACTAATTTGCCTAATGCCGCTTTGTGGGCACGCAGGGCATCTCCGTATTGGCGCACTACTTCCCCACGCTTGGGGGCGGGCACTTGGCGCCAGTATTGAAAAGCCGATTGTGCCAGTTGGATGACATTGGCATATTCGTCTGGCGTTGTGACGCTGACGTGGCCGATTAATTCTCCGTTAACCGGAGAATAAGAAGCGATATATTGCCCGGAATCGCTGGAGTTCAGGCCGGTGCTGGTGCCAGCATTGTGCGATTTCAGACCGAGTTGCAGAAGAAAATCTTTGTTCATTTAGACGTTATTTGATTA